>JAKOZZ010000215.1 GCA_029779755.1 Pseudomonadota bacterium
CACCGCTCCCGAGGAACATCGATCCATGGACATTGCCGTCATCGGCGCCGGCATCTCCGGTCTGGGCGCCGCCCTGAAGCTTCAGGCGCAGCATCGCGTGGTCGTGTTCGAGGGGGCACCCCGCGCGGGCGGCCACGCGAACACCGTCGACGTGACGCTCGACGGCATCCGTTTTCCGGTCGACACCGGGTTCCTCGTCTACAACGAGCGGACGTACCCGGGCCTGATCGCCCTGTTCGAGGAGCTGGCCGTTCCGGTCGTGCCCTCCGACATGTCGTTCGCGGTGTCCGTCGGGCCGCACCGTCATGAATGGTGCGGGTCGAATCTGCGCACGCTGCTCGCGCAGCCTTCGAACGCCCTGCGGCCCGGCTTCTGGCGGATGCTGCGCGACATCCTGCGGTTCAACCGCGAGGCGACCGCGCTCGCCCAGGGCGGCGACGCCGAGACGCTCGACCGAGCGCTCGGCGAGCACCTCGAGCGCGCCGGCTACAGCGCCGAATTCCGGGACGCCTACCTGCTGCCGATGGCCGCGGCGATCTGGTCGTGCCCGATGCGCACGATGCTCGGCTTTCCGCTGGGCAGCTTCGTGCGCTTCTTCCACAACCACGGTCTGCTGCAGGTCGCCGACCGCCCGCAGTGGTACACGGTCGAGGGCGGCTCGCGCCAGTACGTCGACCGCATCCGGGCCCGCCTCGACGAGCTGCGCCTGAACTGCCCGGTGAGCGCGATCCGCCGACCCGCCCCGACCGAGGGCGGCGGCGTGCTCGTGACGTCGCCGCGCGGCATCGAGCGCTTCGACCAGGTCGTGCTGGCGTGTCACAGCAACCAGGCGCGTGCGCTGCTGACGGACGCCGACGCCGACGAGCGCGCGGTGCTGGACGCGATCCCCTACCAGCCCAACACCGCCTGGCTGCACACCGACACCCGGCTGATGCCGCGCCGTCGCGCGGCCTGGGCCGCGTGGAACTACCTGAGCAACGGCGACGCGGACGCACCCGAAGTCTCGGTCACGTACTGGCTCAACCGCCTGCAGCCCCTGCCCTTCACCACGAACGTGATGGTCAGCCTCAACCCGCTGACACCGCCGGCGGAGGAACACACGATCGCGCGCCTGTCGTACGAGCATCCGGTGTTCGACCGGGGCGCGATGGCCGCGCAGAAGCGGCTGAACGGTCTGCAGGGGCGGCGCGCGACGTGGTTCGCCGGCGCATGGACCGGTTACGGCTTCCACGAGGACGGCCTGCGCTCCGGGCTCGCCGTCGCCGGCGCACTGAATGCGATGCGCGTCGAACCGCGCGCCGCCGCCTGATCGCGGCCGCAGCGCACGATGTCGGCGATCCACACCACCGGCCACCGCGACGCGCGCGACCGCGCGCGCGCGCCGGGCACCTTCGGGCGGCTGGTGCAGGACGGCTGGGCCCTGGTCTTCGGCGAGGTGCGCCACACCCGTCTGCGCCCGACGCGCCATGCATTCCGGTATCCGGCGTTCCACCTGCGCGTGCCGGTCGATCGCCTGCCGTCCGACGGGTGCGGCAGCGCGCTGTTCGGCGTGAACCGACCGGGCCTGCTGTCGTTCCACGAGGCCGACCACGGCACGGGCGGGCGGGCGCTGGCGTTCATCCGCGGCCTGCTGGCCGAAGCCGGCGTGCGGGCGGAGGGCGCCGTGTGGCTGCACACCTTCCCGCGCGTGCTCGGGTACACGTTCAAGCCGGTGAGCTTCTGGCACTGCCACGACGCCGACGGCCGGCTCGCGGCCGTGGTCGCCGAGGTGAACAACACGTTCGGCGAACGTCACTGCTACCTGCTGGCCCACGCCGACGGCACGCCGCTGCGTGCCGGCGAGGAACTGCGGGCGCACAAGGTCTTCCACGTGTCGCCCTTCTGCGCGGTCGAAGGCGCCTACCGGTTCCGGTTCCTGTCCAACGGTCGCCGCAGCGTCGCCCGCATCGACCTCGACGACGCGCACGGACCCCTGCTGGTGACCAGCCTCAGCGGCGAACTCCATCCCCTGCGCGCGCAGGCCGCCCTCCGGGCGCTGCTGCTGCACCCGGCGTTCACCGTGATGGTGATCCTCCGCATCCACTGGCACGCACTGAAGCTGTGGCTCAAGCGCGTGCCGTTCCATCGCAAACCCGCCCCGCCCGAGGGCTTCGTGACACGCGCATCGAAATGAAGACGCTGACTGCTCCGTCCGGACTGGCCACACGCATCGCCGGTCGCACCTCGGACCCCGCGGACACCCCCGTGCCCAGGACCGCCCGCCCGTTGCTGGGCATGCTCGCCGGCCTGCGCACGGGCTCGGTGCAGCTGACCCTGCCCGACGGCACCACCCTGGGCTTCGGCGCCGGGGAGCCGCGCGCCGCACTGCGCCTGGCCAACTGGAACCTGTTCGGCGCCGTGCTCGCGCGCGGCGACATCGGCCTGGCCGAGAGCTACATCGCCGGCGACTGGAGCACGGACGACCTGTACGCGGTGCTCGACGTGGCGGCCGCCAACCGGGACACGCTGGAGCAGGCGGTGTACGGGCGGTGGTGGGGACGCGCGCTGCACCGCCTGCGCCACCTGATGAACCGCAACAGCCGCGCGGGTTCGCGCCGGAACATCCACGCCCACTACGACCTGGGCAACGACTTCTACGCGCTGTGGCTGGATGCCGGCATGACGTACTCGAGCGCGCTCTTCGACGGCGACCCCGACCGCTCGCTGACGGCGGCGCAGGATGCGAAGTACCAGCGCATCCTCGACCGTCTCGACCTCGCGCCGGGCGCCAGGGTGCTCGAGGTGGGCTGCGGGTGGGGCGGGTTCGCCGAACGGGCCGCCGCCACCGGGCTCGACGTGAAGGGGCTGACCCTGTCGACCGAACAGCTGGCGTGGGCGCAGCGCCGGCTGGGTGACGCGGGCCTCTCGGCGCGCGCGCACTGTGCGCTGCAGGACTACCGGGACGAGCACGGCCGCTATGCGGGGATCGCGTCGATCGAGATGTTCGAGGCGGTCGGAGAACGGTACTGGCCGGACTACTTCGCGATGATCGCCCGCTGCCTGCAACCCGGCGGGCGGGCCGTGATCCAGACGATCACGATCGACGACGCGCTGTTCGAGCGGTATCGCCGCGGCACCGATTTCATCCAGCAGTACGTGTTCCCCGGCGGCATGCTGCCGTCGCCGTCGGCGTTCGAGGCCCAGGCGCGACGCGCCGGCCTGCGCGTGTCGGACCGGTTCGCGTTCGGGATCGACTACGCGCACACGCTGAAGCGCTGGCGTGACGACTTCGTCGCGCGCCTGGGCGACGTCGCGGCGCTGGGCTTCGACGAACGCTTCGTGCGCATCTGGACGTTCTACCTCGCGTACTGCGAGGCCGCGTTCCGGCACGGCAGCACCGACGTGTACCAGTTCACGCTCGAGCACGCATGAACCTCAGGGCCGTTGCAGCGGGCTGTGCGCTGGCGATCGCAGGGGCGGCATCGCCCGTCGGCACGGCGTGTGCCACGGGCGCCCCGGCCTCCGCGACGTCGGGCGTTGCGGCCAGCGCGCCGTCGCCCACGACGGCGTCTGCGTCTGCGGCCGCGGCGTCGGGCACCACGGCGACCGACGCCGCGGGCACGCAGGCGCCGGCGGCGGTCCGCGCGGCGCTGGCGCAGGCGCGCCTGCAGGGCCAGGGGGTGCTGCGCTGGTTCGGCCTCAAGATCTACGAGGCGCGCCTGTGGACCGCGGGCGACACGCTCGACCCGGCGCGCTACGAGCAGGCGGCGTTCGCGCTCGACCTGCGGTATGCACGCGCACTCGACGGCGCGGCGATCGCGCAGGCGAGCCACAAGGAGATCACGCGCCTTGGGTTCGGCTCGGCCGAACAGCGCGCCGCCTGGCTCGACGCGATGCACCGCATCTTTCCGGACGTGACCGACGGCGACCGGATCACCGGGGTGCATCACCCGGAGCGTGGCGTCGCGTTCTATCGCAACGACGTGCCGATCGGACGCATCGATGCGCCGGGTTTCGGGCGCGCGTTCTTTGCGATCTGGCTCGACCGCCGCACCGTCGCGCCCGACGTGCGCAACGCCCTGCTGGGCCTCGCCGGCGCGCCGCGATGAGCATCACCGCCATCGCACTGCGCCCGCTCGCGGCCTACGGCGCCCTGCGGCTGCCGCTGGCGCTGCTCGAGCTGCCGATGTTCGTCCTGCTGCCCGCGCTTTACCACCAGACCCACGGCCTGAGTCTCGGCGTCGTGGGTGCGGTGCTGTTCGCCGCACGGCTGGTCGACGCGGTCGCCGACCCGCTGATCGGCGTGGCGATCGACCGCAGCGGGTCGCGCGCCAGCCTGCGACGCTGGATCCTGCTCGGGCTGGCGCCGCTCGCCCTCGGCTTCACCGCGATGCTGCACCCGATCGGCGGGCCGGCGGCGTTGCCCGCATGGCTGGCCCTGACGTCGCTGGTCACGTATCTCGCGTATTCGTGCGTGTCGATCGCGCACCAGGCGTGGGG
>JAKOZZ010000223.1 GCA_029779755.1 Pseudomonadota bacterium
GGGGAAGCCCTCGACGCCGAAGTAGCGGCAGAACACCCGCTTCACGTTGCCGTCGAGGATCGCCTCGCGGCGTCCGAAGGCAAACGCGGCGATCGCCGCCGCGGTCGAGCGGCCGATGCCCGGCAGCTGCGCGAGGCGTTCGGCGTCGTCGGGAAACACGCCCGCATGATCGTCCACGATGCGTCGCGCGCAGGCGTGCAGGTTGCGGGCCCGGCTGTAGTAGCCCAGGCCGCTCCACAGCGCGAGCACCTGATCGAGGTCGGCCCGCGCCAGAGCATGCACGTCGGGCAGCGCATCGAGAAAGCGCTGGTAGTACGGGATCACGGCGGCGACCTGCGTCTGCTGCAGCATGATCTCCGACAACCAGATGCGATAGGCGTCGCGCGTGCGCTGCCACGGCAGGTCGTGCCGGCCGTGCACGCGCTGCCACTCGATCACCCGCCGCGCGAGCACGCTCATCGCCGCCCCGCGTCGATCAGGCGGCCTCGAGTTCGTGGAGGGCAGGAAGGTCCTGGGCCAGCACCGTGCGCACCTGGTCGGCCAGTTCGCCGGCAATGGCCAGCTGCTGCTCGACCTGCGCGCGCGACTCGTCGATCTCGGCGATGCGCGCATCCAGGCTCTCGGTGGCGTCGAGCACGCGCTTGACCGAATCGAGGCGGCGGCGCAGCTGCGCCTGGTGCTCGCGCACCTGCCCCTCGATCGGCGCGATCACCGCGCGCAGCCAGGCCTCGACCTCGCGGTTGGCCAGGTCGTAGACCTCCTTGATGCGCGCGGCGACCGACTCGAAGAACCGGCGCATCAGCGCCCACTTCTCGGTGGTGACCAGCGTGAGCGCACCGAACTGCTTGCGGTGCAGACCCTCGATGCGGTCGAGCTCCTCCTGGTAGCGCCGCACCGAGAACATCATCGGGCTGCCGAGCGTGAGCCCGTGCTCGGCATTGAACGTGCGGTACATCGCGCTCATCAGCGTGGTGATCTCGTCCACGTAGCGCGCCACCTGGGTGAAGTCGTTGCGCACCGCGCTCAGCAGCCGGTCCATGCCTTCGCGCAGGCCGACCGAGAAGTTGCTCGCGCGCATCACCTCGCGCGCGCCGCGCACGTGCCGCTTGAGCGCGTCGACGCCGATCGTCGAATAGATCGACTGCGAGTGCCGCGAGAACACGGTACGCAGCGCCTGCAGGTGCCGCAGGCTCTTCTCGAAGTCGGCGCGCTCGGCCTTGATGCGCCCCGCCATGTGGTCGACGACGTTGCGGTTCTTGCCGCGCAGGCCGTTGAGCTCGAACAGCTGCTCGACGACGTTGCGCCGGCGCGCACCGAGCACCGACTGGATCACGGCGGCCAGCTCGTCGAACTCGCGGCGTACGTGCTCGCGCACCAGCGTCTGCTGCTGCGGCACCAGCTCCTGCGACAGCGCGCGCTCGAGCTCGGGCAGGCGGCTGCGGCGCAGCAGCGGCGCATCGCCCTGGATCTTGGCCACCAGGCCCTTCTGCGCCGACACCGGGAACACGCGCGACGCCGGCAGGTCGAGGGTTTGCGACACCGACGCCACCTGGCTGGCGATCTCGACCTCGATCTGCATGTCGTCGCGCAGCTCGTCCCACAGCCCGTCGATCTTGTTCAGCACGACGAAGCGGCCGGACGCATGCGCGGGGCTGACATGGTCGCGCCAGACCTCGATGTCGGAGCGCGTCACCCCGGCGTCGGCCGCGAGCACGAACAGCACGGCGTCGGCGCTCGGGATCAGGTTGAGCGTGAGCTCCGGCTCGCTGCCCAGCGCGTTCAGGCCCGGCGTGTCGATCACCACCAGTCCCATCTCCAGCAGGGGATCGGGGATGTTGACGATCGCGTGGCGCCACAACGGAATCTCGACCATGCCCTGTGCATCGGGCTGGATCGGCGAGTCCTCGTCGTCGGACTGGAACAGGCCGAGCGCAGCCGCATCCTCGACACGCACCCGCTTGGTCTGGCGCACGCACGCGAAGGCCTCGGCCAGGCTGTCGCGGTCGCCCGGCTCGATCGGATGCTCGATCCACTCGGCCGAACGCGCGCGCAGCTCGGTCAGCGAGGCGTCGCCCAGCCGGCTCTCGATCGGCAGCAGGCGGATCGACGACGGGCGGCTGCCGTCATGGAGCAGTTCGGTCGGGCACATCGTGGTGCGCCCGGCCGACGACGGCAGGATGCGCTGGCCGTAGCGGGAGAAGAAGATCGCGTTGATCAGCTCGGACTTGCCGCGCGAGAACTCGGCGACGAAGACGATGGAGATGCGGTCGTCCCGGAGCCGCTCGACCACGCGCTCGATGCGCGAACGCACGGCCGCGTCGGACAGCTCGGACGACTCGAGCCACTGGCCGTAGCGGCGCACGCCGTCGACCAGCTCGCGCCGCCACGCGCCGTAGGCGGCGATTCTCTCTGCGAAATTGCCGGCAGCCATGCGCAGGGGTGCTCCGTGGGAAGGATCGACGGCACGGGCCGTGCACCGGCCGCACCGTCAGGATGTGTGACTTTCGACACTAGCACAGGGGCCGGCCGCCGCCGCGCACCCGCCGCCGATCCATCCGCCCTGCGGCGGGCGCCGGACGCCCGGCGGTGTTCAGGTCTGGCAGCGCGGGCACCAGAACGTCGAGCGCTGCTGATCGTGCCGCATGCGGATCGGCGTGGCGCAGACGCGGCAGGGCTGGCCGGCGCGGTCGTAGACGAAGCAGTCCAGCTGGAAGTACCCGCTGGCGCCATCGCTTCCGACGAAGTCGCGCAGCGTGCTGCCGCCGCGCTCGATGGCCTCGGCCAGGGTCGCCCGGATCTCGGCCGCCAGCGCGTCGTACCGGGCCCGGCCAATGCGACCGGCGGGCGTCGACGGGCGGATGCCCGCACGGAACAGGGTCTCGGACGCGTAGATGTTGCCCACCCCCACCACCACGCTGCCGGCCAGCAGCATCTGCTTGATCGCGACCCGCCGCCCGCGCGTGGCCGCATGCATCAGCGCGCCGTCGAACCGGTCCGAGAACGGCTCGACGCCCAGCTTCGCCAGCAGCGGATGGGCGGCCACCGGACCGTCGCCCCGGTCGTGCCACAGGACCGCGCCGAAGCGCCGCGGGTCGCGGTAGCGCATGGTCCCGTGCCCGAACACCACGTCGACGTGGTCGTGCACGGCAGGGGGCGGCGCATCCGGCAGGAACCGAAGCGTCCCGGTCATGCCCAGGTGCACGATCAGCACGCCGGCGGGGAAGTCGAACAGCAGGTACTTGCCGCGCCGCTGCACGCCGGTACACCGCTGGCCTGCCAGGCGTCCGTCGAGATCGGCGGGCACGGGCCAGCGCAGCATCGGCGCACGCACGCGGGCGGCGCGCACGATGCGCTCGGCGACATGGGGCGCCAGCCCCCTGCGGACGACCTCGACTTCCGGGAGTTCGGGCATGGACGGAACGGCGCGCGGCGAGGCGCGCCCGGCGGCACGGCGGGCCGGTCGGAACGCGTGCGCGCGCCGGCGTGCGGGCGGGTGGTTTTCTTGCCGGGCAGTGTAATTGAACCTAAGATCCTTGCATGACCTCCACACGATGGGCGCACTGCGCGCCGCGCGCGGGGCACCCCGCCCCGACCCTCCCTGCCGCCGTTGCCCGCGCCTGCGCGGCGGTCGCGCTTGCCGCGGCCCTGACCGGCTGCGCCGGGGTCGTCGCCCGCCCGGCCGACGCGACCGGCGACCCGGCTGCGGAAGCCCGCGCCGAATCCAAGGCGACCGCGGCGGCGACTGCGCGCGGCACGTCGCCCCAGCGCAGCCGGCGACCGGCGGCCCCGACCGCGCGCCCTGCACCGCCCGCCGAGCCTGCCGAGGCCCTGCCCAAGGTCGATCTTTCTTCGCAGATCCTGTTCCAGCTGCTCGCGTCCGAGATCGCCGCGCAGCGCGGCCAGACCGGCAGCGCCGCCGCCACCTACCTGTCGCTGGCGCGCCAGACGCGGGATCCCCGACTGGCCCGGCGCGCCACCGAGCTGGCCCTGGTCGAGCGGTCCATCGAACGGGCGACCGAGGCGGCCGTCCTGTGGCGGCAGCTGTCGCCGGAATCGACGCTCGCAGCCCAGACACTCGAGACGCTCTGGCTGTCGACCGGCCAGTTCCCCCAGGTCGAGCCTCTGCTGGCCGAACGACTGGCCGGCGCGCGCCGGGAGGGCACGCTGGCCGAGTTCTATGGGCTGCTGCAGCGCAATTTGCTGCGCACCGCCGACAAGGCGGCCGCGCTCGCGCTGTTCGACCGCCTGGCCGTCGCCGACCAGGCCGTCCCCGAGGCACGCCTGGCCGCCGCCGCGCTGGCAGGCGCCGCCGGCCTGCAACCGCGCGCGGCCGCGGAGGCCCGCGCGGCCCTGGCCGCCCGGCCCGACGACGAAACCGCCGCGGTGGCCGCCGCGCGGCATCTGTCGTCCGGCGGCGCCGCCGGCATCGCCGACGCGCTCGCACTGCTCGATGCCTTCCTGAAGCGCAACCCGAAAGCGGTCGAGGCGCGGTTCACGTACGCGCGCATGCTCGCCGGCGACGGCAAGGCCGACGCCGCACAGAAGCAGATGGAGCTCGCCCTGCGGGAAGAGCCCGACAGCCCGCCCATCCTGTTCTCGCTCGCGCAGATCGCCTACCAGACCAGGCAGCTGCCGGTGGCCGAAGACTACCTGCAGCGCTTCCTCGCCCTGCCCGAGGACATCCAGCGCGACAACGCGCCCGCGTACCTGTTCCTGGCCCAGATCGCCGAAGACCGCGGACGGCTCGACGACGCCATCGGCTGGCTGTCGCGGGTCACGCGCGGCGAGCAGATGCTGCCCGCGGTGATCCGCCGCGCGCTGCTGCTGGGCAAGTCCGGGCGCCTCGACGAAGGGCGTGAGCTGCTGCGCAGCACCAGCGTGCCGACGAGCCGTGAGCGTCTGCAACTCACCAGCGCCGAAGCCCAGCTGTTGCGCGAGGCCGGCCGTCACGCCGACGCGTTCGAGGTGCTCGACAAGGCGCTCGAACGCACGCCGAACAGCCCCGAGCTGCTCTACGACCACGGCATGGCGGCCGAGAAGATCGACCGGCTGGGCGTCATGGAGGCGAGCCTGCGCAAGCTGATCGCGCTGCGTCCCGACCATGCGCACGCGTACAACGCCCTGGGCTACACGTTCGCCGACCGCAACATCCGGCTGGACGAGGCGCTCACGCTGCTGAAGAAGGCCGTGGAGCTGGCGCCCGACGACGCGCACATCCTCGACAGCATGGGCTGGCTGCTGTATCGCCGGGGTGACCTCGAGCAGGCGGTGCAGTACCTGCAGCGGGCCTATGCGCTGCGGCCGGAGGCCGAGATCGCCGCGCATCTGGGCGAGGTGCTCTGGAAGCTGGGACGCACGGAAGAGGCGCGCACGCTGTGGCGCACCGCCGCCAGTCGCGAACCCGACAACGAGACCCTGCGCGCAACGCTGGCCCGGCTGAACATTGCGCTCTGATCCCGTGGGTGTCGTGCCGCTGCGCACGCCGCGGCTCGGGGCCGCGCTCGCCTTCGTGCTGGCCCTGGCGGGCTGCGCATCGCCGCGCGTGCCCGCGCTGCCCGAGGGCAGCGGGGCGCAGGCCTGGACCGGCCGCTTCGCCGCCACCTGGACGATCGTCGGCGAGCCACCGCGCGAGGAGCGCGCCAGCGGCCGCTTCCAGGTGCGCGCCCTCGGGGACACCGCGGAGATGGAGATCGTGTCGCCGTTCGGACAGACCCTGGCGCGTGCCAGCGCCCGCCCCGGCCACGCCACCCTCGAGACCGCCGACGGCCGCGCGCACCAGGCGGCCAGCCCGCAGGCGCTTACCGAGACGGTCCTCGGCTGGCGCGTTCCGATCGAACGCCTGCCACGCTGGCTGTCGGGCGAGTTCGCGCAGCCCGGCCCCGCCACGGCCGACCGCGAGGACGAGGTGCGTGTGGTCGACGAGGGGTGGCAGGTCGCCGCCGGCCGCTGGACCGCCGGCCGGCCGCTGCGCCTGACCCTGCGCTGGCCTGCCGACCCCGCCGCGGACGACACCCGCCGCGTCGAGATCCGGCTGGCGGTCGATGCCGACACGGAGGCCGGCGCGCGATGATCACCGCGCTGCGCAACCTTCCGGCGCCGGCCAAGCTGAACCTGTTCCTGCACGTGACCGGGCGGCGCAGCGACGGGTACCACCTGCTCGAGACGGTGTTCGAGCTGATCGACCTCCAGGACCGGGTGCACCTGAGCCGCCGCGACGACGGACGGGTCGTGCGCGTCGAACCGATTCCGGAGGTGGACCCCGAGCAGGACCTCACCGTGCGCGCGGCCCGGCTGCTGGCGCAGGCCTCGGGCTGCCCGCTGGGCGTGGAGATCGCACTGGACAAGCGCATCCCGATGGGCGGCGGCCTCGGCGGGGGCAGCTCCGACGCCGCCACCGTCCTGCTCGCGCTCAACCGGCTGTGGGACCTGCACTGGCCGTGCGAACGTCTGGCGGCGCTGGGCCTGCGTCTGGGCGCCGACGTGCCGTTCTTCGTGTTCGGCGAGACCGCCTACGCCACCGGCATCGGCGAGCAGCTCCAGCCGCTGCCGCTGCCGCAACGCTGGTACGTGGTGCTCGCGCCACGGGTCGGCGTGCCCACGCAGGGGGTGTTCGCCGACCCCGATTTGACACGCGACACGAAACCACTCAAAATCTGCGGTCTTTCGCGAGGCGATCAGGTGTTTCGCGGAAGAAACGATCTCCAACGCGTCGTGATGTCGCGGCAGCCCCTGGTTGCCGCCGCCCTCGAAGCACTGGAGCAGGCGGCCCGGGATGTCGGCATCGACCCCCGGCCGGCCCGGATGACGGGCTCGGGTGCCTGCGTGTTTCTTCCGCTCGACAGCGAGTCTGCCGCCGTCACCGTGTGCAACCGGCTCCAGGGCCGGACCGACGCCCGGATCCTGACGGCACGGTCGCTGCCTCGGCATCCGCTTCGCGAATGGGCTTTCGGCGGCGTGGCTGCATCGCACGACGTCCGTTGAGCTGACGGTTCCACTGGGGAGTCGCCAAGTTGGTTAAGGCACCGGATTTTGATTCCGGCATTCGAGGGTTCGAATCCTTCCTCCCCAGCCATCTTTCAGGCGTGCGCGACTAGTCACGCCTCCGACCGGGTTCGATCATGCAGCAGGTTGTGCGCCGCAGTGCGGAAGGTTTGTCCCCCGAAGGTCTGATGATCTTCACCGGCAACGCCAACCCCAAGCTCGCCAGCGACGTTGCCGCCCACCTGCACCTGTCGCTGGGCAAGGCGACCGTCGGCCGTTTTTCCGACGGCGAGGTGATGGTCGAGATCCTCGAGAACGTGCGCGGCAAGGACGTGTTCGTGCTGCAGTCGACCTGCGCGCCCACCAACGACCACCTGATGGAAGTGATGGTCATGGTCGATGCGCTGAAGCGCGCATCCGCCGGCCGCATCACCGCCGCCATCCCGTACTTCGGCTATGCCCGCCAGGATCGGCGCGTGCGGTCGTCGCGCGTGGCGATCAGCGCCAAGGTCGTGGCCAACATGCTGCAGATCGCCGGCGTCGACCGCGTGCTCACGATGGACCTGCACGCCGACCAGATCCAGGGCTTCTTCGACATCCCGGTCGACAACATCTACGCGGCTCCGCTGCTGCTGGCCGACGTGCACAAGCAGCAGTACGAGAACGTGGTGGTCGTGTCGCCCGACGTCGGCGGCGTGGTGCGGGCGCGTGCGCTGGCCAAGCGCATCGATTCCGAGCTGGCCATCATCGACAAGCGCCGTCCGAAGGCCAACGTCGCCGAGGTGATGAACATCATCGGCGAAGTCGACGGTCGCACCTGCGTGATCATGGACGACATGGTCGACACCGCCAACACGCTGGTGAAGGCCGCGGCCGCACTGAAGGAGCACGGCGCGGTCAAGGTCGTGTCGTACTGCACGCACGCCGTGCTGTCCGGCGGCGCAGTGGACCGCGTGGTGAACTCTCCGCTCGACGAGCTGGTCGTCACCGACACCATCCCGCTCCCCAAGGACGCCCGCGCGTCCAGCAAGATCCGCCAGCTCAGCTGCGCGCAGCTGCTGGCCGAGACGATCCTGCGCATCAACCGGGCCGATTCGGTCTCGTCGCTGTTCGTCGACTGACCGCCGCCCTGCGGGCGCTGCCGTCCGCGGCGGCGCCCCTCCATTTTCTGGTGCCTGCCGGCCCGTCTGCCGACAGGCTTTTTTGAATCCCCCGATGGTCTGGTCGCGGACACGGGGCTGATGAAGGAGAACACGATGAAAGTCGTTGCCAACACGAGAAGTGCGCAAGGATCGGGTGCGAGCCGCCGACTGCGCCGCGCGGCCAAGGTGCCGGGCATCATCTACGGCGGTCGCGTCGAGCCGACCGCGATCGAACTCGATCACAACGCGCTGTTCCACGCGCTGCGCGTCGAGAAGTTCCACGCGTCCGTGCTCGACATGGAGCTCGACGGCAAGCCCGAGCAGGTGCTGCTGCGCGACGTGCAATGGCACCCGTACAAGCAGCAGGTGATGCACATCGACTTCCAGCGCGTCGCGCCGGACCAGAAGATCACCCTGAAGGTGCCGCTGCACTTCACCAACCAGGAGATCTCGCCTGCTGTGAAGCTGTCGGCCGCGATCGTGTCGCACGTGATCACCGAGATCACCGTGTCGTGCCTGCCCGCGCATCTGCCCGAGTACATCGAGGTCGACCTGTCGAACCTCACCCCGGGCCACTCGGTGCACATCGGCGACATCCCGATGCCCGAAGGCGTGACCGCGGTGCTGCGCTCGAAGGAGAATCCCGCGATCGTCACGGTCACCGTGCCGGTCGTCGAGGAGGAGAAGCCCGCTGCCGCCGCTCCGGCGAAGAAGGGCAAGAAGTAATCGGCTCGGAGCGGCGCCACGCGCGCCGCGTCCAGTCACGAGGCGGCCGATGGCCGCCTTTTTTTTCACCCCGGGCCGCGCGGCGATCCGCCGACGGCCCCGCCGATATCATCAGCGCATGAGTGCCATTCGACTGATCACCGGGCTCGGCAACATCGGCCCCGAATACGAGGACACCCGCCACAACGCGGGCTTCTGGTTCGTCGACGAGATCGCGCGCGACAGCGGCGCACGCTTCGCGAAGGAGTCGAAGTTCTTCGGCGAAGTCGCCCGTGCCAGCCTGCACGGCGGCCAGGTGTGGCTGCTCAAGCCGGGCACCTACATGAA
>JAKOZZ010000224.1 GCA_029779755.1 Pseudomonadota bacterium
CGTTCGTCGTCGAGGGGAGATCGGCAGGCCGATGATCGGTGAAACCACCCGCACGCGGAAGCGCGGGGCGCCCAGCGTGCAGTTGGAGGCACGAGCGGAGGTTTTCAATCGCACGCGGTCGCCACCGTCGACCGCCCGACGATCAGCCACGCACACCACCGCCCCGTTCCAGCCACAGCAGCCACCGCATGAGCCGCGCCCAGTCTGCGTCGTCATGGGCATCGGCCCCTGACAGCAGGTGCAGGCGCCGCCCGCCGGCCGTGCCCGAGATCCACGCGCAGCCCGCGATCACGCACCAGCGGTCGGGCACGAACGGCAGCGCCGCGCGCGCATGCGCGTCGTTCCAGTTGGAGAGTCCGTCGACTTCGACCCGCAGCACCCCGCGCGCGATGCGGCGCACCGCCCACCCCTGCCCCACCCAGCAGGTGGCCGGAACGAGCAGCACGAGCAGCGACGCCGGCAGCGGCCAGCCGCCCTGCGCACACTGCCAGGCCCCGAGCAGACCGCCCGCCGCTCCGACGACCGCCGCCGCATGGAACAAGGCCATCAGTCGCGCGGAGCGACCGACGGCCAGGGACTGGGCAAAGGACACGCCGGTGCGCCGGGCGTGGCGACCGGACGCGTCAGACGCGCCGGATCACCAGGGTGCCGTTCGTGCCGCCGAACCCGAAGGAGTTCTTCATCGCAACGTCGATCTTCATGTCCCGCGCCGTGTTGGCGCAGTAGTCGAGATCGCACTCCGGGTCCTGGTTGAAGATGTTGATCGTGGGGGGCGAGATCTGGTGGTGCACCGCCAGCACGGTCAGCAGAGTCTCGAGGCCACCGGCGCCGCCAAGCAGGTGGCCGGTCATCGACTTGGTCGAGTTCACGACCACCTTCGATGCGTGGGCGCCCAGTGCCAGCTTGATCGCGTCGGTCTCGTTCTTGTCGCCCAGCGGCGTGGAGGTGCCGTGCGCATTCAGGTAGGACACCTGGTCGACGTCGATCCCCGCGTTGCGCAGCGCCGACAGCATGCAGCGGCGAGGCCCGTCGGTGCTGGGCGCGGTGATGTGGTTGGCATCGGCGCTCATGCCGAACCCGGAGATCTCGGCATAGATGCGCGCACCACGGCGCCGCGCGTGCTCGTACTCCTCGAGCACCATGACGCCTGCGCCCTCGCCCAGCACGAACCCGTCGCGATCCTTGTCCCACGGGCGGCTGGCCGTCTGCGGGTCGTCGTTTCGGGTGGACATCGCCCGGGCGGAACAGAAGCCGCCGACGCCCAGGGGCGAGATCGTCGCCTCCGCGCCGCCGGCGATCATCACGTCGGCATCGCCGTACTCGATCATGCGTGCCGACTGGCCGATGCAGTGCAGGCCCGTGGTACAGGCCGTCACCACCGCCAGATTCGGCCCCTGCAGCCCGAACATGATGGACAGCTGGCCGGAGATCATGTTGATGATCGAGCCCGGCACGAAGAACGGCGAGATGCGCCGCGGACCGCGCGTCGTGTACTCGGTGTGGTTGTCCTCGATCATCGGCAGACCGCCGATGCCCGAACCGATCATCACGCCGATGCTGGTGCGGTTGGCGTCCGTGACCTCCAGGCCGCTGTCGCGCAGCGCCTGGGTGCCCGCGGCGAGCCCGAAATGGATGAAGGTGTCGAAATGACGCGCCTCTTTCGCCGGCAGGTACTCATCGATGGAGAAATCCTTCACCTCCCCAGCGATGCGGCACGGAAACGCGCTGGCGTCGAAACGGGTGATCGGGCCGATCCCGGACTTGCCCGCGACGATGTTCCGCCAGGCCGTATCCACGTCGTTACCGACCGGAGAGACCACGCCCAGTCCGGTGACGACCACTCTGCGGCGACTCATGGCAGCGCCCTCCGATCAGCCTTTTTGGTGGGACTTCACGTAGTCGATCGCCTGCTGCACGGTGGTGATCTTCTCCGCTTCCTCGTCCGGAATCTCGGTCTCGAATTCGTCTTCGAGGGCCATCACGAGCTCGACCGTGTCCAGCGAGTCGGCACCCAGGTCGTCGACGAACGAAGACTCGATCTTGATGTCGGCTTCGTTCACGCCCAGTTGCTCGGCGACGATCTTCTTCACGCGTTGTTCGATGTTTTCCATTCGGTCGGCTCCTCAGTGCGGATGCGGGAGGGTCCGCACATCCGGGTTGTCGTCAATCGTTCGGCCCGAGGCAGCACACGCGGTGCCGCCACGGAATCCGGCCACGGGGGTGGCCGGAACGGCGCGCCGGATTTTACCAGCTAGCCGCCCATTCAAGCCGCCTGTCGCCAAGCAGCTTCGAAATTGCATCAACGTGCCGGCTTCGTCCATCGACCGTGCAGCCTTCGGTCGTCTGGTCGATGCCGTCGCGCATCACTCCATGTACATGCCACCGTTCACGTGCAGCGTGGTCCCGGTGATGTACCCCGCCTGCGGGGACGCCAGGAAGGCCACCGCGGCGGCCACGTCGTCGGGCTGGCCGAAGCGGCCGAGCGGGATCGATTGCGTGAGCGCCGACGTCTGCGTCTCGGACAGCGCGCGGGTCATGTCGGTCTCGATGAAGCCGGGTGCGACACAGTTCACCGTGATGTTGCGGCTGCCGAGCTCGCGGGCCAGCGCCCGGCTCATGCCGGCGACTCCCGCCTTGGCGGCCGCGTAGTTGGCCTGGCCGGCGTTGCCGCTGGAGCCGACGACCGAGGTCACGTTCACGATGCGCCCGAAGCGCGCCTTCATCATCCCGCGCATCACCAGACGCGACAGCCGGAACACCGCGCTCAGGTTGGTGTCGATCACCGCGCTCCACTCGTCGTCCTTCATGCGCATCGCGAGGTTGTCGCGCGTGATGCCGGCATTGTTGACGAGGATGGAGAGCCCGCCGAACGTCTTCTGGACCAGGTCGACCGCCTGCTCGCAGGCCGCCGCGTCGTTGACGTCGAGCGCGATGCCGCGGCCCGTGATGCCGGCCTGCGCGAACGCTTCGCCGATGGCCTGTGCGCCGGCTTCGGTGGTTGCGGTGCCGACCACGGTGGCGCCCTGCCGGCCCAGTTCGAGGGCGATCGCCCGGCCGATGCCCCGCGAGGCACCGGTCACGAGCGCGACCTGATCCTTCAGGGCGGCGTTCATGCGCACTCCTTCAGCGCCGCGTCGAGGCTGGCGGGGTCGTACACGGCGCTGACCTTCATCGCCTTGTCGATCCGCGAGACGAGTCCGGCAAGCACCTTGCCCGGGCCGAACTCGATCACCCGGTCGACGCCCATCGCCCGCAGCTTGGCGACCACCTCGACCCAGCGGACCGGCGAATACGCCTGCCGGATGAGCGCATCGACGATGCGTTCCGGGGCGCTCTCGACCGCGACGTCGACGTTGTTCACCAGCGCGATCCGGGGCGCGCGGATGCCGGCATCGGCCAGCGCACGCGCGAGCGGTTCGCCGGCCGGCCGCAGCAGCGAGGAGTGGAACGGCGCAGACACGGCCAGCGGCAGTGCGCGCTTGGCGCCGAGCGCCTTGGCCCGCGCGCAGGCGCGGTCGACCGCCGCCTTGTATCCGGCGATCACCACCTGCGCCGGCGCATTGAAGTTCACGGCCTCGACCACTTCGTTCGGGACCTCGGCCGCGGCCTCGGCGCACGCCTGCCGCACCGCGTCGTCGTCCAGCCCCATCACCACGGCCATGCCGCCGACGCCGACCGGGACCGCCTCCTGCATCGCCTGCGCACGCCTGCGCACCAGCGGGACGGCGCGTTCGAGCTCGACGATGCCGGCAACCGTCATCGCGGTGTATTCGCCCAGGCTGTGCCCGGCGACCGCTTCGGGCTCGGGGCCGCCCGCCGCGCGCCAGGCGGCATAGGCCGCATACGACGCGACGAGCATCGCCGGCTGGGTGTTGACCGTGAGGGCGAGCGCCTCGGCCGGTCCGGTGGCGATCAACGCCGACAGGGGCTCGCCGAGCGCGGCGTCGGCGCGTGCGAGCACCGACGTCACGGCCGCGTTGTCCGCGAACGCGTCGAGCATGCCCACGGACTGGGAGCCCTGGCCGGGAAACACGAATGCA
>JAKOZZ010000236.1 GCA_029779755.1 Pseudomonadota bacterium
CCAGCGCCGTCCGACCGCCTGCGTCACGTAGAACGTGCCGCGGAACACGATGTCCGAGATCGCGTTGAAGCCACGGGGCGACAGGTCTTCCGTGCGCGACACGAAGTTGCCCGCCGCATTGTTGACGAGGCCGTCGAGCGGTCCTTCGTCGAAGATCGACTGCGCCATCGCATCGACCGCGGCGGCGTCGCGGATGTCGACCACTCGCGTGAGCACGCGTCCGCCATGCCGCGCCGTCAGCTCGGCGGCGGTGGCGTCGAGCACCGGACCGCGACGTCCGCAGATGTAGACCGTCGCCCCCAGTTCGAGCAGCCGTGCGGTCATGGCCTTGCCCAGGCCGGTGCCGCCACCGGTGACGAGGAAGCGCTTTCCGTCGAAGAGATGGTCGCGAAGCATGGGGGTCTCCTGGGATCGGGGGGAGGTGTCCGGGAGGAGGTGTCCGGTGGGCGGGATCAGGTCGGTCGCCGCGCGTACACGAAGAGCAGCGACCCGAAGGCGCACAGCACACCCAGCACGGTGAACCCCATCCGGTAGTCGCCGGTCAGGTCGGCGAACGCGCCGGCGATCAGCGGCCCGCCGATCTGGCCGATCACGATCACCGTCGACGACAGACCGAGGATCATGCCGATCGAGCGACGCCCGAAGAAGTCGGCCCGGATCGCCTGCATCATCGGCCCGCGCAGGCCCCAGGCCGATCCGTGCAGCAGTGCGAACGCGGCCAGCATCCAGGGACTGACCGCGTAGGTGAGCATCAGCAGTCCGGCGCCGTGCATCAGCATGCACGCGGCGGAAATGTGGCGCTTGTCGTAGCGGTCGCCGATCGCACCGCCCAGCAGCACGCCGCCCACCTGCGCGATCGTCATCAGCATGATCACCAGCGACGCCTGCGGCACCGTGTATCCCAGACCCCGGCTGATGTGCGTGATCGCGTGGACGTTGACGGACAGCACGACCAGCAGCGCGAACGCATGCCCGAGCGCGAGCAGCCAGAACGCGCTGGTGCGCAGCGCCTCGCGCGCGGTGAAGTCGCGCGGACCGGAGGCCACGGCCGGGACGGTCGGCGCACCGGTCGGCGCACCCGCGGAAGGCGCACCCGCCGCCGGAGCCCCCGCAGCAGCCTGCGATGCCCCGGCCGCGCCGGCGTCGGCGGACAGCGGCGCCGACGGGGTCGGATCGGGCGGCGGCAGTCCGTCGATGCGCTGCCCCACGTCCTCGGGATGGTGCTTGAAGACGCGCGCCATCGGCAGACCGACCGCGATCGCCAGCACACCGGAGGCGAACGCGGTCACCCGCCAGCCGAACGTGTGGATCGACCAGGCCACGAGCGGAACGAACACCCCGCCCAGGGCGAGCCCCAGGCTCACCATGGACAGCGCACGCGCGCGCCGCTTCTCGAACCAGTGGATGATCGCGACGTTGATCGGGAAGTAGCCGCACAGGCTCGAGCCGATCGCGATGATCGCCACGGCCCCGTAGAAGCCGGCCAGCGTATCGATCTGGCTGAGCGCCATGAAGCCCAGGCCGAATGCGAGCACGCCGGCGCGGATCATGCCCTGCGGACCGAAGCGGTCGATGATCCAGCCGAGCAGCGGCCCGATGACGGCGGCCTCCATCGACTGCATCGCCGAGGCGCCCGACAGCGCGGTCTTGCTCCACCCGCGCTCTTCGGTGAGCACCGCGAAGTAGGCTCCGAACGCCTGATGCAGCAGGCCGGCCTGGAGGAACTGGAGGCCGGCGCCCGCGCCGACCATGCGCCACCCGTAGAAGCCCTTCATCGGGGCACGCGGTGCGCCGCGATCCCGGCAGGCGCGCGAAAAACTTTCACTGGTCGAACTTTCATGACAGGACAATCGGACCGGAAGGCGCAGGGGCAGTCACCGATCGGCCGACGCAAGACGCGTCCGCCTTCGCCGGCACTCCCGCGCCACGCTGTGATGATACGCCCGACCGCGATTTCACCGAAGGAAACTTCCGATGATCGGGTGCGGGCGCACCGTACGGGGAAAACCGGGGCTCAGGCGGCCGGCGTCAGCACGTGGATCACGCGGCTGGCGATCAGGTCCTTGACCTTCGCCGCATAGGCCGCCATGTGCGGGGCCGCCGCGTGCGCCTTCAGGGCGGCTGCGTCGCGCCATTTCTCGACGACCACGAAGGTGTCCTCGCCGAATCGCGTCTGGAAGCCGCCGAAGCCCTCGGCGTCGATCACGGGGGCGTATTCGATGCACCCGTCTTCGGCGTGCACGGCCGGCATGTTCGCGCGGAACGCCTCGAGGATGGCGGCGCGCTGGCCGGGCTTGGCGGTGATCACCGCGAGGACCTGGATCATCTGGAAGTCTCCTGGAGTCGAAGGACCGGCCACGGGCGCGACCGGCCGGGCGGCCGACATGCCCGCCCGGGTCCGATTCTCCACGACGTCCGCGCCCGCCGCCGCGTGCGGCGGTCCGGGATCCGGACGCGCGACGTTCAGGCCGAGACCGGACGCCAGCGCCGGATCAGTTCGAGCAGCTGCTCCTTGCGGTACGGCTTCGACAGGTAGTCGTCCATGCCGGCGGCAAGGCAGCGGTCGCGCTCGCCGGCCATCGCGTGCGCCGTCAGGGCCACGACCGGGACGCGCCCGCGCCGCGGCTCGCGCGCCTCCAGCGCCCGGATGCCCGCGGTGGCGACGTAGCCGTCCATCACCGGCATCTGACAGTCCATCAGCACCAGATCCCAGCGGCCGGACTCGAAGGCCGCGAGGGCTTCGCCGCCGTTGCCCGCGACCTGGACCTCGCACCCCAGCGAACGGAGCACCGCCCGCGCGATCATCTGGTTGACGTCGTTGTCCTCGGCCAGCAGCACGCGCAGCCCGATGAAGGCGGGGGCGTCCGCCTTCGTCGCGTGCACGTCGCGCGTCGCACCGGCAGCCCCCCCGCGCGCCGCGGCGCCATCCGGCGGCCGTTCGTCACGCACGGGCGCGGGCAGCGGCCGCGCCTGCGGGTCGTCCAGCGGTCGCGCCTGCGCGTCGTCGTGAACGGCCGGCACGGCCGCCCCGGCCTCGGCGACGGGCAGCGGCACCTCGCACCAGACCCGCGATCCCTGCGCCCCATTGGGCGCGACGCCGATCGTGCCGCCCATCAGCTCGACGAGCTGGCGGGAGATCGCCAGCCCCAGGCCGGTGCCGCCGAATCGCCGTGCCATCGAGGTGTCGGCCTGCACGAACGGTCGGAACAGCCGGTCGCGGACTTCCGGCGCGATGCCGATGCCGGTGTCGCGCACCTCGAAGCGCAGGGACCCGGCGCAGCCGCAGGCCGGGCCC
>JAKOZZ010000192.1 GCA_029779755.1 Pseudomonadota bacterium
CCGTCGACGATCAGCGTGTTGCCGGTGACGTAGGCCGACTGCGCGGAGGCCAGGAACGCCACCGCGTCGGCCACCTCCCGGGCCTCGCCGAAGCGTCGCAGCGGCACCCCCTTCCTGACGCGCTCCCACGTCTGCGCGTCGTAGCAGGTGCGCTGGAACTCGGCACCCAGGCCGGCATTGATGATGCCCGGCGCCACGCAGTTCGCGCGGATCCCGTGGCGCCCCTCCTCGAGGGCGATCGATCGGACCAGCGATTCGACGCCGGCCTTGGGCACGCTCGACAGCGCGTCGCCGACGGTGAAGCGGAAGTTCGCGAAGGTGGTCACGCACACGAACGCGCCGCCCTTCTGGGTGCGGAACAGCGGGATGAAGCTGCGCGCCACGTTGGCGAATCCGAACAGCTCGGTCTCGACGACGGCGCGCCACTCGGCGTCGCCCACGTCGGCCACGCGCGGCTGCGCGATGTGCGCGCCGGCCGCGAACACCACGGCATCGAGCCGGCGGCCCAGCGCCTGCACCGCGCGCGCGGTCGCCTCGACCGAAGCGGCGTCGGTGACGTCCATGCGCAGCGGCGCGATCGCGCCGTCCGGCTGCAGCCGGGCCGCGAGGGCCTGCGCCGCATCACCGTTCGTCCGGTAGGTGAGCACCAGGTCGGTGCCGTCGGCGGCGATGCGTTCGGCGATCGCCTGGCCGAGGGCGCCGCTGGCGCCGCCCACCAGCACCAGCGGGCGCTGCGGTGTCGTGCCGGATCCTGGGGTCGTGGTCATGGTGATGGGCTCGTCTGGAAGCGTGCGCGCAGGTCGGCCTTGCGGACCTTGCCGGACGCGGTCTTGGGAAGCTGATCGAGGAAGTGCACGCGCTTGGGCAGCTTGAACGCCCCCAGCCGCGTGCGCGCGAACGCCAGCAGCGTCTGCGCGTCGGCCGCCTGGCCCGGACGCAGCACCACGGCCGCGGCCAGGGCCTCGCCCCAGTGCGGGTCCGGCACGCCGAACACGGCGACGTCGGCGACCGCGGGATGCCCGGCCAGCACGTGCTCCGACTCGCGCGGATACACGTTCACGCCGCCGCTGATCACCAGGTCCTTGATGCGGTCGACGACGAACAGATACCCGTCCGCATCGATGCGTGCGAGGTCGCCGGTGTGCAGCCAGCCGTCGCGCAGGACGGCGGCGGTCTCCTGCGGGCGGCCCCAGTAGCCGGTCATCACGTTCGGGCCGCGCACGAGGATCTCGCCGATGCCCCCGGGCGGGACGTCGCGCCCGGCGTCGTCGACCACCCGCAGGGCGACGCCGGGCAGCCCGCGCCCGATCGAGCCGGCCCGGTGCAGGTGCTCGTCCGTGCGCAGCACCGAGGCGTGCGAACTCGTCTCGGTCAGACCGTAGGCGTGCATCAGGATCGGCCCGAACGCACGCAGCGCCTGTTCGAGCCGCGGGCCCGAGATCGCTGCGGCGCCGTAGGCGATGCGCCGCAGCGAGCGCAGGTCGTGATGCCCGAACCCGGGGTGGTCGAGCAGCTCGTACAGCACCGTCGGCACCGCGAACAGGTAGGTCACCCGGTGCCGGGCGATGGCGGCGAGCGCCGCGTCGGCGTCGTAGCGCTGCGGCAGCACCGTCGTGCCGCCGGCGGCGAGGTGCGCGAGCGTGTGCACGCAGGCCGCGTGATAGAGCGGGCTGATCTGCAGGTTGACGCTGTTGCGGTCGGCGCCCGCTTCGGCGGCGACGTGGGCGATGTCGGCGTGGTAGTTGCCGTGCGACAGCACGACCCCCTTGGGCTGGGACGTCGTGCCGCTCGTGTACAGGATCGACGCCGGCAGGTCGGGGGCGATCGCCGCGGCGGGCATCGGGCCTGCATGCGCATCGCGCCAGGCGGCGAACCGGTGCACGACGGCGTCACCGGCACCGGACCCGGCGTCCACGTCCGGGCCCGGCGAGGCGCCCGGCGGGCCCGCCGTCACGAACGTGCGCACGGCGCCGACCGAAGCCCGCACCGCCGCGATCGACGCGCCGTAGGCGGCGTCGGCCACCAGCACCACCGGCGTGCAGTCCTGCAGCAGGGCGGCGTGCTCGGTCGGGTGCAGCCGCGTGTTCAGGGGGACCGCGATCGCACCGATGGCGGTCGTGCCGAAGAACGCCTCGAGGAACGCCGCGCCGTTCGGCAGCAGGATCGCGACCCGGTCGCCCGCGCGCACGCCCGCGGCCAGCAGCGCGCGGGCCACGGCGGCGACGCGTGCACGCAGCGCCCCGTGGGTCAGCGTCTCGTCGTCGCAGATCAGCGCGGCGCGTTCGGCATCGTCCCGCCCGTCGTCGACGACGAGGGCGCGCAGGGTGCCGGGTCCGGTCGGCGCGGCGGCTGCGTCGGGGTTCGGGGCTTCGGGCGGGGCGGGCATCGGTGCGGACTCCGTGCGGCGATCGGCAGGGGCGGCGCAGGGGGCTCGGCGGCGCGCGGCGTCAGGCGGGCTGCGGCGCGCGCATCGGCGCTTCGCGGATCGGCAGGTTCGCGAGCGCGGCCAGTGCGGCCAGTGCCATGTCGGCGTACCACATCCAGGTGAAATCGCCGAAGCGCGAAACCGCGATTCCGCCCAGCCAGGCGCCCAGGAAGCCGCCGATCTGGTGCGACAGCAGCGTCAGGCCGAACAGGGTCGCCAGATAACGCACGCCGAACAGCTTGCCGACGATCGCGGCGGTCGGTGGCACCGTCGCGAGCCACGTGAATCCCAGCCCGACGGCGAACACGTAGAACGTCCATTCGGTGCGCGGCATCATCAGGTACCAGGCGATCAGGGCCGCGCGCGACCCGTACATCACGGTCAGCACGTGCTTGCTGCGATAGCGCGCGACACAGGAGCCGGCGTACAGGCTGCCGACGATGTTCGACAGTCCGATGATGGCCAGCGACCAGCTCGCGACCGACGGCGGCAGGCCGCACAGGTCGACCTCGCCGGGCAGGTGCGTGACCAGGAACGCGATGTGGAAGCCGCAGGTGAAGAATCCGGCGTGCAGCAGCAGGTAGCTGCGGTCGCTCATCGCGTGGCGGATCGCCGCACGCATGCCGAGATCGGATGCCGCCTGCGCGGCGGTGCGGGGCGGGGCGTCCGCGCCGTGCGCCGCGTCGCCCGCGCCTCCCGCAGCGGCCGGGCCACCGGAGGCGGGCGGGCCACCCGACAGCCGGCCCACCAGGGGCAGTGCCGCCAGCGCCACCGCCGCCAGCGCCCACATCGCACCCATCCAGCCGAACAGCTGGATCAGCTTCTGCAGGATGGGGGCGAACACGAACTGGCCGAACGAGCCGCCCGCGTTGATCACGCCCGACGCGTCGCCCCGCGCCTCGGCGGGCAGCCGCTGGGCGGCGGCGGCGATCAGCACGGAGAAGCTGCCGGCACCGGAGCCGATCGCCGACAGCAGGCCGAGGGACACGATCAGCCCGAGGCCGCTGTCCATGAACGGGGTGATCGCGCCGCCCAGCGCCAGCAGCAGCAGTCCGCCGATCAGCACGGCCCGCGGTCCGCTGCGGTCGGCGATGGCGCCGGCGATCGGCTGGGCCAGGCCCCAGGTGAACTGGCCGATCGCCAGCGCCAGGCTGACGGTGGCGATGCCCAGGCCCGTCGACGTGTTCAGCGGGCTCACGAACAGGCCCAGCGACTGGCGCGACCCCATCGTGATCATCATGATGCCGGCCGCCGCCAGGGTGGTCAGGAGGATCTCGCGGTTGCGGAGGGTGCGGAACATGCGGGGCTCTTTGGCGTGAGGCGTGAGGCGTGATCGGGGCGTCGGCGTGTTGAGGCGCCGGGACCGCGCCATGCGGTCCGCGATGGTATCAACGCCCGTCCGAACGCGCCGGCGCGCGGTGGGCCGGAAATCTCCCGACTGCGGTCCGGGGTCTTGACCCCTGCGTTTTGCCGGTTTCGGCGAAGCGAGTACGCTGAAAAGGAAGCGCACCGCGCTGTCCGGCCCGGCGGTTCTCTAACCGCCGACCGGCGGGGCGCTGACCTGTGGACGATCCACGCCCTGCCCGTCGTCGGCCCGGGCGCACAACATTCCCGATGGAGGAGAACGTGCCCGCAGTGACCCCGATTCTCGATCATGTGTTCAACCACGAACGCGATCACCCCGACCGCATTTTCCTGACCCAGCCCTACGACGGAGGCAAGACGATCGACTACACCTGGGGGCAGGTGGTCGACCAGGCGCGCAGGATGGCCGCGCACCTGAAGGCCGGCGGGTTCGGCGACGGGGCGCACATCGCGATGCTGTCCAAGAACTGCGCGCATTTCTTCATCGCCGAGCTGGCGATCTGGATGGCGGGCGGTACGACGGTCGCGATCTTCCCCACCGAGGGGCCGGACACCATCCGCTACGTGCTCGAACACAGCGACGCGAAGCTGCTGTTCGTCGGCAAGCTCGACAACTGGCCGCAGCAGGCGCCGGGCGTGCCCGCCGGCATGCCCTGCATCGCGCTGCCGCTGGCGCCGTCCACCGGGTTCGAGGCGTGGGACGACATCGTCGCGCGGACCGCGCCGCTGCAGGGCCGTGTCGCGCGCCGCCCCGACGAGCTCGCGATGATCATCTACACCTCGGGGTCCACCGGCACGCCCAAGGGCGTGATGCACAGTTTCGAGCGGGTCTCGGAAGTCGGCGAGAACATCGTCGCGAGCGAGCAGTACACGCCTCAGGACCGGCTGATCTCCTACCTGCCGCTGGCCCACGTGTTCGAGCGTGCGTTCATCGAGGTCGCCGCGTTCGTGGGCAGCCCGCACGTGTTCTTCGCCGACACGCTCGACTCCTTCGTGCAGGACGTGCGCCGCGCGCGCCCGACCCTGTTCATCTCGGTGCCGCGCCTGTGGGTGAAGTTCCAGCACGGCGTGCTGCACAAGATGCCGCAGAAGAAGCTCGACCTGCTGCTGAAGATCCCCATCCTCAACAACATCGTGCGGCGCAAGATCCTCGACGGCCTGGGGCTCGACCAGGTGCGTCTCGCCGGCAGCGGCTCGGCGCCGATCCCCCACGAGGTCATCGCCTGGTACCGCCGGCTGGGTCTGAACCTCATGGAAGGCTATGGCATGACCGAGGACTTCGCCTATTCGCACGTGTCGCGGGTGGACGCGCATGCGCCGGGGCACGTCGGCATCCCGTACCCGGGGGTCGAGGTCAAGATCAGCGAGAACGGGGAAGTCCTCATCAATTCGCCGGGCAAGATGGTGGGCTACTACAAGCAGCCCGAACTCACCGCCGAGTCGTTCACCGAGGACGGGTTCTTCCGCACTGGCGACCTGGGCGAGCGCGACCACACCGGGCTGCTCAAGCTGACGGGCCGCGCCAAGGAGCTGTTCAAGACCGCCAAGGGCAAGTACGTCGCGCCGGCCCCGATCGAGAACCTGCTCGGCGAGAACCCGCTGATCGAGACGGTGATGGTGTCGGGCGTCGGGCAGCCGGCCGCCTACGCGCTGGTGGTGCTCGCCGAGGAGGTGCGGCCCACCACCAGCGATCCGGCGGTGCGGGCCCGCATCGAACGTGAACTCGGCGCGCTCCTGGCCGATGTCAACCGGCAGCTGCCCGACTACGAGCAGCTCAAGATGATCGTGATCGCACGCGAGCCGCTGTCGATCGAGAACGGGCTGCTCACGCCGACGATGAAGGTCAAGCGGGCCAAGGTCGAGGCGGCGGTCGACGCCCAGCTCGCCAAGTGGTACGCGGCGAAAGGGCCGGTCGTCTGGGCCTGAGGCGGGACGCGTCCCGGACGGGCCCGGTGCAGATCCGGTGCTCGTCCGGAGCAGATCCGGTGGCCGTCCGGGCCTTCGCCGACTTCATTGCCGAATGGGTGGCGGTGCGCTGTGCAGCACGGCTTCCGGCCGGGCTGCCGCCGGTGCCGGTGTCGAAGCGGCCGGAATGGTTCCGCCGACGCGTGGGCTGAGCGCCGGCCGCGCGGCGTCCACCAGCATGCCTTTGCCGGTCTGCTTGCCGGCATACATGGCGGCGTCGGCGGTGCGCATCAGCGCCGTCAGGTCCTTGGGCCGGCCCGGCGCGACTGCGTAGCCGATCGTCGCGCCGAGGTAGCCGACCCGGCCCGCGCCGAGATCGAAGCCTGCGTCGAACTGCGCAAGCAGCGCGCTGCCGACGGCACCGACGTCGACCGTCGGCGCGATCCCGTGCAGCACCACCACGAACTCGTCGCCGCCGACGCGCGCGACGATCCCTGCCGGGCGTGCCACGGCGCTCAGCCGGTCGGCCACCTGCCGCAGCACTGCGTCCCCGGCCTCGTGGCCCCAGCGGTCGTTGATCGGCTTGAACCCGTCGAGGTCGAGCATGAACACCACCGTGCGCTGGTCCTCGCCGCCGCGCGACCGGGCGGGCGGCGCGGTCGTGCCCGAAGCGGTGTGCCCTGACCCACGCAGTGCCCGCTCCAGCCCTCTGCGGTTGTGCAGTCCGGTCAGCGGATCGGTGTGGGCGAGTGCGTCCAGCAGCGCATGCCGCTGCTGGGCCTGGTCGGCCGCCGCCCGCAGCTGATCGAGGCGCGCGCCCAGCACCAGCAGCCAGTTCACCATTTCGGCGGCGAACGCGAGCTGCGCGAAGTGCAGGCTCAGGAAGTCGACCGCCAGATGCCCGCGCAGCAACGCGCTGATCTGGACGATGCCGATCGCATTCAGGAAGGCGCCCAGCAGCAGGAAACTGGCCGCACGGTCCCCCTGACGCGCCTGCCGTGTCGCGACCGGCAGTGCGATGACGAGATGCACTACGCCGAAGAGCATGCTCGCGATGGCGACGGGGCGGTAACCGATCACGTCCAGGCCGAACAGGAGTGCACTGACCAGCGAGGTGACGGAGATCGCGTCGAGCAGGCGTGCCGAGCGCGGCGCGCGCGTGCGCATGTCGAGCGCCGCGATCAGGAACTGGGCGCTCGCCGGCACCATCAGCTGGGCTGCCAGTGCGGACATGTTGCTGCTGAACCAGGTGCTGTGGGACCACAGGTACTGCGCCCCCACGCCGTAGATCGCTTGAGAGAACAGCCAGGAGCTCAGCAGGGCGCCCGCGTAGGCGAGGAAGATGATCTTGCGCTGGTGCAGCCAGTTCGCAAGGCTGTACGCGATCATGAACAGCCAGAGCCCGCTCATCACGCCCTGCAGCATCTGCTCGCGCGATTCCTCCTCGACGAACGCTTCGGGCTGCACGAACGCCAGCGGCACCAGCACGGCCGTGGGCGTGGCGATCCGCACCAGCACGTCGTAGCGGGCGCCGGGCGTCAGCGAAAGCACGGTCGACAGCGACCGCGTGCGGGCGCTGCGTTCGACGTGGGCGCGCGCGGCGCCGATCTGCGCGCTGTGCACCGGCCGGCCCCGTGCGTCGAACACCGTGACGACCACGTCGTGCAGCGTGGTGTAGTACATCCGCGCGATCCACTGCGCCGGCGCGTTCGCGGCCACCTCCAGCGTCGTGTGCATCCAGACCGCGCCTTCGCGCGGGCCGAGGTTCGCCGTGGGGCCGTCCGGCCGGACGAACCGGTCGCGCGCGGCGAGTGCGGCGGCGGTGTCGAGGGCGGCGTCCGGGTCGTGCAGCATGCGCACGGCGGGCCAGGCGTCGACCGACCGGGCGGCGCGTTCGAGCACCAGTGCCCCGTCGCCCGCGGCGGCCATCCGGGCGAAGATCAACAGCACGCACGCCAGCAGCACCCGGACGATCAGTGCCCGGACGGTTGCTGTCCGAACGGTCGGGGTGCGCAGGCGCGGCGGGGCGGCGCCGTGCGTCGTGAGCGCGGCACCGGCGGCACGGGGTCGGGGTCGCGTGGCCGGACGGCTCCGGCACACGTGGAAGGTACAGCCCATGGTCGGGTTTTCGTCCCGGCGCCCCCGGACTTGAGCCGCGCCGACGGCCGGCGTCGCCGGGAACGTGCGATCCGTCACGAAGCGCGCCCGCCCGCCGCCCTGCGTCTCCGATCGATCCGGGTTGACTGTGACGTCAGTGTCACATATCGTCGATCCCTGAACACGACGATCCTCCGCGGCGACGGAGGACGCACGACAACCGGAACACCGGAGGAGACATGCGCGACCCGCAGCGGCCCGACGGCCGATGCGCGGCGTAGTGGGCGGGCCGTTGGCCGCGCCCCCGACCGTATCGGAGGCGCGCTCGGCGCGCGCCTCCGCCGTGCGTCGGGCGGCGCCGTCGCCGCAGCCGCTCCGCCGCGGGCGCAACAAGGCTGCCGACACCGAGCGCCAGCTGCTCGCCTCGGCAGAGGGCGCGTTCTCCCGCAAGGGCTATCTGCGCACCACCGTCCACGACATCGTCGACGGCACCGGCCTGAGCCGCGCGGCGTTCTACCGCTACTTCCGCAGCACGGACGACGTCTTCGTGCGCCTGGTCGACCGCGTGGTGGACGACCTCGTCGCCTCGTCGAAGGTGCATTCCGGCGCCACGCTGCGCGCCCGTGTCGGCGACAGCAACCGGCGCTACCTCGAGATCTTCGCGCGCAACCGCGGGGTGCTGCGCGCGATGTTCGAGGCCAGCTACGTCAATCCCCAGATCGCCGCGATCCAGGCGCGCATGCGCTCGGCCTATCTGATGCGGGTGCGCGACCACCTCGTACGCCAGCAGGCGCTGGGCCACTGCCATCCGATCGACCCCGACGCCGCGGCGATGTCGCTCGCCATGCTCGTGTCGGGGGTTGCCACGTCCTGGGTGCTGATGGGCCTGGAGCCGTTCGAGTCACCGCTCGACCTCGACCGCCTGAGCGCCCAGGTCACCGACATCTGGTGCCGCGCGGTCTACACCGATCCCGACCGGGTGCCGCCGGGCGACACCGAACACGCATCGACACAGGAGAAGAACCGATGAGCAGCGAACACATCAGCCAGTCGCTCGAGGACGGCATCCTCACCCTCACGCTCAACCGTCCCGACAAGCTGAACGCCTACACCGCCCAGATGGGGCGCGAGCTCTCCGATGCGTTCGATCGGGCCGACATGGACGACGCCGTGCGGGTGATCATCGTCACCGGCGCGGGCCGCGGGTTCTGCGCGGGCGCCGACATCTCGGCGGGCGCCGGCGCGTTCGGCGCGGAGCAGGGGGCGACGATGTTCGGCGGCGCGCCCGCCGGCGCCGCGCCCCGACGCTTCGTCGATGCGATCTTCGAATGCCGCAAGCCGTCGATCGCGGCGATCAACGGGGCCGCGGTGGGCGTCGGCCTGACGATGACCCTGCCGATGGACATCCGCCTGTCGTCGACCGAAGCCAAGTACGGCTTCGTGTTCGCGCGCCGTGGCCTGGTGCCGGAGGCGGGCAGCGCCTGGTTCCTGCCCCGCATCGTGGGTCTGCCGCAGGCGCTGCGCTGGTGCTACTCGGGCAAGGTGTTCGACGCCGCCGAGGCCCTGCGCGGCGGCCTGGTCGAGTCCGTGCACGCCCCCGACGACCTGCTCGCCCACGCGCGCAGCATCGCGCGCGAGATCGCCGACAACACCTCGGCCGTCTCGATCGCGCTCACGCGCCAGATGCTGTGGCGCGCCACCGGCGACGAGACCCCGTCGGCGGTGCTGGCGTTCGACGCTCCGATGAGCCGCGAGCTGGGCACGATGGCCGACTGCCGTGAAGGCGTCGCCGCGTTCATCGAGAAGCGCGCGCCGAAGTTCCCCGGGCGCGTGTCGACCGACATGCCCTCGCAATACCCGTGGTGGAAGTGACCGACAACCGCAAGGAGACACCCGCAATGGATTTCAACCTACCGAACGACCTGGTCGAGTTCCTCCGGAACCTCGACCGCTTCATCGACCAGGAGATCAAGCCGCTGCAGGCGCAGGACGACAACGAGCGCTTCTTCGACCACCGCCGCGAATGGGCGCGCACCGACTTCGACAACGGCGGCCTGCCGCGTCACGAGTGGGAGGCGCTGCTGGTCGAGTGCAAGAAGCGCGCGGACAAGGCCGGCTTCTGGCGGCTGTCGCTGCCCAAGGAATATGGCGGCCAGGAGATCGGCAACCTGTGGATGTCGGTGATCCGCGACCACCTGGCCAGCAAGGGCCTGGGCCTGTTCAACGACCTGCAGAACGAGCACTC
>JAKOZZ010000309.1 GCA_029779755.1 Pseudomonadota bacterium
GCCGACACGTTGCGCCGGTCGTCGGCAGACAGCTCGAGCAGTTCGATCTCGGCGCGCACGCGCAGCTTCTCGACGATCTGCAGGCCGGTGGTGCCGTGCTGGCCATCGACGAATACCTTGGTCTTCATGGTCTGGACTGCCGCGGGAAGGGAAAGGAAGGACTATAGCGGAATCGTTTTGTGGTCGAATCGAGCCGGGCCACGTCGCGTCTCCGGGCCGCGTCCGCAGTTCCTCCTGGGAACGTCACACGGATCGGACGGACGAACGGCGACGAGATGACCATGGTCATGGATCATGGTCATCTCGAGTCCCGACGCCGAGATCACGCCCCGATCCGCTGCGACCGCGCCCGTCTCAGGCATTCGTACCGACACCGCCCCAAGCACCATGACCGTATCCCCTGCGATCCACGCCATCACCCTCGACCTCGACGACACCCTGTGGCCGATGAAGCCGGCCCTGATCGAGGCCGAGCGCGCGTTGTCCGCGTGGATGGCCGAGCGCACGCCACGTGCATCCGCGCTGCTCACGCCCGATACGCGCGCCGCGCTGCGCGCCGGCGTCGTCGCCGAGCATCCGCACCGCAGGCACGACGTGAGCTTCATGCGCCACGAACTGCTGCGGCGCGCATTCGCCGCGGCGGGCGACGACCCCGGGCTCGCCGACGAGGCGTTCGACGTGTTCCTGGCCGCGCGGCAGCGGGTGACGCTGTACGACGACGTCGTGCCGGTGCTCGCGCGCTGGGCGGCGCGCTACCGGCTGATTGCGGTCACCAACGGCAACGCCGACGTCGCGCGCGTGGGACTCGGCGCGTACTTCAGCGCCAGCGTCTCGGCGCACCTGATCGGCGCCGCCAAGCCGGAGGCGCGCGTGTTCCTCGCCGCGTGCCAGGCGGCGGGCACCGAGCCGGTCCACACGCTGCACATCGGCGACGACCTGGACGCCGACGTGGTGGGCGCCCGCAACGCAGGTCTGCAGGCCGCCTGGGTCCGGCGCGCGGACCTCAAGCACCCGCCGCACGACGACCCGCGCCACGCGGGCACACGCGGCGTGTTCGACAGCCTCGCCGCGCTCGATGCGCATCTGCACGGCGCCGGCGGCTGATCGCGCATACTCACGACCTTTTTTCGACACAGGCCCGCGCCCATGTGGTTCAAGAATCTGATCGTCTACCGGGTCCCGGCCCCCTGGGACCTCTCGGCCGAAGCGCTCGACGCACAGCTGCAGCGCCTGGCCTTCACGCCC
>JAKOZZ010000317.1 GCA_029779755.1 Pseudomonadota bacterium
CTGGCCGCACGCATCAACACGACGGCGCCCGGCCTGATGGCCGAGTACGCGCGTGCCCATGGTGCACTGCTGGTGCACTACTCCACCGACTACGTGTTCGACGGACGCAAAGGCGTGGACGGTCCCGCCGCCATGCGCCCCGACCCCGACCGGATCGGCGATCCGGTGCCCCTCCCCCCGTATCGCGAGGACGACCCGGTCCGCCCCGTGAGCGTCTACGGCCGCACCAAGCTCGAGGGCGAAGACGCGATCCGCAGCAGCGGCTGCCGCCACCTGATCCTGCGCACCAGCTGGGTGTACGACCTGCGGGGACGCAACTTCCTCACCACCATGCATCGCCTGGCGCACGAGCGCGACGAACTGCGCGTGGTGGCCGACCAGATCGGCGCTCCCACCAGCAGCGCGGCCATCGCCGCCGCCACCGCGCGCGTGATCGAGATCGCTCGCCGACGCAACGTCTCGGGCGCAGAAGGCACGTTCCACATGAGCTGCGCGGGCGCCACGTCGTGGTGCGGCTTCGCGCGCGCGATCGTCGCCCGGCTCGAGCGCCTGGACGTGATCCTCGGGCGCCCCCGCCGCGAACGCTCGCCCGCGGTGACCGCGATCCGCACCGAGGACTACCCGACACCGGCGCGGCGGCCGGCGAACTCCATCCTCGACAACCGCCGCCTGCAAAGCACCTTCGACGTGCGCCTGCCCCACTGGCAACAGGCACTGGACCAGCTGCTCGCCACGGGGTGAGCAGGCACGGCCCGGCGCGCCGCGCGCGCCCCGGGCTCACGTTCGGGCGGGTGGTCGGCGGAGCGGTCGGGCAGGTGGTCGGCGGATCGGTCGGGCGTACCACCTAAGACGTCGCCCTGCCGCGCCGCGCCACCATCCCGCGCAGCGCGCCGACCAGCGCGAATCCCACACCGATCAGCAGCAGCGTGAACAGCGCGATGCTCCAGACGGCGAACGGCACCCCCAGCAAAGGCTGGTTGGCTTCATCGCACATCGCGGTCGGGTTCATCAGCCAGGGCAGGTGCTCGTGCAGCGACGTCGCCATCAGGAACTTGTCGGCGATCGTGATGCCGCAGCCGCCCGGCCGCGCCGCCACGAACTGGTGGAACAGCGCCGAGGCCAGCCCGAGCGTGGCCGACAGATCGGCCAGCAGCATCGCGCCCAACGCTGCGATCGGCATGCCCCCCAGCGCCAGTGCGGCGAGGCTGAACCCACCCACCAGCACGTAGAACATGCGCTGCACCACGCACCAGGCGCAGGGCTCCATGCCGAACTGGTGCTGCAGCACGAGTCCGACGGCAACCCCGCCCAGGCTGGCGAAGGCGCACAGGGCGAGCAGGCGACGATGCATCGGGACCGGCTCAGGCAAGCATGTCCCTCCAGATGTTCTGCGCCCAGGCGTTCGCGTACGTGCCTTCCAGGGTGCTCGGCGCCGTCGACACGCCCCCGGACCCCGGCACGGTCTGCATCGTCTTCTTGTCGGCGTCGTACCGGTGCACGGACGCGACGTGGATCACGCGCTGATCGTCGACGAAGCTGTAGCAGGTGTTGGCCATCATCATGGGCTTCGGTGCGCGCCCATTCATGAGTTCGACGATGGCCGCCGCCGCGGTCTTGCCGTGCTGGTTGGCCATGTGCCCCGACTTCGGCATGGCCGGCGCCGAGAACGTGGCATCGCCCAGCACGTGGATGCCCGGCGCCGCGGTCGACTCCATCGTCACCCAGTCGACCTGACACCAGCGGTTGTTGGTGTTCACCAGCCCGGCGGCACGGGCGAGCCCGGCGGCCGACTGTGGCGGCACCACGTTGAGCACGTCGGCCCGGATCCGGTCGCCGAGCTCGGTGATGGCGGTCCGCCCGCGGGCATCGATCTCGGTCACGTGGTTCTGCGCACGGTAGTCGATGATGCCCTTGTAGTCCTCGGTGAACACCTTCGTGAACAGGCCCTTCTTGGAGATGATCTCGGGGTTTGCGTCGAGCACGATCACCTTCGATCTGGGCTTGCGGGTCTTGAAGTAGTGCGCCACCTGGCAGGCGCGCTCGTACGGCCCGGGCGGGCAGCGGTACGGCGCCGGCGGAATCGTCAGCACGTAGACGCCGCCGTCCGGCATCGCTTCGAGCTGGCGACGCAGTGCCACCGTCTGGGGGCCGGCCTTCCAGGCATGCAGGATCGTCGACTGCGCATCGGCGTCGAGTCCCTGCACGGCGCCGAAGTCGAAATCGACGCCCGGCGACACCACGATCCGGTCGAAGGTCTGGTCGGCGAACTTGCCGAAGCGCACCCGGCGTCGGACCGGATCGATCCCCTGCACCTCGTCGCTGAGCACCACCACGCCCTGCCGGCGCAGCCCCTCGTAGCCGACCGTCAGGTCCTCGATCGCGCGCGAGCCGCCCAGCACCAGGTTGGACAGCGGGCACGACACGAACGCGGTCTGCCGGTCGACGAGCATGACCTCGATGCCGGCACCGCCCCAGAGCTTCAGGTACTTGGCCGCAGTGGCCCCGCCGTATCCGGCGCCCACCACCAGCACGCGGCCGAGACGCTTTTCGGCGATCGGCGGCGTCGTTGCGCACGCCCCCAGCGTCGCCAGCCCGGTGCCGGCGCCTGCCGCCAGGAGGACGCGGCGGCGCGATTCGTCGAATCGATGCATGAGGTGTCCTCCTACTTGCCCGCGACCGGCTGCTTCGAGAAGAAGTCGGCCAGTTGCGCGATCTGCTCGTCGGTGTAGCCCTTGGCGATCTGGTGCATCACCGTCGCCTGACGTGCGCCCGACCGGAATGCGTTCATCTGCTCGAGGAAATAGGCGCGCGACAGGCCCGCCAGCCCCGGCATGCCGCCGCCGCCGGCCGAACGCCCTTCCGTGCCATGACAGTTGGCGCAGTTGCTCGCGAGGTAACGCGCCTCCTGCGCCCGCACGCCCGTCGCCGACACGACCCCCACGGCCGCGACGATCGCGCCCGCCGCCTTGAACCCGAACCACCTGAGCATCACGCTCCTCCACGTTCGATCGGCACGCCCGACCGGTTCTTCGATGCGACGCCGTGCCCGATACGGCGCGTGCGCCTGCGCCGCGCGGCGCAGGCATCCTCGCGCGCCCCCGCACGGCTGCCGCAGTCTGCAGCGCCGCTGCGCCGATCGCAACACTCTGTGCCATGCGCATAAGGCCATGCGCGATCCGAAGGATCCTCAGCCGCCGCGCGGATGAAACTCAACCGCCGCGCGGATGAAAAAAGGGGCGGCCAACGCCGCCCCCTCGAAGCGCCCGCTGCGCCGCACGCGCGGCGCAGCGGGCCTCAGGCCTGCACCACCTCGGGCTGCTCCTCGCCTTCGCCGGACGACGGCGGCGGCGGAGGATTCTCGGCATACGACAGCACCACCTCGCCCTTCTCGTCGAGGTCGACCGTGACCTTGCCGCCTCCCACCAGCTTGCCGAACAGGAGTTCGTCGGCCAGCGCCTTGCGGATGGTGTCCTGGATGAGGCGCTGCATCGGCCGCGCACCCATCAGCGGGTCGAAGCCCTTCTCGGCCAGCATCGCCCGCAGGCTCTCGGAGAAGATCGCGTCGACCTTCTTCTCGTGGAGCTGCTCCTCGAGCTGCATCAGGAACTTGTCGACCACCCGCATGATGATCTCGGTGTCGAGCGAACGGAAGCTGATGATCGCGTCGAGCCGGTTGCGGAACTCCGGCGTGAACAGCCGCTTGATCTCGACCATCTCGTCGCCGAGCTGGCGATTGTCCGAGAAGCCGATGGAACGCTTCTGCAGGTCGGCCGCACCCGCGTTCGTGGTCATGATGATGATCACGTTGCGGAAATCGGCCTTGCGCCCGTTGTTGTCGGTCAGCGTGCCATGGTCCATCACCTGCAGCAGGATGTTGAAGATGTCCGGGTGCGCCTTCTCGATCTCGTCGAGCAGCAGCACCGCGTGCGGCTTCTTGGTGATGGCTTCGGTCAGCAGCCCGCCCTGGTCGAATCCGACATAACCCGGAGGCGCGCCGATCAGGCGCGACACCGCGTGCCGCTCCATGTATTCTGACATGTCGAAGCGGATCAGCTCGATGCCCATGATGAACGCGAGCTGCTTGGCCACCTCGGTCTTGCCCACCCCCGTGGGACCCGAGAACAGGAACGCGCCGATCGGCTTGTCAGGCTTGCCGAGGCCCGAGCGCGACATCTTGATCGCGGCGGCGAGCGCCTCGATCGCCTTGTCCTGGCCGAACACCACGTTCTTCAGGTCGCGGTCGAGGAACTGCAGCTTGCTGCGGTCGTCGGACGACACCGAAGCCGGCGGGATGCGCGCGATCTTGGACACGATGTCCTCGATCTCGTTCTTGCCGATGACCTTCTTCTGCTTGCTCTTGGGCAGGATGCGCTGGGCGGCCCCGGCCTCGTCGATCACGTCGATCGCCTTGTCGGGCAGGTGGCGGTCGTTGATGTACTTGGCCGACAGCTCGGCGGCGGCCGACAGCGCCGACGCCGAGTACTTGACGCCGTGGTGTTCCTCGAACCGGGTCTTGAGCCCGCG
>JAKOZZ010000330.1 GCA_029779755.1 Pseudomonadota bacterium
GGCCTCGTCAGCGCGTACATCGCGGCGGCGGTGAAGGCGAAGGTCACGCTGGTCGAAGGCCATCGGATGGGGGGCGACTGCCTGAACTTCGGCTGCGTGCCGAGCAAGGCGCTGATCCGGGCGGCCAAGGCGGCGCGGCAGGTGCGCAAGGCGGATGCGTTCGGCATCGTCGGGGCGGGCGGCACCGTCGACTTCGCCGCCGTGATGCAGCGGGTGCACCGCGTCATCGCCGACATCGCGCCGCACGATTCCGTCGAGCGCTACACCGGGCTCGGCGTCGAGGTGCTGCAGGGGCATGCGCGCATCACCAGTCCCTGGCGCGTGGACGTCACGCTGGCCGACGGGAGCACGCAGTCGCTGACCACCCGCAGCATCGTGATCGCCGCGGGGGCGCGTCCGTTCGTGCCGCCCATCCCCGGGCTGGATGCGGTGGGCGTGCTCACCAGCGACACCGTCTGGGGGCTGACCGAGCTGCCACGGCGGCTGGTGGTGCTCGGCGGCGGGCCGATCGGCTGCGAGCTGGCGCAGAGTTTCGCCCGGCTGGGCAGCGCGGTCACGCAGGTGGAGATGGCGCCGCGCCTGATGGGGCGCGAGGATCCCGAGGTGTCCGCACTGGTGGAAGCCGCGCTGAAGGCCGACGGCGTGCACGTGCTGACCGGGCATCAGGCGGTGCGCGCCGAGGTCGTTGCGGGCGAGAAGCGGCTGGTCGTGCGCCAGGGCGCCCAGGAGATTGCGGTGCCGTTCGACGTGCTGCTGTGCGCGGTCGGCCGCACGGCGCGCGTCACCGGCTACGGCCTCGAGGAGCTGGGCATCCCGCTGACACCGCGCGGCACCATCGAGACCAACGACCACCTGCAGACCCGCTACCCCAACATCTACGCGGTGGGCGACGTCGCGGGGCCGTTCCAGTTCACGCACACGGCCGCGCATCAGGCCTGGTACGCGGCGGTGAACGCGCTGTTCGGGCGCTTCCGGAAGTTCCGCGCCGACTACCGCGTCGTGCCCTGGACGACGTTCACCGATCCGGAAGTGGCGCGGGTGGGGGTGTCGGAATCCGACGCGCAGGCGCAGGGCATTCCGTACGAGGTGACCCGCTACGGCATCGACGATCTCGACCGCGCGATCGCCGACGGCACGGCGCACGGCTTCGTCAAGGTGCTCACCGTGCCCGGCAAGGACCGCATCCTGGGCGTGACGATCGTCGGCGAGCACGCCGGCGACCTGCTCGCCGAATACGTGCTGGCGATGAAGCACGGCCTGGGACTGAACCGGATCCTCGGCACGATCCACACCTATCCGACGCTGTCGGAAGCCAACAAGTACGCCGCCGGCGAGTGGAAGCGGGCGCACGCGCCGCAGACGCTCCTGAAGTGGGTGGCCCGGTATCACGCATGGGAGCGCTCATGACCGGCACGCGCTTCAGGATCGGGACGGGCTTCAGGGGCGGCGGGGGCTTCGGAATCGGCGTGGGCCTCGGAATCGGCGAGGGCATGCACATGGCGCGGAGCCGTCTGCGCAGCGCGCGCCGGCGGCAGGTGCTGATGGCCGGCGTCGCGGCCGCACTGGGCGGCGGCACCGCGGGCGGCACGGCGCGCGCGGACACCTTCGATCACGCGCACGCGGCCTGGACGGCCCTGCTGCGCAAGCACGTCGTGCTGCTGCGCGGCGGTCAGGCCTCGCAGGTGCGGTATGCCGGCTTCGCGGCGGACCGCGCCGCGCTGGGCGCCTACCTGCAGACGCTGTCGGGTGTCGGCGCCGCGGCGTTCGGCGGCTTCTCCAAGGCCCGGCAGCAGGCGTTCCTGGTCAATGCGTACAACGCGTTCACGGTCGAGCTGATCCTGACGAAGTACCCGGACCTGAAGTCGATCCGCGATCTCGGCAGCCTGCTGTCGAATCCCTGGAAGCCGAAGTGGATCCCGCTGCTCGGCGGCAAGGTCTCGCTCGACGACATCGAGCACGCGATGCTGCGCAAGCGTGGCGTGTACGAC
>JAKOZZ010000332.1 GCA_029779755.1 Pseudomonadota bacterium
ATACTTCCACCCGGGGGCTGCGCCCCGGGAGGCACGCCGTGTCGATGTGGTCACGAGACCGGTCCCGCCGGATCCGCCTGCGCGATGGCCGCGAGGTGACCGTGCGCCCGATCGGCGTCGACGACAAGGCTGGCATCGTGGCAGCGTTCGAGCGGCTGTCGGCCGATTCACGCTACCGGCGCTTCATGCGCCACAAGAAGAAGCTCGACGAAGCGGCGCTGGAGCGCGGGGTGCATCCGCGGCCCGGGCAGGACTGCGCGATCGTGGCCACCGTGCCTGCGGCGCCGCGGACGCCCCTGCCGACATCGGCCTCGATACCGGCATCCGCATCGATCTCGACGTCCGCATCGATCTCGACCCGGGCCGCGCCGGCCGTCGACATCGTGGGGGCGGCGCAGTACGTGCGCGTCGACGACGACGACCCGCACACGTGCGAGTTTGCGATCACCGTGGCCGAGGACTGGCGCGGCAGCGGGCTGGCCAACCGTCTGATGGCGCGCCTGGTGCGGCGCGCGCGGCGCGATGGCTACACCACGATGGAGGGTTGGGTGCTGGCCGACAACGTGCCGATGCTCGCACTGGCCCGGCGCTTCCGGTTCATGATCGAGCCGGCGCCCGGTGCGCCGGAGGTGATGCGGGTGCGCAGGGCGCTGTAGCGGCGGGCGACGTCAGCCGTGCGTGCTGCCGTCCAGCTTGAACACCTTCACCGTCTCGGCCAGCTGATGGGCCTGCATCCGCAGGTTCTCCGATGCGGCGGCGCTCTGCTCGACCAGTGCGGCATTCTGCTGCGTCGAGTCGTCGAGCTGGTGGATGGCGCGGCCGACTTCCGCGATGCCGTGCGTCTGCTCGCTGGTCGCGCCCGAGATCTGTCCGATCAGCTCCGTCACGTTGCGCACCTGGCCGACGATGTCGTCCATCGTCCGGCCCGCGTCTCCGACCAGGCGCGAGCCGTTCTCGACCTTGTCGACGCTGGCGCTGATCAGGGTCTTGATCTCGCGGGCGGCGTCGGCCGAGCGCTGCGCGAGGCTGCGCACCTCGGAGGCGACGACGGCGAAGCCCCGTCCCTGCTCGCCGGCGCGCGCGGCTTCCACCGCGGCGTTGAGGGCCAGGATGTTGGTCTGGAACGCGATGCCGTCGATCACGCCGATGATGTCGGAGATCTTGCGGGACGAGGCCGCGATGTCCTCCATCGTGGCGACCACCTGACCGACGACCTCGCCGCCGCGTTCGGCGGCGGCCGACGCCGTGCCCGCCATCTGGTTGGCCTGGGTGGCCGTGGCCGCGTTGCTGTCGACGATGCGGGACAGCTGCTGCATCGACGCGGAGGTCTCCTGCAGGTTGGACGCCTGCGACTCGGTGCGCTGGCTCAGGTCGTTGTTGCCGTGCGCGATCTGCTCGGACGCCGATCCGATCGAGTCCGACGCCGAGCGCACCATGCCGACGATGCGTGCGAGGCTCTGCTGCATCGAGCCGAGCGACGCCAGCACGCTGCCCGACGGGGCCGACGCCGCGCCGGGCACCGGGCCCAGGTCGCCGTCGGCGACGGCGCGGGCGGCTGCACCGAGCTGTGCCGGTTCGGCGCCGAGCTGGCGCAGGATGCTGCGGGCGATCGACCACGCGAGTGCGCCGCCGATCAGCAGCGCGACGGCCAGCGCCGCCATCATCACGGTGACGAAGCGGCCGGTGCGCTCCAGCGCCAGCGCGTTGTTGGCGCGGATCAGCGACTCCTCGAAGTCGATCAGCTTGTTGATCGCAGCCAGCCACTGCTCGTACTGCGGCTTGGCTTCGCGCCAGAGCAGGTCCTGCGCCCCCTGTGCATTGCCTTCGTCGACCAGCGCCACGATCCGGCGCGTGGTGGCGACGGTGCGGTTCTCGATCTCCTTGATGCCTGCGTAGAGCCGGGGCAGTTCGGGCCCGGCGTCGGGCGCGCCGATCATCGTCTCCAGCGGCCCGGCGGAGTCGGCATAGAACTTCGCCAGACGGTCGATCGTCTCGACCTCCTTGCGCCGGTCGGCCGGGCTGGCCGCCAGCACCACGTCACGGATCGCGATCGAGCGGTCGTGGGCCGAGCCGCGGAAGTTGATCGCGTGCCGTTGGACCGCGACGTGCCGGTCGTTGTTCGCACGCAGTGCGTTGTCGATCGAATGCACCTGCGTCACGCCATACAGCGTGACGGCGGCCAGGATGGCCAGGATCAGCGCGAAGCCGAAATACAGCCGCGCGCGGACAGAGTACTTCTCGAAGGTCATGAACCGACTCCTTGCAGACGAGGGGCGCGCACCGCTGTCCACGCATGAACGTTCACTTGTGACGGGGCGCGCGCGTCGGCCGCAGTCTGTCCTGGACAGCGAGCACGGGCAGCGGGAACAGCGGCACCGAAGTACCGCAATTCGATCCCAAGCGGCACGCCGCGCGATTCCGGAACGCCGCGGATCCCCGGCCGCGGGTTCGGCATGCCGCGCAGGGGGCGAGAGGGACGCGCGCGCGCCCGTTCGCCCGCCCGCCGGCGACGCCGCCGGGCATTGCCGAACACCGGCCCGCGGCGCCCTCAGGCCCGGGGGGCCGCGAGGGACGGAGCGTCGGCGAGGGGCGGAGTTTCTGCAAGCAGGCGCGCGAACCCGCTGCGGAACTGCGCGGCCAGTGCGGTGGCCGTCGTCCGGAGCACGTCCGGGTCGGTGCCGAGGGCTTCGCGCACGGCCGCCGCGAGCCCGCCGGCGGTCACCAGCGCGCGGGCGACCGAACGGTCCCAGGTGTCGACGTACGCGGCATGCTTGGTGGGGGCACCGACGCTGTCGGCGGCGCCCGCGGGTTCCGCCCGGCACAGGGTGACGCGGGGACGTGCACAGGCTGCGGCGACGATCCGGCCGTGCAGGCTGCTGCCGCAGAAACCGCGGCTGTGGGCGATCAGGGCGCAGATCGCCCACGGGTCGAGCGACTCGAACACGTGCGTGGCGTCCGTGCGCATGCGCGCGGCGACCCGCTGGTAGGGCTCGAGCGCATCGTGCCAGGGCGCGGCGCCGGCGCGGAAGAACACGATGCCCAGGCCGGTGGCGGCCGCCACCGCGTCGAGCTGCGCGGCGATCGTGTCCAGCGTGGCGTCGTCGCCGAAGTCGGCGCTGAACTGCACCGCGAGGTAGCCACGCGCGAACGCCGCGCCCATGGGGTCCGACCCGCTGGGCGTTCCGACGTGTGCCCCGGCGTGTGCCCCGATGGGTATGCCGGGCGCGTGTCCCGGGGCGTGTCCGGGTGTGTGTCCGGGCAGGCCGATCCGGTCCGGGAAGAGCTCGGCGACCATCACCGCAGGGTCCGGGATCAGCAGCGCGTCGATGGCAGCGCCGGCGAGGTGCGCCCGGGTCGTGGCGTCGCGCACGCTCACCCCATCGGCCCGGGCGAGCTTGCGCAGCACCTCGGCGCGGGACGCGCGGGCGAGCCGGTCGAGGTCCACGCCGCCCACGCCCAGATGCAGCACGCGTGCATGTGCTGGCAGACGCGTACGCGACACCACGTAGGGCATCCGCTCACCGGTGCCGACGGTCGCGCGCACCCATGCCCGACGCTCGGCCGGTCGTGACGCGAAGTGATGCAGCAGCGCCTGCAGGCCGTCGGGCGGCTGCAGCATCACGGCGGCCTGCCAGGCGTCGCAGGTGAGGAGCTCGCCGCCCGCGTGCAGCAGGATCGCAGAAGGCGCGCCGGGCCCGTTGGAGCTCCCGGGCCCCACCGATGATCCGGAAGGCCCCCGCGGCCCGGGGCGGACGGCTGCGGCGGTGGTGCCCGCCCCGGACAGTCGTGCGACGACCGCGTCGAGCGCCTGCACCGCATGCCCGCCGACGGGTCGCAGATCGCGGCTGGCCAGGCCGGCGAAGTGCAGTCGCGCCGGGTCGACCCCGGCCTGCACGAGCATCGCTTCGGCGACGTGCGCGAAGAGGAGGTCGCCGAAATTGTGGCGGTCGAACGCGCCGAAGACGATGATCGGCGGAGGCATCGAGGCATCCTACGACGCACTGTTCGCGTGCGGTACAGTGCGGCCATGGGCGAACTCGCATCTCCGGTACTGCGTCGCGTTCGCAGCACATTGCGTGGATTGG
>JAKOZZ010000342.1 GCA_029779755.1 Pseudomonadota bacterium
CGATGGCGGGCATGCACCAGGCTGAACACGACCGGCACGAAGACCAGCGTGGCAACCGTGGCGAACACGAGTCCGCCGATCACGGCCCGCCCCAGCGGCGCGTTCTGCTCGCCGCCCTCGCCGAGCCCCAGCGCCATCGGCAGCATGCCGATGATCATCGCCAGCGCCGTCATCAGCACCGGACGGAAGCGCACGAAGCCGGCGTCGACCGCCGCGACGCGCGCGTCGCCGCACTGCGCCAGGCGCTCGCGTGCAAAGCTGATCACCAGCACGCTGTTGGCCGTGGCCACGCCCATGCACATGATCGCGCCCGTCAGGGCCGGCACCGACAGCGTCGTGTGCGTGGCGAACAGCATCCAGACGATGCCGGCGAGCGCCGCGGGCAGCGCGGTGATGATGACGAATGGGTCGCTCCACGACTGGAAGTTCACCACGATCAGGAAGTAGATCAGCACGATCGCGCCGAGCAGGCCAAGCAGCAGGCCCGAGAACGCCCGCTCCATCGTGCGCACCTGGCCCAGCAGCACCACCTGCGACCCCTTGGGCACCTGGTCGGCCGTCTGCGCGACGATGCGGCGGATGTCGGCGGCCACCGCCCCCAGGTCGCGGTCCTGGGTGGTGGCGTTGATCTGCACCATCGTCTGCAGGTCGTACTGGCTGATCACGGCGTTCTGGCTCTGCCGCGTGAAGGTCGCCATGCCGCCGAGCACCTGCGGCACGGCCCCCGCGGCGCCGGTGATCGACACGTTCGCCAGCGCGGACAGCGAGTCCATCTGGTGCTGCGGGGTCTGCATCACGATCGGATACGACACGCCGTTGGCCGGATTCAGCCAGTAGGTCGGCGCGACCTGACTGCTGCCGGCCAGGTTCACCACCAGACTGTTGGTGACGTCGCGGGTGGTCAGGCCGAGTTCCTGCGCGCGTGTGCGGTCGACGTCGACCTTGAACACCGGGCTCGAACGCGACTGCTGGATGCGCACGTCGGCCACGCCCGGCACGCGCCGGATCTCGCGCACGAGGCGGGACGCGTATGCGAAGTTGGACTCGAGGTCGCGGCCGCGGATCTGCAGGTCGATCGGCGCGGGGGCGCCGAAGTTGAGGATCTGGCTGACGATGTCGGCAGGCGGGAACGAGAAGGTCGTGTCCGGGAACGCACGCGGCAGGGCGTCGCGCAGCGCGCGCACGTAGTCGGCCGTCGGCGCGTGCCCCTTGCGCAGCGCGATCTGGATGTCGCCGTCCTGTGTGCCGATCACGCCGGTGTTGTTGTACGTGAGGTTGATGCTGCTGGGCGGCAGGCCGATGTTGTCGACCAGCGCGGCGATCTCCTCGGACGGGATCACCCGGCGGATCTCCTTCTCGATCTGCGCAAACCGCACGGCCGACTCCTCGACCCGCGTGCCGACCGGCACCCGCGCGTGGATCAGGATCTGGCCGCCGTCGACGGCCGGGAAGAAGTTCTGGCCCAGGTAGGGCACCAGCGCGAAGCTGGCCAGCACGAACAGCATGAACCCGGTCACGAAGACGCGACGGTGTCCGAGCGCCAGCTCGAGCCAGGCGCGGTAGCCGTCACGCACGCGCTCGAAGCGTTCCTCGAAGCCGCGCTGGAAGCGCACCAGCGGGTTGCGCGAGGGCGGCAGCGCCGCGTTGTTGCCGTGCAGGTCGGTGTGCGGCGCGTGCGGACGCAGCAGGTACTTGGCCATGGTCGGCACGAGGGTGCGCGACAGCAGGAACGAGAACGCCATCGCGAACATCACCGCCAGGGCCATCGGCACGAACAGGAAGCGCGCCACGCCCTGCAGGAAGAACATCGGCACGAAGACGATGCAGATGCACAGCAGCGACACGAACGCCGGCACCACGATCTGGCGCGCGCCGTCCATGATCGCGGTTTCGACGTCCTTGCCCTGCTCCAGGTGCCAGTTGATGTTCTCAATGGTGACGGTGGCGTCGTCGACCAGGATGCCCACGGCCAGGGCCAACCCGCCCAGGGTCATGATGTTGAGCGTCTCGCCGAAGGCCGCGAGCGCGAGCACCGCCCCCATCACCGACAGCGGGATCGAGATCGCGATGATCAGGGTCGGCCGCCAGCTGCCCAGGAACAGCAGGATCATCACGCTGGTGAGCGCCGCGGCGATCACGCCCTCGACCGCCACCGCGCTGATCGCCGCGCGCACGAAGATCGACTGGTCGTTGATCGGCGCCACCTCGAGGTTCGGCGGCAGCGACGCCTTCAGCTCGGCGAGCTTGGTGCGGATGCCCTCGACGATCGCCAGCGTCGACGTCGCGCCGTTCTTGAGCACCGACAGCAGCACCGAGCGGCCGCCGTCGACGTGCACGATGTTGGTCTGCGGGGCGTTGCCGTCGCGCACCTGGGCGACGTCGCGCAGATACACCGTCGCGCCGTTGACGACCCGCACCGGCAGGTCGCCGAGATCCTTCAGCGCGACCGCGGCGTTGTTCAGCTGCATCGTGTATTCGCGGTCGCCGATCTTCTGCGTGCCCACCGGCACCAGCACGTTCTGGGACGCGAGGGCGTTGGCGACGTCCTGCCCGGAGAGGCCGCGCGCCTGCAGTGCCGCCACGTCGAGGTCGATCTGGATCTGCCGCTGCTTGCCGCCGTACGGCCACGGAATGGCCGCGCCCGGCACGGTCACGAGCGGCGGTCGGACGGTGTTCACGCCGAGGTCGAACAGGTTCTGCTCCGACAGCCCCTTCCCGGACAGCGCCAGCTGGATGATCGGCACCGTCGATGCGTTGTAGTTGAGGATCAGCGGGGGCTGGGTGCCGGGCGGCATCTGCCGCACCACCGTCTGCGAGATGGCGGTCACCTGCGCATTGGCCACCGCCACGTCGACCCCGGGCTGGAAGAAGATCTTGACGATGCCGATGCCGGCGTACGACGTCGCCTCGATGTGCTCGATGTCGTTCACCGTGGTGGTGAGCGCGCGCTGGTACAGACTGCTGATGCGCCCGGCCATCTGTTCCGGCGGCAGGCCGGTGTACTGCCACGCCGCGGCGATCACCGGAATGCGGATCTCGGGGAAGATGTCCGTCGGCATCCGCAGCGCCGCGAGCGGGCCGAGGATCAGGATCAGCAGCGCCATCACCACGAAGGTGTAGGGCCGCCTCAGGGCGACGCGAACGATGTCGACGAACAAGCGGGGCTCGGGGGACGAGGGGTCGGGGCCGGGGTCGGGGCCGGGGTCGGAAGACCGCCGGATTATCGTATGGATCGGCCGCACGCGTCGGCCGGCATGCCGCGGCCGGGCGGCGGCGCCCCCCGGCAAGCGCCCCCCGTCCGGGCGGCGCCCCCCCTGGCCGGGCGGCGTCCCCCCTCCCCGGCCGTACCGCTGCTAGCATGCAGCCCTCTTCGCCCCGTCCGAGCCGATCGCGTGTCCGAATCCCCTCGTCCCGGCGCCGCCGTGCCGCCCGCCCCGACCGGCCTGGCAGGCTGGCTGTACGCGTTCCGTCCCGCACCGATCGGTGCCGACTGGCGCGAACGGGTGCGCGTGGTGGCCGGCGCCATGCTCGGCATCCTGGTCACCGCCTTCGCATGCCACGCGCTCGCCGGGCCGGCCGCACCGTGGCCGTGGCTGGTCGCGCCGATGGGTGCGAGCGCGCTGCTGGTGTTCGGCGTGCCCGCGAGTCCGCTGGCGCAGCCCTGGGCGGTGGTCGGGGGCAACACGCTTTCGGCCCTCGTGGGCATTCTCTGCGCCCGATGGATCGGCACGCCCGAGCTGGCCGCAACCCTCGCCATCGGCGTGGCGATCTCGCTCATGTTCGCGCTGCGCTGCCTGCATCCGCCCGGTGCCGCGTCGGCCCTTCTGGTGGCGCTCACGGGCGTGACCGACCCCTGGTTCGCGGTGTTCCCGGTGCTGCTGAACGCGCTGCTGCTGGCCGCCGCCGGCATCGCCTACAACACGGCCACGCGCCGCGCCTATCCGCACATGCAGCTGCCGGCGGCGGCGGCGCGCCCGGGCGGTCCCGCAGGCGCCCGCAGCACCGGCCCGGACGCCACCGACGAGGCCATCGATGCCGTGCTGGCCCGCTACAACCAGGTGCTCGACGTCAGCCGCGACGACCTCAAGGCGCTGCTGGAGGAGGTGCGCCTGCGCACCTATCAGCGCGCGCTCTCCACCCTGCGCTGCCGCGACATCATGTCGCGACGCCTGATCACCGTGACCCGAGACACGCCGCAGCGGCAGGCATGGGCGCTGTTCGGTCGGCATCACATCAAGGCACTGCCGGTGGTGGATGCCGCGGGCGGCATCGTCGGCATCGTCACGCGGGCGGACTTCATGCGGGCCGCCGACGGCGACCGGCGCAGCGAGCCCGGCCGGCAGGCGCCGCACGGGGCCGCGCACGATGCGGGCGTTGCCGCCGGCGAGCGCGTTGGTGGCATCATGACGCGACAGGTGCGGGTGGCGAGCGAGCATCGCCATCTAGTCGACCTGATTCCGCTGTTCGGCAGCAGCGGCCATCATCACATCCCGATCGTGGACGCAGCCGAGCGTCTCGTCGGCATCGTCACCCAGTCGGACGTCGTGGCGGCGCTCGGCCGCATCGATGCGCCGCCCGCCGGGTCCGAGGCATCGGGCAGCTGACGCCACGGGCCCCCGATCCCGATCCCTCGTGGAGGACATGCGCATGGCCCCGGCCCCCGACGACGATCACTCGAGCGACACCGGTCACGGCTCCGATACCGATCACCTGCCCGACGACGTGTACCGCGCGATCGTCGACCAGGTCTGCGAGGCGCTCGTCTTCGCCGACCGCGACGGCGTGATCCGCCTCTGGAACGCCGCGGCAGAAGCGCTGTTCGGGGTGCCGGCGGCCCAGGCGATCGGCAGCAGCCTCGACATCATCATCCCGGAGCGGTTCCGCGCGGCCCACTGGAAGGGATACCACGCGGCGATCGCCAACGGGCAGACCCGGCACGGCGCGCAGGTCCGCACGACCCGGGCCCTCCATCCGGATGGCGGCAGGCTCTACGTCGACATGAGCTTCGGGCTCGTGTGCGCGGGCGACGGCACCCCGATCGGGTCGATCGCAATGGCGCGCAAGGCCAGGCCCGACGCGTCCGCATCGGCCACCCAGGCGGGTGCGTCTGCGCCGACGGCGGGTGCATCGGCGCAGACGGCGGGTGCATCGGCGCAGACGGCGCCCTCGACCGCGACGCCGTCCTCACCCTCGACACCGCCCGCATGACGCCACAGGACCTGCGCATCCGCCGCGTGGCCATCGACACCTGGCGGGAGAACGTCGCCTATCTGCACCGCGAATGCCCGGTGGTGCGCGCTTCCGGCTTCCAGGCGCTCTCCAAGATCATGGTGCATGCCAACGGCCGCACGATCAGCGCCGTGCTGAACGTGGTCGACGACGAGCGCATCGTCGAAGCCTGCGAACTCGGCCTGTCCGAGGATGCCTTCGCACGGATCGACGTTGCCGAGGGCCATACCGCGCGCGTGACGCCGTCCGAACCGCCGGCGTCGATCGGCGCCCTGCACCGCAAGATCGCGGGCGAGCGGCTGACACGCGAGGACCTGTTCGCGCTGATCGCCGACGTCGCCCAGGCCCGCTATTCCAAGATCGAACTGGCGGCCTTCGTCGTCGCCACCAACGGCTACGACCTCGACCGCGACGAGGTCGTCCACCTCACCGAGGCCATGATCGACGCCGGCCGCCGGCTCGACTGGCAGCGCCAGGTGCGCGGCGGTCCGGTGGTCGACAAGCACTGCATCGGAGGCATTCCGGGCAACCGCACCTCGATGGTGGTCGTGCCCATCGTCACCGCGCACGGCATGCTGTGTCCGAAGACCTCGTCACGCGCGATCACGTCGCCGGCCGGCACGGCCGACACGATGGAGATGCTTGCCAACGTCGAGCTTCCGTTCGACCGCCTCGCGCAGATCGTGCGCGACACCAACGGCTGCCTGGCGTGGGGCGGCACCGCCGACCTCTCCCCGGCCGACGACATCCTGATCTCCGTGGAGCGGCCGCTGGCGATCGACTCGCCGGGCCAGATGGTGGCATCGATCCTGTCGAAGAAGATCGCCGCGGGCTCGACCCACCTGGTGCTCGACATCCCCGTCGGACCCACGGCCAAGGTCCGCTCCATGCCGGGCGCACAACGCCTGCGCAAGCTGTTCGAATACGTGGCCCAGCATCTGGGCCTGCACCTGGAGGTGGTGATCACCGACGGCACGCAACCGGTCGGCAACGGCATCGGTCCGGTGCTCGAGGCACGCGACGTGATGCGGGTGCTGCGCAACGATCCGCAGGGGCCCGCCGACCTGCGCGACAAGTCGCTGCGGCTGGCCGCGCGCGTGATCGAGTTCGACCCCGACGTCCGCGGCGGCGAAGGCTGGCGCATCGCGCGCGACATCCTGGAGTCCGGACGGGCGCTGGCGCAGATGGAGGCGATCATCGATGCCCAGGGACGCCGCACGCCGGCGCCGGTGCCGGGTGCGATCACCCATGAAGTGACGGCCGATCAGGACGGCCGGGTCGCCGCCATCGACAACCTGCAGCTCGCGCGCATCGCACGCCTGGCCGGCGCACCCCAGGTGATCGGTGCCGGCGTCGACCTGCTGTGCAAGGTGGGCGATGCCGTACGTGCGGGCCAGCCGTTGTACCGGATCCATGCCAGCTACTCGGCAGACCTCGCCTTCGCGCGCGACCGGGCCGCACGCGACAGCGGGTACCGGATCGCCGCAGAGGCGCACGCGGGATGACGATCGCACGGATCCTCGCCTTCGACGACGAGGCCGCTCAGGCCACGGCGCTGGCCCGAGCGCTCGACGCCCCCCTGTCGGTGATCGAGCGCCACCGGTTTCCCGACGGCGAGTTGCGGCTGCGCCTGCCGGCCGCACTGCACGGCACCGTCGTGCTGTGGCGCAGCCTGCACCAGCCGAACGAGAAGCTGGTGGAGCTGATGATCGCCGCGCCGGCCGCCCGCGAACTCGGCGCGCAGCACCTGATCCTCGTCTGCCCCTACCTCGCGTACATGCGGCAGGACTTCGCGTTCAGGCCGGGCGAAGCCGTCAGTCAGCGTCATGTGGCCCGCCTGCTGGCACAGGCGTTCGAGACCGTGGTCACGGTCGACCCCCACCTGCACCGGATCGCGTCGCTGGACGCGGTGATGCCGGGCAGCCGGGGCATCGCATTGTCCGCGGCGGGGCTGCTCGGCGCATGGGCCGCACGACGCGTGCCGGATCCGCTGCTGCTGGGTCCGGACGAGGAGTCCGCCCCCTGGGTGCGTGCCGCCGCCGAGGCCGGCGCGGCGAGTGTCGGCCGGCCGCGGGCGCTGGATCACGCCTGGTGCCGCAAGGTGCGGCTGGGCGATCGTTCGGTGCAGGTGCTGCTGCCCGCCGACCTGCCGCTGAGCGGCCGCGCCGTGGTGCTGATCGACGACATGGCCAGCACCGGCCACACGCTGGCGATCGCGGCACGCCAGTGCCTGGACGCCGGGGCCGCGAGCGTGGACGTCGCCGTCACGCACGCGCTGTTCGTCGACGATGCACAGGACCTGCTGGTGCGCTGCGGCGTGCGACACGTGTGGAGCACCGACTGCGTGCCCCACACGACGTCCGCCATCAGCGTGGTGCCGCTGATCGCGGCCGCCGTGCGCGCGGCGGCCGGAGACGAGGCGCGCCGGGTCGGCGCGCCAGGGATCAGCGCGCCTTGAAGTTGCCGTTCTCGCGTGCCGCCACCGAGCGCACGCCTTCCTGGTGGTCTTCGGTGCGGGCGAGCCACGACTGCTCGGCGCCTTCGCGGTCGGTCTGCTCCTCGACCTTCGCGGCCATCTCGCGACGCAGGGTCAGGCGCGTGGACTGCACCGCCAGCGGCGCGTTCACGGCGATCGAACGCGCGAACGCGAAGGCCTCGGCGCGCAGCGACTCCGCCGGCACCAGGCGGTCGACCAGCCCCCATTTGTGGGCGGTCTCGCCGTCGATGCGCTCGCCGGTCATGAACATCTCGGCGGCGCGCTGCTGGCCCATCAGGCGCGGCAGCGTGTACGTCAGGCCGAACCCGGGATGGATGCCCAGCTTCACGAAGTTCGCGGCGAAGCGCGCCTCGGGCGACGCGATGCGGAAGTCGGCGAACACCGCGAGGCCCAGACCGCCACCGATCGCCGGCCCCTGCACGGCGGCGATCACCGGCTTGCGGCACGAGAACAGGCGCACCGCCTCCTCGTACAGCGGATTGCGGCCGCGCGGGTTGGCGCTGTCCAGCACCGATGCCTGACGGTTGGCGAAGTTGGCGCCGGCGCAGAAGGCCTTGCCCTGCGCGCACAGCAGCACGACCCGCGCGTCGGGCTCGCGGTCGACGTCGTTGAGCGCGTCGGCCAGGTCGCGGATCAGCGCGTGGTCGAAAAAGTTGTGCGGCGGGCGCTGGATCTCGATCTCCACCACGTGCTCGCGCAGGGTGACCGCGAGGTCGCCATAACGTTCCTTCAGCATCTCGTCTCTCCTTCCTCAGTCGATTTGGTTGGTCGCAGCATACTTGCTGACGAGCAAGTATGCGCGATCTGCCGTCCCGTGGGGGTCCGGACTCAAATCGATCGCGAACGCCGTGGGGATCCCCGGAAGGTCCGCTCGATCCCCTGCGATCCCGGGAAAGCCCGGATCGCGCCGCGCATCTCCAGGCCGGACACCTCGTCTATAGTCGGCCGACCCTCGCGCCGCAGGCATGGCGCGTTGGCATCAACTCGAACTCGAACAGGAAGGAGACACGATGCTCTCGAGGATCACGGGAACACGGGGCGCGCTGGCAGGCGTGCTCGGACTGGCCGTCGCGGCAGCGGCGCTGCTGGCGCCCACGCCGGCGCGCGCGCAGGACTATCCGAACAAGCCGATCAAGTTCGTCGTCGCGTCGCAGTCCGGCGGTGTCGTCGACATCCGCGCGCGGCGCTTTGGCGCGCGCCTGAGCGAACTGCTCAAGCAGCCGATCATCGTCGAGAACCGCCCCGGCGCGTCGACCACCCTGGGGGCCGACTTCGTCGCCAAGTCGCCAGCCGACGGCTACACCGCGCTCTTCGGCGGCAACACCGAACTGGTGACGGCGCCTGCACTGAGCATGCCGATCAAGTACGACCCGATCAAGGACTTCACGCCGGTGGCGCAGTTCACGCTCGGCTACCCGGTGATGGTCGTGCACGCCGGGATGGGCATCAAGACCCTGCCCGAGCTGATCGAGTGGGCGCGCGCCCGTCCGGGCCAGCTGCTGTGCGGCACCGCAGGGCACGGCAGCGGTGCCCACTTCATCTGCGAGCTGCTCGCGCGCAGCGCGAAGATCCAGCTGCGCACGGTGCCCTACAAGGGCTCCGGCCCGATGCTGCTCGACACCGCCACCGGGCAGGTGCACATCTCGATCGGCTTCCTGGCCGAGGTCGACAAGCAGTACATCCTGCCGGGCCGCGTCGTGCCGATCGGCGTGCTCGCACCCAAGCGCATCGCGCGTTTCCCCGATCTGCCGACGATGGGCGAGATGGGGCACGCGGGTTTCGAGATGATGTCGTGGACGGGGCTGTTCGTGCCGGCAGGCACGCCCCAGGCGGTGGTCACGCGCCTCAACGCGGAGATCACCAAGGTCGTGCAGGAACCGGCCTTCGCCGCCTGGCTGGCCGAGACGGGCAGCGAGGTCGTCACCCCGACGCCGCAACAGTTCCGTGAGTTCACCCACGGCGAGTACGCCCGCTGGCGGCGCATGTCGGACGAGTTCGGGATCAAGGCGGAGCAGTAACCGCACGCGCGGTGCACGCCTCGCACGCCTCGCGAGGCGTACGAGGCGCGCGGCCGGACGGCGTGGCGCGCCCGTCCGGCCGCGCCCCAGCTGCGCCAGCCGGACCGATTGGGCCTT
>JAKOZZ010000345.1 GCA_029779755.1 Pseudomonadota bacterium
CGGCGCGTGCGCGCGGGCTGTCGGGGCTCGTCTATGGCGCGGTGCGGGGCACCACGCGCCTCGTCGGTGGCGGGCTGGATGCCGCGCTGGCACTGCTGCAGCCGCTGCTCGGCCCCGACGTCCGCTGGCCGGGGCGGGACCCGGTGCTGGCGGCGCTCCAGGGCGTGCTCGGCGATCACCTCGAACGCACGTCGAATCCGCTCGCCGTGCCGATGCAGGTGCGCCGCGACGGCGTGGCGCTGGACCTCGACGGCGCCACGCTGGCGTCGTCGGTGCCCGATGCACGGGGACACGTGCTGCTGATGATCCACGGGCTGTGCATGAGCGACGTGCAGTGGCGGCGCAACGGGCACGACCATGGTGCGGCGCTGGCCCGGCGGCTGGGGGCCACTGCCACCTACCTGCGCTACAACTCGGGGCTGCACGTCTCGGTCAACGGGCGCCGGCTGTCCGAACTGCTCGAGCGTCTGCTGCAGGCCTGGCCGGTGCCGGTCACGCGGCTGACGCTGATCGGCCACAGCATGGGCGGGCTTGTGGCGCGCAGTGCCGTCGAATGCGCGCGTACCGGCGGCGCTGCGTGGCTATCGCGGGTCGGCGCACTGGTGTTCCTCGGCACGCCACATCACGGCGCCCCGCTCGAGCGCGGCGGCCACTGGATCGAGACGCTGCTGGGGGTGAGCCCGTATTCGGCCGCGTTCGTACCGCTGGGGCGTATCCGAAGCGCCGGCGTCACCGACCTGCGGCACGGCAGCCTGCTCGATGCCGACTGGCAGGGGCGTGACCGCTTCGCGCACGGGCACGACACCCGGGTCCCGGTGGCGCTGCCGGAAGGCATCGCGTGCTACGCGATCGCCGCGGTGGCCGGTCAGCGCGTCGATCCGCTGTCGACCCAGCTGATCGGCGACGGCCTGGTTCCGCTCGACAGCGCACTGGGACGGCACCAAGACCCGCGCCGTGCGCTCGCGTTCCCGCCGGCGCACACGCGCATCGTGCGACGCACCCATCACCTCGGTCTGCTGTCGAGCCCGACCGTCACCCGGCAGCTGCTGCGCTGGCTGGCCCCTGCGCGGGGTGCCGGCGGCGCGCCTCCTCGCGGTGCCGTTGACATTTGCCAATGACGCGAAGCGTCCGGGTTCCTAGAGTCGGTGCAGGGAGGCGGACATGGACAGACCGGCGATCATCGAGAAGTCCGACGCGGATCTGCGCGTGCGGCCGAATCTTTCCGACTACGAGGGCGAGCGCGCGCGGTTCCGCTGGCAGGACGCCGCCGCCGCGCTGGCGGGGCTGCCGGGCGGCGGGCTGAACATCGCGCACGAGGCGGTCGACCGGCATGCGGCGGGACCGCTGCGCGACCGGACCGCGCTGCGCTTCGTGTCGCGCACCGGCCCGGCGCTGGAGATCAGCTACGGCCGGCTGCAGCGCGACAGCGCGCGGTTCGCCAACGTGCTGCGCGGATTGGGGGTCGGGCGCGGCGACCGGGTCTTCGTGCTCGCCGGGCGGATTCCCGAGCTGTACGTGGCCATCCTCGGGGCGCTGAAGAACGGTTCGGTGGTGACGCCGCTGTTCTCGGCGTTCGGTCCGGAGCCGATCGCCACCCGCGCGAACATCGGCAAGGCGAAGGTGCTGGTCACCACCGA
>JAKOZZ010000347.1 GCA_029779755.1 Pseudomonadota bacterium
GCGGTGGTCGTGCCCGCGCTCGACGAGGAGCGCGGGATCGGCGCGTGCCTGGCCACGCTGGTGCCGGAGGCCGACCTGGTCGTCGTCGCCGACGCCGGCAGCCGGGACCGGACCGTGCACTGTGCGCAGGCGGCGGGGGCGCGGGTCGTCGTCGCCGAGCGGGGCCGGGCCGTGCAGATGAATGCCGGCGCAGCCTGCGCCAGCGGGGCTGACGTCCTGGTCTTCGTGCATGCCGACACCCGCATGCCTGCCGGCTGGCGCGCGGTGGTGGAGGAGGCGCTGGCGGACGGGCGGCAGTGGGGGCGGTTCGACGTGCGACTCGACGACGAGGCACCGCTGCTGCGGCTGATCGCCCGCATGATGAACGCCCGGTCGCGGCTCACCGGCGTGTGCACGGGCGACCAGTCGATCTTCGTGTCCTCGCAGGCCTGGACCCGCTGCGGCGGATATGCGCCGATGCCTCTGATGGAGGACATCGAACTGTCCAAGCGGCTCAGGCGCCTGGCGGGACCGCCCGCCTGTCCGCGCATGCGCGTGCTGGTGTCGGCCCGGCGCTGGCGTGCCCGGGGCGTGGTGCGCACGGTGCTGCTGATGTGGGCGCTGCGCCTGATGTACGTGGTGGGGGTGCCCGCGTCGACGCTGCACCGGTTCTACTATGGCCGCTGATCCGTCCGCATCCGCATCCGCATCCGCATCCGGATCCGCGCCGACTTCCGCCGCGTCAGGCATGTCGGATTCGCTGCCTCCATCGTCGTCGTCTGTGACCGTTCCGATGCCGATACCGATGCCGATGCCGATAACGGCGCCGGTGCGCCCCCGTGCACCCGGCACGGTGATCGTGTTCGCGCGCGTGCCGGCACTGGGCAAGGTCAAGACGCGACTCGCCGCCCACGTGGGCGATGACCGAGCGCTCGCGCTGTACCGGCGCATGCTGGCGCACAGTCTGCGCGTGGCCCGTGACAGCGGCCGGGCGGTCGAACTCTGCATCGCGGGCGCCGACGTCGAGGGCGAGTGCGCCGCGCAGGCGCGGGACCACGGCGCGCGCCTCACCGCCCAGATCGGCCACGACCTCGGCGCCCGGATGCGCGGTGCGCTGGAACGCGTGCTGCAGGATGGGGGCGGTCCTGCCGTGCTGATCGGGTGCGACTGCCCCGCGCTGGCCGTGGAGGACCTGCTGGCGGCCTTTGCCGCGCTGGGCGGTCACGATGCCGTCTTCTCGCCGACCGAGGATGGCGGCTACGTGCTGGTCGGGCTGCGTCGCGCGCTCGCGGGCCTCTTCGAGGGGCCGCAGTGGGGTACGTCGCAGGTGATGGCGCAGACCCGTGCACATCTGGCTGCGTCCGGCGCGCCGTGGCACGAGCTGCGTACGCTGTGGGACGTGGACCGGGTCGAGGACCTCGCGCGCTGGCCGGAGGCCGGCTGAACGCGGCTCCGGCGCGCAGGCCTCGGAACCCTGAGTCGCGCGGGCCTGGGATCCCTGAGGTGTGCGGGCCTCGGGGCCGCGGTAATGCGCGGGCCTGCGGCCACAATGCCGTGCGGGGTCTCAGACCACCGTGCTGCGTGCGTCCGACCGCGTCGAATCGGCCTTCGTCTGCCCGAACAATTCGGCGATCGGGATCGCGGTGCCGATCACCTCGCCCTGGATGTACTCGACGCCAAGGGAGCGGACGCGGTCGCAGATGGCCTGGCTGTGCACGTGCTCTGCGATCGTCTTCACGTTCAGGCGGCGCGCCACGCGCACCGTCGACAGGACGATCTCCTCGTCGATCGGATTGGTGACGAGGTTGCGGATGAACGATCCGTCGATCTTCAGGTAGTCGAGCGGGAAGCGCTTCAGGTATTCGAAGGTCGCCAGTCCGGTGCCGAAGTCGTCGAGCGCGATACCGAAGCCCTCGGCCTTGAGGTCGTCGACCAGCCGTGACGCGGCGCCCGGATTGCGGATCGCCTCGCTCTCGGTGATCTCGAACACGATCTTCTCGGCCGGGATGCCGCGCAGCGCGCGCTGCTCGCGCACGAACCCCGCAATCGAGCCGTCGCTCATCGTCAGCCCGGACAGGTTCAGCGAGCACTTGTGCGTGCGGCGCAGCGCCTCCGGATTGTCGGCCAGCCATCCGAACACCTTGCGGATCACGCCGCGATCGAGCGCCACGGTGAGCTGCGCCTGGATCGCCAGGGGCAGGAACTCGGGCGGACGGATCAGCGTGCCGTCGCGGTCGCGCAGCCGGGTCAGCACTTCGTAGGAGAGCATGCCCTCGGGCGCGTCCGGATCCTCGATCGGCTGGGCGTAGACCTCCAGACGATGTTCGCGGATCGCCTCGCGGATGTGCTCGATCTTGCCCTGGTGCGAGCGTCGCGCGTCGATCATGGTCTGCGACAGCGGTTCGACGAACAGCTGCGGGTCGCGCACGCTGGCCGCGATCGCCATGGCGTCGGACAGCGACACCAGGCAGTCCTCGCTGTTGATCAGCACGTTCTGGTCGATCAGGAGGCCGCCCACGCTGGCCTGCAGGCGGATGCTGCCGTGCTCGGCCTTGTACACCTGGCCGTTGAGCTGCACGTAGACCTCGCGCGCCAGCGCGCGCACGTCGGCCACCGTCTCGGCGGAGATCAGCAGCGCGAAGCGCCCGGACGACAGACGTGCTGCGTGCAGCATGCCGGGCTGACGCAGCAGCAGCAGCGCCGCGCTCTGCTCGAGCTGCATGGCCTGGATCGGCCCGCACATGTCGTGCACGGTGTCGAAGTTGCCCACGTGCACGCCGATCAGGCCGTAGTTGGACCGCTGCATCGAGATCAGGCGCTCGCCGAGCTCGGCCAGCAGCCCGCGGTCGTTGAGCAGGCCGGTGCTGAGGTCCTGGTGCGCCTGCAGGGCCATGCGCTGCAGGGCCACGCGCCGGTCGGCGGCGATCGCCTGCAGGATGAGCGCCAGCAGCACGGCGCTGAGCATCAGCGTGGTGTCGGCGAAGGTGCGCGACGGGTCGGCGCCGCCGTCGCTGATCTCGAAGCTGCGTGCCGCGAGCAGCGGCAGGGCGGTGAGCAGCAGCGTGTAGGCGGTGGTGCGCTCGGGCGAACGCACCGACGTCCACGCGACGATCGGGAAGTAGAAGAACAGCACCGCCAGCCCGTAGTTGCGCTCGCCCAGGCTCGACAGCGCCAGGCTGAAGCCGAGCAGCACCAGGGACAGCACGACCGCCGGCACGTCGAGGAACGCGCCGATGTGCTCGTCGGCGGTGATGCTGCGTTCGCCGTCCCAGGCCACGACCGCCGGGGTGATCAGCAGCAGACCCAGCATGTCGATCAGCCACCATCCGAACAGCGGATGCAGCGGATTCTCATAGGCGCCGGACAGCATCAGGCCGAGGTCGGCGATCGCGGCGTCGATGGGCGCGGCGATCAGCACCGAGGCCGTCACGAACCGGAACATGGCCTCGAGGCGGAACTCGGCCGGCTTCCAGGCCTCGAGCCGGCGGAGCGCGCGGATCGCCAGGTATGGTCCGACGGTGGACGACAGGAAGGCGGCGCCCGCCAGCGTCACGTTGCCCGCTTCGAGCACGGCCCACCCGGCCGCGCCGAGACCGGCGAACGGGATCCAGCGCATGCCGTAGCGCCAGCCGAAGCCGAGCGCGAGCCCCGCCGCCGGCCACAGCAGCATCTCGGAGATGCCGCCGAAGGCGAACAGGCGCGCCAGGACGCAGCTGAAGAAGCTGATTCCGGTGATGAGGAGGGCGCGTGGCAGCACCCCGGAACGGGGGCTGGTGATGGTGTCGGCGGGCAAGGCGGATCGCAGGGTGACGACCCCGCCGAGTGTAATGCCAACCGCCGCGATTCCATAGGGAAGGGCGCCCGTGGGCGCCCTTCGGGCCGCAGATCCCGCGCCTGCACGGCGCGGGATGTTGCGTCGCGGCCGCGCGGATCAGGCCGCCAGCAGCTCGCGCAGCACGAACGGCAGGATGCCGCCGTGGCGGTAGTAGTCGACCTCGATGGCGGTGTCGATGCGCAGCAGCACCGGCACCCGGCGGCTCGTGCCGTCGGCGCGATGGATCACGAGGGTCACGTCCTGCTGGGGGCGGATCTCGCCGTCGAGGCCTTCGATGTCGAAGGCCTCGGCGCCCGTGATGCCCAGCGACTCCGCGCTGTCCTGACCCTTGAACTGCAGGGGCAGCACGCCCATGCCGACCAGGTTCGAGCGATGGATGCGCTCGAAGCTGCGTGCGATCACGGCCTTCACGCCGAGCAGTTGCGTGCCCTTGGCCGCCCAGTCGCGCGACGAGCCGGTGCCGTACTCTTCGCCCCCGATCACGATCGTCGGCACGCCGTCGGACACGTAGCGCATCGCGGCGTCGTAGATCGACATCTGCTCGCCGCTGGGCTGATGGATCGTGATGCCGCCCTCGACGCGCGATCCGTCGGCCGCGGCCGGGATCATCAGATTCTTGATCCGCACGTTCGCGAAGGTGCCGCGCATCATCACCTCGTGGTTGCCGCGACGCGAACCGTAGCTGTTGAAGTCGGCCTTCGACACGCCGTTCTCGAGCAGCCAGCGGCCGGCCGGCGACGAGTCCTTGATCGACCCGGCCGGCGAGATGTGGTCGGTGGTGATCGAGTCGCCGAACAGGCCCAGCGCCCGCGCGCCGCGGATGCCGGTGGCGGCCGCCGCAGGCTGCATCGCGAATGCGTCGAAGAACGGCGGCTCGGCGATGTACGTCGACTTCGGCCAGTCGTACACCTGTCCGGTCGTGCCCTTGACCTTCTGCCACAGCTTGCCGGGGTTGTCCTTGACCTGTGCGTAGTTGGCCTTGAACACCTTCGGGTTCATCGCGTGCTTCATCAGCCGGTAGATCTCGTCGCTCGACGGCCAGATGTCGCCCAGGTAGACGTCCTTGCCGCCCTTGCCCTTGCCGACCGGCTGCGTCATCAGGTCGACCGTGACGTTGCCGGCGAGCGCGTAGGCGACGACCAGAGGCGGGGAGGCGAGGAAGTTCGCCTTGAGGTTGGGGTGGATGCGCGCCTCGAAGTTGCGGTTGCCGGACAGCACGGCCGCGCAGATCAGGTCGTTCTTGACGATCAGGTCGTTCAGTTCGGCGGTGAGGTCGCCGGCGTTGCCGATGCAGGTGGTGCAGCCGTAGGCGGCCACGTCGAAGCCGAGCTTCTCCAGATAGGGCAGCAGACCCGCCTTCTCGAGGTATTCGGTGACGACCCGCGAACCGGGGGCCAGCGAGGTCTTGATGTGCCGGGGCACCTTGAGACCGGCCTCGACCGCCTTCTTCGCGAGCAGGCCGGCGGCCAGCAGCACGCCGGGGTTCGACGTGTTGGTGCAGGAGGTGATCGCGGCGATCAGCACGTCACCGTTGCGGATCTCGACGCCGCTCTCGGTCCGGAAGGTCTGGCCGAGCTTGTCCGCGGGCTGGTTGAA
>JAKOZZ010000351.1 GCA_029779755.1 Pseudomonadota bacterium
GCCGGCGCCGCAGGCGCGCACGGACACCGTCCCGGCGGGCGCTCGGGGTATGCCCTGAAACGGTCCGGTCTCGATTGCCGATCCCTGCGGGGAGCGGTATTTTGCGGCATCGAAGACAAAGCGTGAGGAGACACCATGACGGTGAACGTTTCGATGCGCGTCAACGGACGCGCGGTCAACGCCGCAGTCGAGCCCTCGACCCTGCTGGTCGAGTTCCTGCGGACCGGACTGCAGCTGACCGGCACGCACGTCGGGTGCGACACCGCCCAGTGCGGCGCGTGCACGGTGCTGGTCGACGGCCGGGCGGTGAAGTCCTGCAACGTGCTCGCCGCCCAGGTCGAAGGCGCCGAGATCACGACCATCGAGGGCCTGGCCGCCGAAGACGGCACCCTGCATCCGATGCAGGCGGCGTTCAAGGAGTGCCACGGTCTGCAGTGCGGCTTCTGCACGCCCGGCATGGTGATGACGTCGATCGACCTGGTGCAGCACCATCCGCACGGCACCGAACGCGAGATCCGCGCAGGTCTGGAAGGCAACTTCTGCCGCTGCACCGGTTACCAGAACATCGTGCGTGCCGTGCAGCAGGGCGCGCAGGCGATGAAGCAAGGCGCCTGAGGCGAAGAGGAGACCCCACATGAACGCACCTGCCGCCGGTTTCATCGGTCAGTCCGTCAAGCGCAAGGAGGACTACCGCTTCCTGACCGGCAACGGTCAGTACACCGACGACGTCGTCCTGCCCGGACAGACGTACGCGAGCTTCGTCCGCTCGCCCTACGCGCACGCCCGCATCCGCGGCATCGACACGAGCGCGGCGCGCGCCGCCACCGGGGTCGTCGCCGTGTTCACCGGCGCCGACCTGGCGGCGGTCGGCGGCCTGCCCTGCGGCTGGCTGATCACCAGCACCGACGGCACGCCGATGAAGGAGCCGAAGCACGCGCTGCTGGCCGAGGACAAGGCCCGCCACGTCGGCGACCAGGTCGCGGTCGTCATCGCCGACACGCCGGCCAATGCCAAGGCCGCCGCCGCACTCGTCGAGGTCGATTACGAGGAGCTCACTCCGGTCGTCGATCCGGCCACCGCCAAGGGGGCGGCCGGGGTCGTGCACGACATGGCGCCCGACAACGTCTGCTACACGTGGGCGATCGGCGACAAGGCCGCGACCGACGCGCAGTTCGCGGCCGCGCATCACGTGACGCGCCTCGAGTTCCGCAACAACCGGCTGATTCCCAACGCGATCGAGCCGCGCGCGGCCAACGCCGCGTACAACCGCTCCGACGACAGCTGGACGGTCTACGTCGCCAACCAGAACCCGCACGTCGAGCGCCTGCTGATGGCCGCCTTCGTGCTGGGCATTCCCGAGCACAAGCTGAAGATCATCGCCCCCGACGTGGGCGGCGGCTTCGGCTCCAAGATCTTCCTGTACGCCGAGGAGACCGTGCTGGTCTGGGCGTCGAAGAAGATCAACCGCCCGATCAAGTGGACCGCCGAGCGCAGCGAGTCGTTCCTGACCGATGCGCATGGCCGCGACCACGTGACGGTGGCCGAGCTCGCGATGGACAAGAACGGCACGTTCCTGGGCATGCGCGTGGACACCACCGCCAACCTGGGCGCCTACCTGTCGACCTTCGCGTCGTCGGTGCCGACGATCCTGTACGCCACCCTGCTGGCCGGCCAGTACACTACGCCCAAGATCCACTGCCAGGTCACCGGCGTGTTCACCAACACCGCTCCGGTCGACGCCTATCGCGGCGCGGGCCGGCCCGAAGCCACCTACGTGGTCGAGCGGCTGGTCGAGACGGCGGCCAAGGAGATGGGCATCGACCCGGCCGAGATCCGGCGCCGCAACTTCATCCGCAGCTTCCCGTACCCGACGCCCGTCGGCCTCACCTACGACGTGGGCGACTACGAAGCCCACCTGGCGCGCGCGCAGGCGCTGGCCGACGTCGCCGGCTTCGCGCAGCGCAAGGCGGCCTCGGCCGCCAAGGGGCTGCTGCGCGGCATCGGCTACTCGTGCTACATCGAGGCCTGCGGTCTGGCGCCGTCGAACATCGCCGGTGCGCTCGGCGCGCGGGCGGGCCTGTTCGAGGCCGGCGAGGTGCGGGTGCACCCCACCGGCAAGGTCACCGTGTTCACGGGCTCGCACAGCCACGGCCAGGGACACGAGACGACGTTCGCGCAGGTCGTCGCCGACAAGCTCGGCATCCCCATCGACGACATCGACATCGTCCACGGCGACACCGGCAAGATCCTGTTCGGCATGGGCACCTACGGCTCGCGATCGCTGGCCGTCGGCGGCACCGCGATCGTGAAGGCGGTGGACAAGATCGTCGCCAAGGGCAAGAAGATCGCGGCGCACCTGCTCGAGGCCGCCGACACCGACATCGAGTTCGAGAACGGCGTGTTCAAGGTGTCGGGCACCGACCGCAACGTGCCGTTCGCGTCGGTGGCGCTCACCGCCTACGTGCCGCACAACTATCCGCTCGACAAGCTCGAGCCGGGACTGAACGAGAACGCGTTCTACGACCCGACCAACTTCACCTACCCGTCGGGCTCGTACGTGTGCGAGGTCGAGGTCGATCCCGAGACCGGGGTGGTGCGCGTCGACCGGTTCACCGCCGTCGACGACTTCGGCAACATCATCAACCCGATGATCGTCGAAGGCCAGGTGCACGGCGGGCTGGCCCAGGGCCTGGGCCAGGCGCTGCTCGAGCACGGCGTCTACGACAGCGACTCGGGCCAGCTGCTCAGCGGCTCGTACATGGACTACGCGATGCCGCGGGCCGACGACCTGCCCAGCTTCACGGTCGAGACGATGAAGGGCACGCCCTGCTCGCACAACCCGCTGGGCGTGAAGGGCTGCGGTGAAGCGGGCGCGATCGGCTCGCCCGCCGCGCTGATCAACGCGGTGTGCGATGCGCTCGGCGTGAAGGACGTGCCGATGCCGGCCACGCCGCACACCGTCTGGAAAGCGCTGCAGCAGCGCGGGGCCTGATCGCACGGCGCGCGCCGCCGCCACCCTGCGCGGCGCGGCGCCTGCGCTGCCAACACACCGGAGACACCTCGATGACCCCCTTCACCTACCACCGCCCCCGCTCCCTGGCCGACGCCGCCAGCGCTCTGGCCGGCGCCACCGACGGCCGATTCGTCGCCGGCGGGCAGTCCCTGCTCGGCGCCATCAAGCTCGGCCTGGCCGCCCCCTCCGACCTCGTCGACCTCGGCGCCATCGCCGAGCTGCGCGGCATCTCCCGCTCCGCCTCCGCCCTGCGCATCGGCGCCGGCGCCTCCCACGCCAGCGTCGCCGCCAGCGCCGACGTGCGCGCCGCCATCCCCGCACTCGCCCAGCTCGCCGACGGCATCGGCGACCGCGCCGTGCGCACCCGCGGCACCCTCGGCGGCAGCCTCGCCAACAACGACCCCGCCGCCTGCTACCCCGCAGGCGTCCTCGGCCTGGGCGCCACCGTCGTCACCTCCAAGCGCTCCATCGCCGCCGACGACTTCTTCCGCGGCCTCTACGAGACCGCCCTGGAGCCCGGCGAGATCATCACCGCCGTCGAGTTCCCCATCCCCGAGAAGGCCGCCTGGGTCAAGTTCAAGCAGCCCGCCTCGCGCTTCTCGCTCGTCGGCGTGTTCGTCTCCAAGGGCGCAAGCGGCGTGCGCGTGGCCGTCACCGGTGCCGGTGCCGGCGTCATGCGCGTGGCCGCCCTCGAGCAGGCCCTCACCGCCCGCTGGTCGCCCGACGCCTGCAAGGCCGTCAAGGTCTCACCCGACGGCCTGTCCAGCGACCTGCACGCCTCGGCCGAGTACCGCGCCCACCTCATCGGCGTGCTCGCCGCTCGCGCCGTCTCCGCCGCCGGATGACCGACACGCCCCCGATCGCGCTGCCCGACAGCATCGATGCCTGCGCATCGATGCTCCAGACCGCCGGCTACCTCGCGGGCCGGCAGCTCGCCACCGCGGTGTACC
>JAKOZZ010000367.1 GCA_029779755.1 Pseudomonadota bacterium
CTACTGGTTCGAGGCCGGCGGCCAGGGCGACTATTACTCCTTCGACGGCAAGAGCCTGAGGAAATCCTTCCTGCGCAACCCGCTCGAAGTCAGCCGCATGACCTCCGGCTTCACCGAAGCGCGCATGCACCCGATCCTGCGCGAATGGCGGGCGCACAAGGGGGTCGATTTTGCGGCGCCCGTCGGCACCCGCGTGCGTGCTTCGGCGGAAGGCACCGTCGAATTCGTCGGGCAGCAGCGCGGGTACGGCAACGTCGTGATCCTGAAGCACCGCAACCAGATGTCGTCGCTTTATGCGCATCTGCACGAGATCGAGGATCGCCTGAAGGTCGGCGCCAAGGTCGGCCAGGGCGAGGTGATCGGGTCGGTCGGCCAGACCGGATGGGCCACGGGTCCGCATCTGCACTACGAGGTGAAGATCAACGGCGAGCAGGTCGATCCGATGACGCTGGTGCTGCCCGAAGGCCGGGCGCTCGCGTCAGCCGAACGCCGCAGCTTCCAGGCGTCGGTGGCGGAGCTGCGCGCCGGCATGACGCGCCAGGACACCTACCGGGTGGCACGCTTCCAGTAACCGCCCGGCAAGTCAGGCGGCGCGGGACCGCACCCGAAGGGTCACACCGACATGAGCACTGCCGCAGACGGCGCCCGGCGCTACATCGGGCTGATGTCGGGCACCAGCATGGACGGTGTCGACGGCGCGCTCGTCACGTTCAGCGCCGCCGGCGCTTCGACGCTGGCCTTCGCCAGCCGCGACATGCCCGCACCGCTTCGACGCGTGCTGGCCGACCTGCAGTCCAGCGGGCCCGACGAGATCGCGCGCGCAGCGCTCGCCGCCAACGCACTCGCCGATCTGTATGCCGACCTCGCGCTGGAACTGCTGGAACGGGGCGCGGACCTCGAGCGGGGCGCTGAGCCTGAACGGCGCGCGTCGGCGGATCGGGGTGCAGCGGTTGAGCCGGACGCTGCGATGGAGCCGGACGCGGCGGCGGACGTCGTGATCGGTGCACACGGTCAGACCGCGCGTCATCGCCCCGAACTCGGCTACACCGTCCAGCTGCTGAACGGCGCCCGCCTGGCCGAGCGCAGCGGACTGACCGTGGTGTGCGATTTCCGCAGCGC
>JAKOZZ010000372.1 GCA_029779755.1 Pseudomonadota bacterium
GGCATCGGCATCGGCATCGGCATCGGCATCGGCATCGGCATCGGAGTCGGCATCACCCGCCCGGCATTGAGCGTTGTCAATGAAACGTCGCGCACGCAGGAGTACAGAGGATCACAGACAGCCTACACAGCAGCATGCACGACGCGACGCACACGCCGACCGCCACCCGCCACTCGGACGACCCGCGTGCGCTGCCGACCATCACGGATGCACTGCGACTCCGGATGATCGTGGGGGGTGACGTGATGCTCGGCCGCGCCGTGGCGCGACGTGTTCACACCCGCGGCGTCCGGTACCCGCTGGGCTCGATCGCACCCTACGCGCGCGCAGCGGACGTGCGCATCGCCAACCTGGAATGCCCGATCACCAGCGCTTCGCAGACCTGGCGCGGCGCCCCCAAGGCGTTCTACTTCCGGGCGCCGCCACGGGCGATCGACTGTCTGACCGCGGTCGGGATCGATCTGGTGAGCCTGGCCAACAATCATGCACTCGACTACGGCGTCGCCGGGCTGACCGACACCCTGTCGGCGCTCGATTGCGCAGGCATCGCCCATGCGGGCGCCGGCATCGACCTGGACGCCGCACTCGCGCCGGCGGTCGTCGAACGCAGAGGCGTGCGCATCGGGATGACGGCGTTCTGCGATCATCAGCCGGACTATGCCGCGGGACCCGGACGCCCGGGCATTGCGCACCTCGATCTCGCGGACCGCGGCCGCGCGCTGCGCACGCTGCAGACCGCCCTTGCGGCACAGCGCGAGCGCGGAGTGCACTGGCCCGTGCTGTCGCTGCATTGGGGCCCGAACTGGGCGGAGCGTCCAGCCCCGGCATTGATCGCCCTGGCGCACGCGGCCATCGACATGGGCTGGCGGATGGTCTACGGACACGGCGCCCACATCTTTCAGGGCATCGAGATCCACCGTGGCGCGGCGATCCTGTACGGCGCGGGCGACCTCGTCGACGACTACGCAGTGCATCCGACGCTGCGCAACGACCGTCAGGTGCTGTACGACCTGCTGCTCGGACCGGACGGATTGGAACGGCTGACGCTGCACCCCCTGGTGATCGAGGCCTTCCGTACGCGACTGGCCGACGAGGTGTCCAGGGAGTGGATCGCAGCGCGCATGCGCGAGCGGTCGGCGCTCTTCGGCACGACCATCACCGGAGAGGACCCGCTCACGGTTTCGCTCACGCGACACTGACGATGCGAGATGCGGCGGGTTGGGATACCGTGCACCCGCGTCGAATCCGTCGGCGCGATGCGTGCGGGTGCAGGCGCCCGCCTCTCCCGGAGGATCCGATGACCCGGCTCGAGACCCCAGTGACCGCTGCGTCCCCAAAGACCGCAGTGTCCCCAAAGACAGCAGCGTCCCCCGCGATCGATGCGTCCGCACAGCCCACTGCCCCCACCGCGCCCCTGGGCGATCCTACGTTCATCGACCCGCGGATCTACGCCCTCTACGACGAGTACTGTCACGGCCGGATCGACCGTCGCGAATTCCTGAGGCGCGCCAGTGCGCTGTCGGTCGCCGGGATCGGCGGGCTGGCGATGGCGCAGGCGCTGCTGCCACGTTACGCCCGCGCGCAGACCATCTCGTTCACCGATCCCCGCATGAAGGCCCGCTATGTCGACTATCCGTCGCCGGGCGGGAATGGCGGGCGGATGCGGGGCTATCTGGTGCAGCCCTCCGGCACGGGTCCCTTCCCCGCCGTGCTCGTCATCCACGAGAACCGCGGGCTGAATCCCTACATCGAGGATGTGGCGCGGCGACTCGCGGTCGCGGGGTTCGTCGCGCTGGCGCCGGACGGGCTCGCGCCCGTCGGCGGGTATCCCGGCAACGACGATGACGGCCGTGCCCTGCAGGCCGGCCTCGACCAGGCGAAGCTGCTGCAGGACATGCTCAACAGCGCGCTGTTCCTGAAGGCCCACGCGCTGTCGAGCGGCAGGCTCGGCGCGACCGGATTCTGCTGGGGCGGCGGCGCGGTGAACTTCCTCGCCACGACGATGGGCGCGGACCTGAAGGCGTCCGTCCCCTTCTACGGCGCCGCACCCACCGCCGCCAGTGTGGCGAACATCCGCGCCGCACTGCAGATCCACTACGCAGAGAACGACGAGCGCATCAATGCGATGTGGCCGGCATACGAAGCGGCGCTGCGCGCCCACCACGTGACCTTCGAGATGCATCGGTACGCCGGCACGCAGCACGGCTTCCACAACAACTCGACGCCGCGCCACCAGGAGGCGGCGGCCAGCCTGGCGTGGGAGCGGACCCTGGGCTTCTTCCGGAAGCACCTGGCCTGAGCGGACGCGCCCCTCTCAGGCGGCCACCCGCTCGCGTGCGCCCGGATGCGCGCCCGCCGGCGCCGCGCCGCCATGCCGCAACAGCAGGCCCGGGTGGCGCTGGGTCTGGCGGTCGTCGCGGATCGTGACTTCGCCGTTGACGAGGATCCACCGGTAGCCGCGCGCACGCTGGATGCGGCGCCACTCCCCGCCAGGCAGATCGTGGACGATCTCGTCGGGCAGCACGGCCAGATCCTCGAAGTCGTACACCACGATGTCGGCGGGCGCGCCCTCGACCAGCGTGCCGCGGTCGCGGAACCCCGCCACCTGGGCCGGCAGCGCCGACAGCCGCCAGTGCGCCTCCTCGAGCGTGATCATCCGATGCTCGCGCACGACCTTGCAGAGCGTTTCCGTGGGATAGCGCCCGGCGGTCAGGAACTTGGTGTGCGCACCGCCATCCGACACGCCGAACAGCACGTAGGGATCGTCGACGATCTCCTTCAGGTACTCGATGCTGCCATTGGGCGGCGCCGCGAAGAACTCGGTCTCGAGGTTCTCCTCCACGGCCATGTCGAGCATCACGTCGACCGGATGGCGGCCCGTCTTCTCGGCCACCAGGGCGAGCGTGTG
>JAKOZZ010000375.1 GCA_029779755.1 Pseudomonadota bacterium
GCGATCGTGCGCCTCAGCACGTCGATGCCGGCACCGGTCGACGCCATGCCGCAGCCCGACGAATGCGTGATGGGCACCACGCCGTCCACGTTGGGGAACTGCGCGAGCCGTTCGGGCGTGAAGTGCGCGGCGACGTACTTCGACACCGACGCCGAGCAGTTCACCGTGGAGATCACGCCGATGTAGTTGCGCGTGGCCACGCGGCCGTCGGCGCGCCGGATGCCCATGAACGTGGCCTGCGTGGCGGGGGCGGGGGTGGGCCGCACGTCGACGCCGACCGCGTAGTCGCGCGCGAAGGTCTCGAACGCGAGGTTGTGCGTGTGCACGTGCTGGCCGGGGGCGATGTCCTGGGTGGCGAAGCCGATGATCTGGTCGTAGCGCTTGACCGGGCTGCCCTTGGCGACGGCGCGGACGGCGACCTTGTGTCCGGCCGGGATCGCGTCGACGCAGGTGACGCCTTCGGTGTCGATGCGGGTGCCCGCCGCCAGGGGGCGCGCGGCGATCACGACGTCGTCGTTCGGGTTCAGGCGCAGGGTCGGGCGGCGGATCAGGGAGACGGTGGCGCTGGACATGACGGTGCTCGCGGTCGGGAAGGGTGGGGCGTCGCCGTGCGCGGATACGCAGGACAGCAGCTGTACGGTATCCGACGCCGGTCGAACGCGGTCGCGACCTAGTATACTAGGATCCATGACGCGCATCCCCGATTCCGCGCCGCGTGCAGCGGCGTCGCGTGCGGCACCCGTTCCGGTGCGGCCCGTCGCCTCCCGTGCGATGCCGGACCTGCGCCCGGCCCGGCTGCCTGCCCGCGGAGAGGCGCTGGTGCCGCATCTGTACCGCGACCTGCGCGAGCGCATCGTGTCGGGGGCTCTCGCGCCGGGCGAGGCGGTGTCCGAAAGCCGCATCGCCGAGGGCTACGGCGTCAGCCGCACGCCCATCCGCGAGGCGTTCAAGAAGCTGGCCGAAGACGGCTTCCTCGACGTCGTGCCGCAGGTGGGCTCGTTCGTCGCGCGTATCGACCTGAAGGTGGTGCGCGACAACCACTTCGTGCGCGAGACGCTCGAGTGCCGCATCGCCGGGCTGGCGGCCGAGCGCATCGACGCGGCCGGCGCGCGCGCGCTGCGCGACAACCTCGCGCAGCAGCGCCAGGCGCTGACACGCAAGGATCCGGCCGCGTTCTTCGAGGCCGACGAGGCGATGCACGCGCTGATGGCGCAGCTGGCGGGCCACGCCAGCGCCTGGCAGGTGATCCACGCCGCCAAGGGGCAGCTCGACCGCGTGCGGCACCTGTCGCTGATCAGTGGCCGACGTTCGCGCCAGCGCCTGGACGAGCATCGCGAGGTGGCCGAGCGGGTGATCGCCGGCGATGCTGCCGGCGCGTCCGATGCCATGCGCCGCCACCTGGGATCGATCTTCGACGCCATCGACAACATCGCGGCCGAGAACGCGCACTTCTTCGTCGACCCGTCGTGAATCGCCGCAGCGCACTGTCGACCCTGTCCGCGCTGCTGCCGTTCCTGCTGCGCTACCGGGGCCGTGTCGTCGCGGCGACGCTGGCGCTGCTGGTGGCGGCGGCCGCCGCGCTGGCGATTCCCGTGGCGTTCCGTCAGATGGTCGACGTGGGCTTCGCCGCCCGCACGCTGGCGCAGGAGGCGACGCGTGACGCCGGCCAGGTGAACCTGTACTTCATCGCGCTGTTCGCCGTCGCCGCCGTCCTCGCGCTCGGCACCGCCGTGCGCTTCTACTTCGTGTCGTGGCTGGGCGAGCGGGTCACGGCCGACCTGCGTGCCGCCGTCTACGACAAGGTGCTGCGCCAGGACCCGACGTTCTTCGAGACCCTGCGCGCCGGCGAGGTGCTGTCGCGGCTCACCGCCGACACCACGCTGATCCAGACGCTGGTGGGCACGAGCATCTCTATGGGGCTGCGCAACGCGCTGCTGTTCGCCGGCGGCCTGGTGATGCTGTTCGTGACCAGCGCCAGCCTGGCGGCGATGATCCTCGGGCTGCTGCTCGCGGTCGTGCTGCCGATCCTGTTCTTCGGGCGGCGCGTGCGCACGCTGTCGCGCGCCAGCCAGGACCGCATCGCCGACGCCAGCGCACTGGCGGGCGAGACGCTCAATGCGATCCAGATCGTGCAGGCGTATGCACGCGAGCCCTTCGAAGCCCGGCGGTTCGCGGACGCGGCCGAGACCGCGTTCGGGGCGGCCGTGCGGCGCATCCGGGCGCGCGCCACGCTGACAGCGCTGGTCATCGTCCTGGTGTTCGGTGCGATCGTGTTCGTGCTGTGGCTGGGCGCGCATGCCGTGCTCAACGGGCGGATGAGCGCGGGCCTGCTCACCCAGTTCATCCTGTACGCGGTGATGGTCGCCGGATCCACCGGTGCGCTGGCCGAGGTGCTGGGCGACGTGCAGCGAGCCGCCGGCGCCACGGAACGCCTGCTCGAGCTGCTGCAGGCGCGCGCGGTGATCGCGGGTCCGGCCGCGGCGGCGGGAGACGCGGCAGCGGGCCACGTCGGCGAACACGCCCGGCAGGCCGAACATGCCCGACATGACATTCACGCACGAGACGCCGACCACGCCCGGGACGCCGACCACGCCCGGGACGCCGACCACGCCCGGGACGCCGACCACGCCCCGTCCCCCGCATCCTCGCGCCCGGTGCCGGCGGGCGCGCGCGTGTCGATCGACCAGGTCTCCTTCCGCTATCCGTCGCGTCCGCAGGAGCCGGCGCTCGAGGCGCTCGACCTGGACATCGCGCCGGGCCAGACGATTGCGCTGGTCGGGCCCTCCGGGGCGGGCAAGACCACCGTGCTCCAGCTGCTGCTGCGGTTCTACGACCCGCAGCACGGCGTGATCCGCATCGACGGTCGCGACATCCGGTCGCTCGAGCCGTCCGCACTGCGTGCGCGCATCGGCCTGGTGTCCCAGGACAGCGTGGTGTTCTCCGCCGACGCCATGGAGAACATCCGCTATGGCCGTCTCGACGCCAGCGACGCGGAGGTCGTCGAGGCCGCGCGTGCCGCGCACGCCGACGAGTTCATCACGCGCCTGCCGCAGGGCTACCGCACCTTCCTGGGCGAACGCGGTGTGCGGCTGTCGGGCGGGCAGCGGCAGCGCATCGCGATCGCACGCGCACTGCTGAAGAATCCGCCGCTGCTGCTGCTCGACGAGGCCACCAGTGCGCTCGACGCCGAGAGCGAAGCCGCGGTGCAGCTGGCGCTCGAGCAGGCGATGACCGGGCGCACCACGATCGTGATCGCGCACCGCATCGCCACCGTGGTGCGCGCCGATCGCATCGTCGTGCTCGACCACGGCCGTGCGGTCGATGCCGGCACGCATGCCGAGCTGCTCGCCCGGGGCGGTCTGTATGCGCGACTCGCAACGATGCAGTTCCAGGGCACGGTAAACCTCGACGCGGACTCCGCGTCTGCACTACGCTAGCGCCCTCGCGCTGCTTGCCGGTCCGGGCAGCATCGACGACGCATCCGGCACACCATCCGACGCACCATCCGACGCAACAGGGAGCTGCACGTGGGCAAACGACTCGAAGGCAAGCGCATCCTCGTCACCGCCGCCGCGCAGGGCATGGGGCGGTCCTCCGTGCTCGCGATGGCGCGCGAAGGCGCGCACGTGATCGCCACCGACATCCGTGAGGACCTGCTCGCCACCCTGCGGGACGAGGCGGTGGGCGCCGGTGGCGACGTGACCGTGCAGCGTCTGGACGTGACCGACGGCGCGGCCGTCTCCGCACTGATCGGCGGCCTGCCGCCGCTCGACGTGCTGTTCAACTGCGCCGGCTACGTGCACCAGGGCTCGATCTTCGAATGCCGCGACGAGGACCTCGACTTCAGCTTCGACATCAACGTGCGCGCGATGTTCCGCACGATCCGCGCGGCGCTGCCGAAGATGATCGACGCCGGCGGCGGCTCGATCATCAACATGGCGTCGGTGTGCTCTTCGGTGAAAGGCTTTCCCAACCGCTTCGCGTACGGCACGACGAAGGCGGCCGTGATCGGCCTGACCAAGTCGATCGCGGCGGACTTCGTGGGCAAGGGCATCCGCTGCAACGCGATCGGCCCGGGCACGGTCGACACGCCCAGCCTGCACGACCGCATGCGCCAGCTCGGCGACATCGAGGAGGCGCGCAGGATGTTCGTCGCGCGCCAGCCGATGGGACGTCTTGCGGTGGCCGAGGAGATCGTCCCGATCGTGGTCTACCTGGCCAGCGACGAAAGCGCGTTCGCCACCGGGCAGGTCTTCAACGTGGACGGCGGCATCACGATCTGACCGCAACCGGTCGAGGCCCGGTGGCACGGCCGCGCGCCGTGCCGGCCGTGCCGATCGGCCGAGGATTCACGGCCGTGCGCCGCCGTCATGCGCGGTGCGCGGCCGGACAAGACGGACCGGCCAACGGACGGTCCCCAACCCTGGAGAAGGCTGAATGAAACTCGTACGTTACGGAAAACCCGGCAAGGAGAAGCCCGGCCTGATCGACGCCGACGGCAAGATCCGCGACCTGTCGGGCGTCATCGACGACATCGGTCCCGCGCAGCTGTCGCCGAAGGTGCTGGCGCGCCTGGCCAAGATCAAGCACGACAAGCTGCCGAAGGTCCGCGGTACGCCGCGCATGGGGGTGCCGTTCTCCGGAGCGTCGAAGTTCGTCGCCATCGGCCTGAACTACGCCGACCACGCCGCCGAGACGGGCAACCCGATCCCGAAGGAGCCGATCGTCTTCCACAAGACGCTGTCGTGCATGCAGGGACCCGACGACGACGTGATGCTGCCCAAGGGTTCGGTCAAGACCGACTGGGAAGTGGAGCTGGGCATCGTGATCGGCACGCGTGCGCGCTACGTGACCAAGAAGGACGCGCTCAAGCACGTCGCCGGCTACGTGCTCGTGAACGACGTGTCCGAGCGCGAGTTCCAGATGGAGCGCGGCCCGACCTGGGACAAGGGCAAGGGCTTCGACACGTTCGGACCGGTCGGTCCGTGGCTGGTGACGGCCGACGAGGTGGGCAATCCGCAGAACCTGGACATGTGGCTCGACGTCAACGGCCAGCAGCGCCAGCGCGGCAACACGAAGACGATGATCTTCGACTGCGCGACGCTGATTGCGTACGTGAGCGCGCTGTTCACGCTGAACCCCGGCGACATCATCACCACCGGCACGCCGCCGGGGGTGGGCAGCGGCATGAAGCCGCAGCAGTTCCTGAAGGCGGGCGACGTCGTGACGCTGGGCATCCAGGGCCTGGGGCAGCAGACGCAGAAGATCGTCAAGTTCAAGCTCTGACGGTCTGGCGCGGCCGGTGCGTCGCCGGCCGCGCTTCATGGTTCTTCACATCCGCTCATCATCCGCGCACGTCGCCGGCGTACCGTACGGTCACGCAGCGCATCGGCTGCGATCGATCACGAGGAGTCGGACATGAGCGAACACACTTCCCACGAACCGGCCGCGCCGGCGAACACGACTGCCGCGCAGGACCCCGCACGTCCCCCGTCGGGTCGTCGCCGCTTCTGGCGCCTGGCCGCCGCGGTCACGGCGGTGGCGGCGCTGGCCGCCTGCGCGCAGCCGGGGCCTGGCGGCGAAGGCCGCGGACCGGGCTGGGGACATCACCACCGGCATGGCGGATTCGCGTCGATGGACCCGGAGGCGATCGGCAAGCGGATCGACCGCGCGGTCGAATGGGTGCTGTCGGACGTCGACGCCACGGCCGACCAGAAGTCCCGTGTCTCGGCGATCGCCCGGCAGGCGGTGACGGAGATCGCGCCGCTGCGCGAGCAGCATCGCGCCGCGCGACGTCAGGCGGTCGACCTGCTGGCCGGCGCGCAGATCGACCGCGGCGCGCTCGAGCGCCTGCGCAGCGATCAGATGCGCCTGGCCGACCAGGTCTCCCAGCGGATGGTGCGCGCGCTGGCCGACATCGCCGAGGTGCTGACGCCCGAGCAGCGCGTGCGTCTGAAGGAACGGCTCGATCGACGCATGAGCCGCATGGGACGCTGACGAGCGGGCCACCACGATGAACCGCATCCTGATGATCGAGGACGACCTGCGCCTGGCGTCGATGGTGCGTGCCTACCTCGCACAGGCCGGGTTCGTCGTGGCGGTCGCCGAGGATGCGACGCGCGGCATGGCGCAGCTCGAGCGCTCGTCGTGGGATCTGGTGCTGCTCGACCTGATGCTGCCCGACGGCGACGGCCTCGACGTCTGCCGGCGCATCCGCGCGCAGTCGGGCGTGCCCGTCATCATGGTGACCGCGCGCGGCGACACCGCCGACCGCGTCGTCGGGCTCGAGCTCGGTGCCGACGACTATCTGGCCAAGCCGTTCGAGCCACGCGAGCTGCTCGCGCGCATCCGCGCCGTGCTGCGCCGGCACGGCGAACACGCCGCCCCCCGGCAGCTGCTGCGGTTCGGCCGGCTGGAGATCGATCGCGCGGCGCGGCGCGTGCGGATCGACGGTGTCGACCGCCCGCTGACCGCGCGCCAGTTCGACCTGCTGCAGGTGCTGGCCGAGCATGCGGGACGGGTGCTCTCGCGGGACCAGCTGATCGACCTGGTGGGCGCCGAGGGCGGCGAGTCGCTCGACCGCTCGATCGACGTGCACGTGGTGAAGCTGCGCGCGGCGATCGAGGACGATCCGCGCGCGCCGCGCCGGATCCTCACCGTGCGGGGCGCCGGCTACCTGTTCGCGCGCGCGCAGGATTGACCGGGCGCCCGAGCCTCGAGCCGATGTCCGACCCGCGATGAAACGTCTCTACCTGCGCATCTACCTTGCCGTGCTGGCAAGTCTGTTCGTGTTCGCGCTGCTGATCGGCAGCGTGTGGTACCTCGCGCAACGCGGCGCGGATCGTCCGTCGTGGGGCGTCCAGGGGGGCGCGCTCGTGGCGCAGGTCGTCGCCGAGCTCCTGCCGGCAGATGCGACGCCCGAGACGATCGCACGGTCGCTCCAGCGATGGCACGAGCGCACCGGTGCCAGCCTCGCATTGCTCGATCGGGACGGCGGTCTGCTGGCGTCGGTGGGCGAGGGACTGCCCGCGTCTCCGCAGGCGCTCGCCCGCGCAGGATGGCAGCGCGGCGCCGACCATGCGCCGGTCTACGTGTCCGACCTGCCCGACGGCCGCCGGCTGGTGGCCGCGCGGGTGCAGGCGTCCGGTCCCTTCGGCCGGCCGCCACGGCTCGGATTCGTGTCGGTGCTGCTGCTGGTCGGCGCGGCCATCGGCGTGGGCGCGTATCCGGTGGTGCGCCGGCTCACGCGGCGGCTCGAGGATCTGCAGGGCGCCGTCGAGCGCTTCGGGCGCGGTGACCTGGGTGCCCGCGCGCCGATCGACGGGCGCGACGAGGTCGCCGTGCTGGCGGAACGGTTCAACCGCTCTGCCGAACGCATCGAGGCACTGCTCGCTGCGCAGCGCGCGCTGCTCGACGCGCACAAGCGCCTGCTCGCCAACGCGTCGCATGAGTTGCGCTCGCCGCTGGCCCGCATCCGCATGGCCGTCGAACTGATCGGGCCGTCGGCGACGGCGGAGCTGTCCGAGGAACTGGTGCGCAACGTCGCCGAGCTCGATCAGCTCGTCGACGAGATCCTGCTTGCGAGCCGCCTGGACGCGGCCGGCGTGCCGTTGCAGCCAGGTGACGTCGATGCCGCGGGGGGCCTCGGCGCCCCCGGCAACGCCGATGCCCTCGGCAACCCCGGTGCAGCTGGTGCGGCAGGTGCGGCAGGTGCGGCAGGGGGCCGCGTCACAGGCGCCACGCCGGTCGACCTCACGGCGCTCGTTGCCGAGGCGTGCGCGCGGGACGGCGTGCCGCTCGAGGCGAGCGCTTGCATGGTGGAGGGCGACGCGCGTCTGCTGGCGCGTCTGGTGCGCAACCTGCTGGAAAACGCGCAGCGACATGCCGCCGGGGCCGGCGTGCGGGCGCGACTGTCGCCGCGCGATGCGGCGCAGGTCTGCCTGCAGGTGTGCGACCGCGGTCCGGGTGTCCCCGAGGCCGAGCGCGAACGCATCTTCGAGCCGTTCTACCGGGCGGCCGGCGCGAGCGAACGTGCGGGCGGTGTCGGACTGGGACTGTCGCTGGTGCGTCAGATCGCCCGGCTGCACGGCGGGCGCGTGACGTGCCTGCCGGGGCCGGACGGCCAGGGCAGCTGCTTCGAAGTGGTGCTGCCGGTGGGGGGCGCGCGGCCCTGAGATTCGCGGCCGTGCGTCGGGCGGCCGTGTGATGCGGCATCGCAGCGGCATCGCAGCGCCTTGGCCGCGCCAAGCACTGCGCGAACCCGATCGGGGTCCGCGCTGCCTCGGATCAGCGGCCGCGCGAGCCCGCGCGGCGCTGACCGCCGCCGCCACCGCCACCGCCGCCACCGCCGCCCTGACCGTGCGGCTGGCCGCGCGGCGCGCTGTGCGGGTGTCCGTGACCGCGGCCGGGCGCCGCGCTGCTGCGCATCCCCGCGCCGGGTGCGCCGGCCGGTGCGCCGCGACCCGATCCGCCCGGTTTGCCACCCCCCGCGCCACGGCCGGAGCCACCGCGCGGGCCGGGACGGGGGCCCCGCGGCGTGAGCGATTCACCCAGGCCGTCGTCGTACATCTGACCGCGTTGCCCGCCCGTGGGGATGCGCTCGGGCTTGATCGTCAGGTCGGGCTCGAAGCCCGGGATCGACACGCGGGGCAACTGCCGCTTGAGCAGCTTCTCGATGTCGGCAAGGAACCGGTGCTCGTCGACGCACACCAGCGAGATCGCCTCGCCGCTGGCCCCGGCGCGGCCGGTGCGTCCGATGCGGTGCACGTAGTCCTCGGGCACATTGGGCAGCTCGAAGTTCACCACGTGCGGCAGGTCCTCGATGTCGAGGCCGCGCGCGGCGATGTCGGTCGCCACCAGCACCTGCAGGCTGCCGTCCTTGAACTCCGAAAGCGCACGCGTCCGGGCGCCCTGGCTCTTGTTGCCGTGGATCGCCAGCGCACTGATGTTGTCGCGGTTGAGCTGCTCGGCGAGCCGGTTGGCGCCGTGCTTGGTGCGCGTGAACACCAGCACCTGGAACCAGTTGTTGTCGGTGATCAGCTTGGACAGCAGCGGACGCTTGCTGTGCTTGTCGACCAGGATGATCTTCTGCTCGACGGCTTCGGCCGGCGCGTTGCGGCGTGCGACCTCGATCATCGACGGGTGGTCGAGCAGGCCGTCGGCCAGCGACTTGATCTCGTCGGAGAAGGTCGCCGAGAACAGCAGGTTCTGGCGACGCGCGGGCAGCAGCGCGAGGATCTTGCGGATGTCGCGGATGAAGCCCATGTCGAGCATGCGGTCCGCCTCGTCGAGCACGAGGATCTCGACCGCCGACAGGTCGACGGTGCGCTGGCCGACGTGATCGAGCAGGCGGCCCGGCGTGGCGACGAGGATGTCGACGCCTTCGCGCAGGCGGCTGATCTGCGGGTTGATGTTGACGCCGCCGAACATCGTCATCGACGACAGCTTCAGGTGGCGGCCGTAGTCGCGCACGCTTTCCTCGACCTGCGCGGCGAGCTCGCGCGTCGGCACGAGCACGAGGGCGCGGATCATGCGGCGGCCGCTGGCGCTGCGCGGCGCGGACGTGGTGCTCAGCCGCTGCAGCAGCGGGAGCGTGAAGCCGGCGGTCTTGCCGGTGCCGGTCTGCGCGCCGGCGAGCAGGTCACCACCGGAGAGGACTGCCGGAATGGCCTGCGTCTGGATCGGGGTGGGCTGGGTGTAGCCGAGCTCGGTGACGGCTCGGACGATGGGCTCGGACAATCCGAGCGATGCAAAAGACATGAGGTCCCTGAACGGTGATTCAGCGTCGGTTCGTCACGCGGCGTTCAGGCCGGGCGACACCAGTCGAGAGGACGAAGAGGGTTGAAGCGGGGAGGGTTGGAGGATCGCGGCGGGGAGACTGGCCTTCGATGCCGCGATGCAGCAGTATACCCCGCTCAGTGTTCGGGTGCGTGATTTCACCCTTCCGTCCGTCGGGCGGCGCAGCGGGGCATGTCCCGGGGCGCGGCGACGACCCGGATCCAGGCAGGCGGCGCCGCCGCCGCGGGGCCCGGCGGGCAGCGGGGCCGCAGGGCAGCGGGGCAGCAGGGCAGCAGGGCAGCGGGGCAGCAGGGCAGCAGGGCAGCGGGGCAGCGGGGCAGCGGGGCCGCAGGGCAGCGGGGCCGCAGGGCGTCAGCCGGGCGGCCGACGGGTCCCCACGCAGACGGGGTAGTCGGGTCGGCCGGTGCGCATCCAGCTGACGATGTTCATCGCTGCCTTGCGCCGCAGTTCCACTTCCGACTCCACCGAGTAGAAGGCCGCATGCGGCGAGAACAGCACGCGCGGATCGGCCAGCAGAGGATGGTCGGCGGGCACCGGCTCCGTCGGCAGCACGTCGAGGCCCACGCCGGCCAGCCGTCCCGTCTGCACGACCTCGGTCAGATCGCCGATGTCGACGATCGCGCCGCGCGCGGTGTTGACCAGATAGGAACCGGGCTTCATCAGGCGCAGCAGGCGCCCGTCGACGAGGCCGCGCGTCTCGTCGTTGAGCAGGCAGTGGATGGAGATCGCGTCGGCCTGGGAGAACAGCTCCTCGAGGGACACCCGCTCGACGTAGGCGGGAAAGTCGCCGTCGATCAGGTGCGGGTCGTGGGCGATCACACGCTTGAACGTGTTGCGCGCGATGTGCGCGAAGCGCTTGCCGATGCGACCCAGGCCGAGCACGCCGACGGTGAGGTTCGACGCCCGCGGGATGCGCCCGACCGTCGTGTAGTGCCACTGGCCGTTGTGGATGTCGCGGTCGTAGCGGGCGATGCCGCGGATCACCGACAGCATCATCGCCAGCGCATGCGTGGACACCTCGCCGACGCCGTAGTCGGGCGAGTTCGCGACCCACACGCCGTGGCGCGCGGCGGCGGCCGTGTCGATGGTGTCGAATCCGGCGCCGATGCGCGAGCACAGGCCGATGCCCGGATGCGCGGCGAACACGCGCTCCGCGACCGGTGCGTACTGGATCAGCAGGGCGCTGCAGCCGCCGGCGCGCGCGACCACCTCGTCCTCGGTGCGGCACTGCGCTTCGATCAGCTCGATGCCGGCCTCGCGGAAGATCTGGCGCTCGAGCGAAACGTCGAGCATGTCGTAGTCGGTGAACAGAACTTTCATGCGAAACTCCCCCGCGAATCCCGGGAATCTAACACTCGCGCAGGCGGCGCACCGGTCCGGGAATCCGATGCGGTCCGCCCTTCGGATCAGGACCTCCACCATGAATCAGATCGATCTCGCCGGCCGCCGTGCCGTCGTCACCGGCGGTGCCTCGGGCATCGGCCTGGCCATCGCCGCACGGTTCGCCGCAAGCGGCGCGCGCGTCGCCCTCTGGGACGTCGACGGCGCCGCAGCCATCCGCGCCGCCGCGCAGCTCGCCCCGGGGGGCGGCACCCATCTGGGCGTGGCCGTCGACGTCGTCGACGAGCGCTCGGTGGCCGCCGCGCTGGCGGCGACGGTCGCGCAGTTCGCGGGCGTCGACATCCTCGTGTGCAGTGCGGGCATCACCGGGCCCAACAGGACGACGTGGGAATACGATCCGGCCGACTGGCGCCGCGTGATGGACGTCAACGTGAACGGCGTGTTCCTGTGCAACCGGGCGGTGGTGCCCGGGATGCTCGAGCGCGACTACGGCCGGATCATCAACATCGCGTCCATCGCCGGCAAGGACGGCAATCCCAACGCGAGTGCGTACAGCACCTCCAAGGCCGCGGTCATCGGCCTGACCAAGTCGATCGGCAAGGAGACCGCGCGCACCGGCATCCGTGTCAACTGCATCACCCCCGCTGCGGTGCGCACGCCCATCTTCGACCAGATGAGCCAGGAACACATCGACTTCATGCTGTCGAAGATCCCGATGGGCCGATTCGGCCTGGTCGAGGAGATCGCGTCCATGGTCGCTTGGCTCGCCTCCGAGGAATGTTCGTTCTCCACCGGCGCGGTGTTCGACGTGTCCGGCGGCCGGGCGGTGTACTGATGGCCGCGGCACCCGCGGCACCCGCGGCGCCCGCGGGCGGTGCCGGCGGCGCACGATTCCCGGTCGAGTCGCTGACCGGCTTCGCCCAGTCGCTGCTGCAGGCCGCGGGGCTCGGCGAGGCGATGGCGCTCGACGTCGCCGAAGTGCTCGTCGAAGGCGACCTGCTCGGCCACGACACGCACGGCCTGCAGCTGCTGGCCGGCTACGTCGGCGAGATCGAGAAGGGCACCATGGCGCGCGAGGGACTGCCCCGCATCATCGCCGAGCGGCCGGCCGTCGCCACCTGGGATGGCCAGCGGCTTCCCGGTCCCTGGCTGGTGCGGCGGGCGATCGACTGGGCGCGGCCGCGGGCCCAGATGCATGGCGCAGCCACCATCGTGATCCGCCGCAGCCACCACATCGCCTGCCTGGCCGCCTATCTCGAACCGCTGGCGCGTGCCGGGCTGGTCGCGGTGCTCTACAGCTCCGATCCGGCGGTCGCGAGCGTCGCGCCGTTCGGCGGCACGCAGGCGGTGTTCACGCCCAACCCGCTGGCGGTCGGCATTCCGACCTCGGGCGATCCGGTGCTGATCGACATCTCGGCGTCGGTCACCACCAACGGCATGAGCGGGCGCCTGAAGAACGCCGGCCGCCAGGGCGAGCACGCGTGGTGGCTCGACGCCCTCGGGCAGCCCACGCGCGACCCGGCGGTGCTGTTCGCGCAGCCGCCGGGCACCATCCTCCCGCTCGGCGGTCTCGACGCCGGTCACAAGGGCTACGGGCTCGCGCTGATGATCGAGGCGCTGACCGGCGGTCTCGCCGGCTACGGGCGCGCCGATCTCGTCGAGGGCTGGGGCGCCACGGTGCACCTGCAGCTGTACGACCCGGCCGCCTTCGCCGGCGCCGCCCCCTTCACCTGGCAGACCGACTGGATCGTCGACGCCTGCCATCGATCGGCGCCGCGCGTGCACGATCGCCCGGTGCGCCTGCCGGGCGAGCGGGGGCTGGCACTGAAGCGGGCGCAGCTGCGCGACGGCGTTGCACTCCAGGCGGGCATCCTGCCGGGCCTGGCGCCGCTCGCCGAGCGTCTGGGCGTGGCCCTGCCCGACCCGCTGCGCTGACCCCGGGGGGAGTCCGGCCACGCCTCTCGCGGCGGTCCGCCGCCTCTCGCCGCGGTCTCCTGCCTCAATTCACCGGCGGGCGCTCCTCCTGGAGCAGCCGCACCAGCGCCTTGGCGTCGCGTCCCGTCAGTTGCCCGCCGGAGCACCAGCGCGCCATCAGTTCCGCGTGGGCGCGGTTGACCGTGGCGCCCCGGTCGATCGGCAGCCAGGTCGAGGACCGGGACGGAGACCAGGTACCGTCGGTCAGGCCGATCGCCAGCAGCCGGCGCTGACCCTGCGCGCAGCGGATCGCTTCGTGACTCACGTTGCGCACGCCGCTGCGGCTGGTCACGATCAGCGTGAAGCGCACGAGCCGTCCCTCCTGGAGGATCAGGCCGTCGGGGTCGATGGCGAACCGGTTCGAGGTCAGCACCGACACCGGGAACTCGATGCCCGCCTGCGGACCGGGGGGCGGCGGCAGCGGCACGGCGGGATCGACCTCCACGGCCGGCACTTCGTCGCCGAGCAGGCTTTGCGCCGGCAGGGCGCGTGGCGTCAGCAGGAACACCGCCATCAGCGCGGCGGCCAGCCCTCCGACACGGGGGCGGCCGGTGCGGGCGGGCGGTCCGGCGCGGCCGGTCCGTCCGGTATGGCCGGTCCTTCCGGCTTGGCCGGTGCCGGCGGCGGGGGTGTTGCCTGCGGCGTCGCCGATCATTGCGGGTCTGCCGGTTCGGGATCGACGGTTTCGCCCGTGGTCGGTGCAGGACGCGGCCGCGCGCGGTGGCGCTGGCGCAGGAAGCGCGGCGCCTCGGTCCCGCCGAAGAGGTGACGCGACAGTTCGTCGAGCGCCTGGCGGTAGACCTCGCGCTTGAACTCGATCACCGATTCCAGCGGAATCCAGTAGTCGTTCCAGCGCCACGCGTCGAACTCCGGGTGTTCGGTGGCACGCAGATGGATGTCCGTGTCGCGTCCGATCATGCGCAGCAGGAACCAGATCTGCTTCTGCCCGCGGTAATGTCCCCGCCATTCGCGCCGGACCCAGTGGTCCGGCACGTCATAGCGCAGCCAGTCGCGCGTGCGGCCGATGATGCGCACGTGCTCCGGCTTCAGCCCGACTTCCTCGTGCAGTTCGCGCAGCATCGCCTGTTCAGGCGACTCGCCGCGCTTGATTCCGCCTTGCGGAAACTGCCATGAATGCTCGCGGATCCGCTTGCCCCAGAAGACCTCGTTCCTGCCATTGACCAGGATGATGCCGACATTGGGGCGGTAGCCGTCTCGGTCCAGCATGGCGACCCCCCTCGATCCTTTAGAATTCGGGCGATTATATCGGCGTGCGAAGCGCCTCGACCCCGCTGCGCGCGGCCTGAGAAAGAACGCTCATGAAAGTCTCCCGGTTCCACGTCTCCACGCTCAAGGAAGCGCCTGCCGACGCCGAGATCGTCAGCCATCGGCTGATGACGCGCGCGGGCATGATCCGCAAGCTGGCCGGCGGGATCTACAACTACATGCCGATGGGCCTGCGCGTGATCCGGCGCATCGAGGCCATCATCCGCGAGGAGATGAACCGCGCCGGCGCGGTCGAGCTGCTGATGCCGGTCGTGCAGCCGGCCGAGCTGTGGATGGAGTCGGGCCGCTGGGAGCAGTACGGCCCCGAACTGCTGCGGGTCAAGGACCGGCATCAGCGCGATTTCATCGTCCAGCCGACCTCGGAGGAGGTCGTCACGGACATCGCCCGTCAGGAGATCCGCAGCTACCGGCAGATGCCGAAGAACTTCTATCACATCCAGACCAAGTTCCGGGACGAGCGGCGTCCGCGGTTCGGCGTGATGCGCGGGCGCGAGTTCACGATGAAGGACGCCTATTCCTTCGACCGCGACCGGGAGTCGGCGCTGCGCAGCTACCAGGCGATGTTCGACGCGTACGTGCGCATCTTCGACCGGATGGGGCTCACGTATCGCGCCGTGGCCGCCGACACCGGCGCCATCGGCGGCTCGGCCAGCCACGAGTTCCAGGTGATCGCCGACACCGGCGAGGATGCGATCGCCTACTGCCCGGATTCCGACTTCGCCGCCAACGTCGAGCTGGCCGAAGCCCTCGCACTGGGCGACCGTCGTGACCCGCCCGCGGAGGCGATGTGGGCGGTGCCGACGCCGGGCATGGGCAAGTGCGAGCAGGTCGCGGCGCTGCTGGGGGTGCCGCTGCAGCGCACGGTCAAGTCGCTGGTGGTGGCGGTCGATCGTCGCGAGCCGGTCAAGGACGGCGCGCAGGACGTCGCTGCCGCGCCCCGTATCGTCGCCACCGACGTCTGCCTGCTGCTGGTGCGCGGCGACCACGAGCTCAACGAGGTCAAGGCCGGCAAGGTCGAGGGGCTGAAGGGCTTCCGGTTCGCGACCGACTCCGAGATCGTCGAGCACTTCGGCTGTGAGCCCGGCTACCTCGGGCCGCTGGGCACCGCGAAGCCGGTGCGGGTCATCGCGGACCGGACCGTCGCGCTGATGAGCGATTTCGTCTGTGGTGCGAACCAGGTCGACACCCACCTGGCCGGTGTCAACTGGGGCCGCGACCTGCCCGAGCCCGAGGTCGCCGACCTGCGCAACGTCGTCGAAGGCGACCCGTCACCCGACGGCAAGGGCCGGCTGGCGATCCAGCGCGGCATCGAGGTGGGCCACGTGTTCTATCTGGGCACCAAGTACTCGTCCGCCCTCGAGGCCACCTTCATCGACGCCGACGGCAAGAGCAAGGTCATCGAGATGGGGTGCTACGGCATCGGGGTGACCCGGCTGCTCGGCGCGGCGATCGAACAGAACCACGACGAGCGGGGCATCATCTGGCCGCGTCCGATCGCACCGTTCGAGGTGGTGATCTGCCCGCTGGGGCTGGGCAAGTCCGACCAGGTGCGTACGGTGGCGGAGCAGCTGTATGCCGACCTGTCGGCCGCCGGCGTCGACGTGCTGCTGGACGATCGGGACGAACGCCCGGGCGTGATGTTCGCCGACTGGGAACTGATCGGCGTGCCGGTGCGGGTCACGATCGGCGAGCGCGCGCTCAAGGAGGGCAAGGTCGAGCTGCTGATGCGGCGCGGTCTGCAGGGCAGCGCCGTGCCGGTGGCCGACGCGGCCGCGGCGGTGCGGGATCTGCTCGCGCGCTGCTGAGCCGATCGGCGCCGACGCGTGCCGCAGGGCGCGCGGCCCGGACGATAGGCCGCTGGCGTCGGCCGATCGGCGGCCCCGGCCCCGATGCGACTGACTAGAATTTCCGCATGCGACCGATCCTAGTGGCCGGTGCGCGCCGCCTCGGCGGGCGCCCCTCTGAAACGACCTCCCTGCGTTCGATGTCCGTGCCGAGCGGCCTGCCGAGCACCCGCGCGGGCGCGGTCGGGCCGCTGCGCCGCGTGCTGTCCGCGATGCTGCTGCTCGTCGGCATGGTGTGCGGCACGGCCTGGGCCGGCGGACAGCAGTACGAACCGATGACCGCGGCGGTGCGCTCCGCGCTCGCCTCGGCCGTGTCGTCCGGGGCCGAGCAGCCGGAGCCCCGGTTCGCATCGCTGCGCGAGAAGGTCGACTGGCTGGCCGTGATGTCGTCGCGGTTGCCGCGCAAGTGGAAGCCCGAATTCGCCCAGCGGCTCGAATTCCTCAACGCGGTCCGCTACGAGGCGCAGCGCGCCGGGCTCGATCCGCACCTTGTGCTGGGGCTCATCGAGGTGGAAAGCTATTTCCGCCGCTATGCAGTGTCGAGCGCCGGTGCCCGCGGCTACATGCAGGTGATGCCGTTCTGGACGCGCGTGATCGGCGACGGCGATCCCGCCATGCTGTTCGACATGCGGACCAATCTGCGCTACGGCTGCGCGATCCTCCGCCACTACATCGACCTCGAGCGGGGCGACCTGTTCCGCGCGCTCGGGCGCTACAACGGAAGCCTCGGACGTCCCGAGTACCCCACGGCGGTGCTGCGCGCGTGGCGCAAATGGGACTACCGCGAGGCGCCGCCTGCCACCACCGCCGAGCCGGTCATTCCTTCGGGCGCTGCGCAACGATCGCCAGCGTGATCCGCGACGTGCACGCGAGCCGGCCCGCATCATCGCGGATCTCGATCTGCCAGACGTGTGTCGTGCGCCCGGTGTGCACCGGCCGGCATTCGCCGTGCACCCATCCGGAACGCACGCCGCGCAGGTGATTGGCGTTGATCTCCAGGCCGACGGCGTGGAACCCCGGTTCCTGGCACAGGGTGGCCGCCAGACTGCCGAGCGTCTCTGCCAGCACCACCGAAGCCCCACCGTGCAGCAGCCCCGCAGGCTGGACCGTGCGGGCGTCCACCGGCATGCGCGCGCGCACGAAGTCGTCGCCCAGTTCCACGCATTCGATACCGAGGCGCTCGACGGCGGTGTTCCGGTGGATCCGGTTGACGTCTTCGGCGGTCATCGCGCGGCGGAACAGGCGCGGCGCAGGTGTCTGGGACTCTGTGGGCGGGTTCATCGGCACACTTCCGGGCGAGGGAGGCTCCGATTCTAGGTCCCGGGGACGGTGCCCGTGTCGGCGCGAACGGTGCCCGTATCGGCGCGATCCCCTGGCCTGCTGCGGGTTCCCATGGCTCTGGAACCCCGGTCGGGGGTATCATTGACGTCGGAGTGGTGCGCATCGAGCCCATCCCTTCTGGCAAAACCGTGAATTTCGCACGTCAGCCATTCTTACAGGGTGCCAATTGTTGAATTGTGGTTTTCTGATGAATCAATGGGTTATGTGGTGTGGCACGAAGTTTGCTCAGCAGGTAGAACATAAAAGTTCCTCCAAATTGTCGAGTCGATCATGAGTCTCCGAATCAAAGCTGCAATGCTTGTTCCCGCGTTCGCTGCCGCCCTGGCGTCCCTGCCGGCGGTATCGATGGCGGACGAAGTGGTGGTTGAGTCGGGTTACTCGGTCGCGCCCTCCGGCGTGCGGTCCCGCAGCGGCCTGAACCATTGGTCCCGTACCCGGGGCGGTCAGCAACCGGCGCCTGCGCCGGCACCTGCCGCGCCGACGGCGCCGGTCGTTCAGGGGCCGCCGCCGTGCACCATCTCGGAGGTGTACTTCGAGTGGGTCAACGTGCCGGTCGTCACTCAGGTTCAATCGGGCGGCAGCAGCGGCGGCAGTCTGGCTTCCGCCGTGCGTTCCCGTTCCGGCGCGCGCGGATCGGCCCCCACGGTCACCGAGGTCGTCACCTACACCCCGACCCTGGTCGAGCGCACCCGTCAGGTGCCGTGCCCGCCCGCCAGCACGCCGGGCAGTCTGGGGCTGGTGGCCGAGGCGCCCACAGGCCTTGGCGGCAATGGCCTGAACGTCGAGCCGCAGGGCAACGTTCCGACCGCTGACGTTCCGGTGCCGTCGGTGCTTGCGCTGCTCGGCATCGGTGCCGTCGGCCTCGTCGCAGCACGTCGCCGCCGTCAGGACTGAATCCTTCCTGGCGCAGGACGGCAGAGGGGCCACGCGGTGGCCCCTTTTCCATTTCTGCGGCGCCGTCGGTGCGCAGCCCGCGACCCGAGGTCCGGGGTCGATCGGGCGTGCGGTCAGGGGTAGAGCCCGCGGAGCTCACGCGCTTCCAGCACTCGCGTGCACGCCACCACGAACGCTGCGGTGCGCAGCGGTACACCCAGCTGCTGGGCGGTGTCCCACACGTGGGAGAACGCGCCGCCGATGATGCGCTCCAGGCGCGCGTTGATCTCGTCTTCGGTCCAGAAGAAGCTCGAGAAGTCCTGCACCCATTCGAAGTACGACACCGTGACGCCGCCGGCGTTGGCGATCACGTCCGGCACGACCATCACGCCGCGTTCCGCCAGGATCTGATCCGCCTGCTGGGTGGTCGGACCGTTGGCGCCCTCGAGGACGAACCGTGCGTCGATCCGCTGCGCACGGGCCCCGGTGATCTGGCCTTCGAGTGCGGCGGGGATCAGGATCTCGCAGGGCAGTTGCCAGAAGGATTCGCCGTCGAGCGTTTCGGTCCCGGGTGCGCCGGCGACGCCGCCGGACCGGTTCACGTGCTGCTGCAGGGCGGCGATGTCGAGCCCGGCCTCGCGGTACACGGTCCCGGTGTGGTCCTGGACGGCGATCACCCGCGCTCCCGCGGCGGCGAAGCGTTCGGCCGCGACCGATCCGACGTTGCCAAACCCCTGCACCACGACGCGGGCACCGGCGAGGTCGAGACCGATCCGTCGCGCCGTCTCCCGGCCGACCGTGAAGACGCCGCGCCCCGTCGCCTTCACGCGTCCCAGCGAGCCGCCGATCGGGATCGGCTTGCCGGTCACGACGCCCGTGGCGGTCGCACCGACGTTCGCAGAGTAGGTGTCCATCATCCAGGCCATGATCTGCGCGTTCGTGTTCACGTCCGGCGCGGGAATGTCCTTCTCCGGGCCGATGATCAGACCGATCTCGCTCGTGTACCGGCGCGTCAGCCGCTCCAGCTCCTTGCGTGACAGGGCGGACGGGTCCACGCGCACGCCGCCCTTGGCGCCGCCGTAGGGCAGATTGACGGCTGCGTTCTTGATCGTCATCCAGGCGGCGAGGGCCATCACTTCCTCGAGCGTGACGTCCGGATGGAACCGCACGCCGCCTTTGCCCGGTCCGCGCGACAGGTTGTGCTGCACCCGGAACCCCTCGAAATGGGCGACGCGGCCGTCGTCGAGTTCGATCGGGACATCGACGATCAGTGCGCGCTTGGGGCGGCGGAGCGTGTCGATCCAGCGGGTGAGCCGCCCCAGGTACGGCTCGACGCGGTCGATCTGCGCCAGGTAGGTGCTCCAGGGGCTGTCGCCTGCGGGCGTCAGGTACGAGAGTCCGTTCATCACACCTCCGATCGGTGACGCGGGGTTCACGACGGTTGCGCCGGCAGCACCTTCCCGGGATTCATGAGGCCCAGCGGGTCCAGCGCATGCTTGACGGCCTGCATCAGGCGGATGTCGAGCGCGCTCTTGTAGCGCACGTTCTCCCCCACCTTCAGCTGCCCGAGGCCGTGTTCGGCCGAGAACGAGCCGCCGAAGGACGCGACGGCATCGTGCACCAGGCGATTGAGCGCAGGCTCGTGCCGCTTGAAGTCGCTGAAGGACGTGCCTTCCGGGGGCGCGACGTTGTAGTGCAGGTTACCGTCGCCCAGGTGGCCGAAGGTCACCATCCGCGCGCCCGGGAAGGCGCGTTCGATCGCGGCGTCGGTGGTGCGCACGAACGGCTCGACGGCCGAGATCGGCAGCGAGATGTCGTGCTTCACGTTGTTGCCGTCGCGCGTCTGCGCCTCGGGAATACGCTCGCGCAATGCCCAGAACGCCTGCGACTGCGCGATCGAGGCGGCGATCGCCGCGTCGGTGATCACGCCCGCGTCGAGTGCGTCGGACATCAGCCGTTCGAACAGGCTCTGCGCGTGCTCGGCGCTCTCGAAGTCCGACGATTCGAGCAGCACGTAGCGCGGGCTGCGCCCCGGGATCGGGCGACGGCTGTCTTCGAACTGGCGTTCGACGATGTCGAGGCAGATGCCGCTGATCAGCTCGAACGCGGTGAGCGAGGCGGCCAGCCGGCGCTGCGCCATCTCGAGCAGGCGCAGGGCGCTGGCGACGTCGGGCAGCGCGGCCAGGGCGGTGATCTGGGCGACCGGTCGGGGATAGAGCTTCATCGTCGCGGCCGTGATGATGCCGAGCGTGCCTTCCGCGCCGATGAACAGCTGCTTCAGGTCGTAGCCGGTGTTGTCCTTGCGCAGGCCGCGCAGGGCGCTCCAGAGCTCGCCCGCAGGCGTGACCACCTCCAGGCCCAGGCACAGGTCGCGGGTGTTCCCGTAGCGCAGCACCTGGACGCCGCCCGCGTTCGTCGAGAGATTGCCTCCCAGCGTGCACGAGCCCTCTGCCGCCAACGACAGGGGGAACAGTCGACCGGCTTCGGCCGCGGCCTGCTGCAGGGTCGCCAGCACACAGCCCGCGTCGGCCGTGACGGTGTTGTTCACCGGGTCGATCGTGCGGATGCGGTTCATGCGGGTCAGCGACAGCACCAGTGCCCGCCCGTCGGTGTCCGGTGTTGCGCCGCCGACCAGGCCGGTGTTGCCGCCCTGGGGCACGACGGGCACGCGGTGTGCCGCGCACCAGCGCACCACGGCGGCGACGTCCTCGGCCGAGTCCGGTTGCGCAACGGCGATCGCGCTGCCCAGGTAACGCCGCCGCCAGTCGGAAACGAACGGTGCGATGTCGTCCGCGGCCAGCAGCAGCCGTCCCGAAAAGCAGGCGCGCAGCGCCTCGAGGTCCGACGACGACGCAGGGTTGCGGGTGTCAGTGCGGGGTTCGTTCATGTCGTGTCCGTCCATCCGTTCGTCGCGGCGGTCGCCGGGCCTGACACCGGCGCCCCTGGGGTGGTGCGCCGGTGCCCTCCACCTCGCGCGTGCATCGTTCACCAGACGCCTTCGGCGTTCAGCCGACGCGCACGTCGTTCAGCCCACGCGTGCACCGATCATCGAGGATCGCTGAAGCGGCCGCCGGCGGCGTTGACCATGTAGACCACGGCGCGGGCGACTTCGCGGTCGCTGAGCGTGGGGTCTCCGCCGCGGGCGGGCATGCCGCGGATGCCCCGGATCGCGGTGCGTGTGAGCGCGCGCTGGCCTTCGGCGATCAGGGGTTTCCAGGCCGCGCGGTCGCCGAACCGGGGGGCCTTCAGAGCGCCGCTGTCGTGACAGGCGGCGCAGACCGCGGCATAGACCTGTGCGCCCGAACGTCCGTCGGCAGCGCCAGAGCGTCCGTCCTGTGTACTCGAAGGCCCGCCGTGCGCGCTCGAAGGCACGCCGTGCGCGTCCGACTGCCCGTCGCGCCCGCCCGCCGGCGTGGCACCGGACTGCGCGTGCGCCACCTGGCACGGGACCGACAGGGTGACCGCCGCCAGCAGCGGGAGGACTGCGCGCACAAAGGGGATCTGCACAGCGCGCGGTGCGGATGACACGACGCCGGCGGATCAGCGCATGCCGGGCAGCATGCCCTTCATGCCCCGCAGCATCTTCGCCATGCCGCCCTTCTGCATCTTCTTGATCATGGTCTGCATCTGATCGAACTGCGACAGCAGGCGGTTGACGTCCTGCACCTGCACGCCGGCGCCGGCCGCGATGCGCCGCTTGCGGCTGGCCTTGATCAGGTCCGGCTTGCTGCGCTCGGCGGGGGTCATCGAATGGATGATCCCCTGCATGCGCTTCATGTCCTTCTCCGCGCGGGTCATGTCCGCCTGGCCCGCTGCCGCCTGGAACTGCGCCGGCAGCTTGTCGAGCATGGACGACAGCCCGCCCATCTTCTTCATCTGCGCGAGCTGCGCGGCGAAGTCGTTCAGGTCGAAGCGGTTGCCGGCCTTCAGCTTGTCGGCGAGTTCCTTGGCCGCCTGCTGGTCGACGACCTTGTGCGCCTCCTCGACGAGCGACACGATGTCGCCCATGCCGAGGATCCGGTTGGCCATGCGCTCCGGATGGAAGCTCTCCAGGCCGGTCAGCTTCTCGCCGACGCCGACGAACTTGATCGGCTTGCCCGTGACGGCCTTGACCGACAGCGCGGCGCCCCCGCGCGAGTCGCCATCGAGCTTGGTCAGCACGACCCCGGTCAGGGGCAGGGCCTCGTTGAACGCCTTGGCGGTGTTGATCGCGTCCTGGCCCTGCATCGCGTCGACCACGAACAGCGTCTCGATGGGCGACAGCTGTGCATGCAGGGCCGTGATCTCGGCCATCATCTGTTCGTCGATCGCGAGACGGCCGGCGGTGTCGACCAGCAGCACGTCGTGATAGTGCGTGCGGGCCCAGGTGACCGCGCCGCGCGCGATGTCGGCCGGCTTCTGGTCGGCGGTGGACGGGAAGAAGTCGGCCCCGGCCTGTTCGGTGACGGCCCGCAGCTGCTCGATGGCGGCCGGGCGGTACACGTCGCACGAGACCGTCAGCACCTTCTTCTTGAGGTTCTCGCGCAGCCACTTCGCGAGCTTGCCGACCGTGGTCGTCTTGCCGGCGCCCTGCAGGCCGGCCATCAGGATGATGGCGGGCGGCTGCGTCGCAAAACTGAGCTCGGCGGTCTGGCCGCCCATCAGGTCGGTCAGCTCGCGGTGGACGATGCCCACCAGCGCCTGGCCGGGCGTCAGGCTCTGGAGCACCTCCTGCCCCAGTGCGCGCTCCTTGATGCGCGCAACGAAATCGCGCACGACCGGCAGCGCCACATCCGCCTCGAGCAGCGCGATCCGGATCTCGCGCAGCATCTCCTGCGTGTTGGATTCCGTCAGGCGGGCCTCGCCCTTGATCGTCTTGACGACGCGGGCCAGACGCTGGGAGAGATTCTCGAGCATGGGCTTGGGTTAAACTGGGTTCGTGCCGATTCTACTGGTTATCGCCCCGCTCCTCGCGGTGCTGCTCTACCTTCTGTCGTGGGGGGCCGTGGCGCGCGCGCGCCGAACCGACGCCGCGGCTGCCGCGCCGTCCCCGCGTGCCGACATCGGTTCGTGGCTGTTGCTGGCCGGCATCCTCGCGCACGGCGTCTCCCTCTATCTGGCCATGCACGGTGCGGGCGGTCTGCGCTTCGGCTTCGGTCCGGCACTTTCGGGCACCTTCCTCGTGGGGGTCGTCCTGCTGTGGCTCGAAGGCCTCTCGGTCCGGGTCGAGGCGCTGCGCTCCGTGGTGATCCCGATCGCGGCCGTGACCTGCCTGCTGCCGCTGGTGTTTCCCGGCGTCGAGATGCCGGCCGACGAAATGCGGCCGCTGCTGCTGCCGCATCTGCTGGTCGGCACGCTCGCCTATGGCGTGCTCATGCTGTCGGCGCTGCACGCAGCGCTCATGACGGCCGCCGAGCGCTCGCTGCACGGTCACCCGGTCACCGCGTTTTCCCCGTTCGCCCGCTGGATCGAGCGGCTGCCGCCGCTGCTCGTGCTCGAGCGCATCCTCTTCCGCTTCATCGCGATCGGCTTCGTGCTGCTGCTGCTCACCGCGCTCAGCGGCGTGCTGTTCTCGGAGCAGGTGTTCGGACGGCCGTTCCGGTTCGATCACAAGACCCTCTTCTCGCTGATCGCCCTCGGCATCTTCGGCGTGCTGCTGTTCGGCCGGGTGCGCTGGGGCTGGCGCGGCCGCACGGCGCTGCGGCTCACCGTGTCCGGGTTCGTGGTCCTGCTGCTCGCCTACGTCGGCAGCCGGTTCGTGCTCGAAGTGATCCTCGGCCGGGGCTGAGGCACCGTCATGGGCAAGCTCCTGTCCTGGGTGGTCCTCGCGCTGCTGGTGTACGTCGCGTATCGCCTCGTCGTGGTGTCCAAGCGCCGCGCCGAGCGCGCGCGTGCGGCGGCGCAGACGCACCGCGGCGACGAGGCCACGCGGCCGGGCCAGGCGGTGGGCGAGCGCATGGTCGCGTGCGCGCACTGCGGGGTCTACCTGCCGGCCACCGAGGCCCTGGAAGCCGACGGACACCCCTACTGCAGCCCCGCGCACCGCACCGCAGGTCCCCGCGCGGGGGCCTGAGATGACGCGCGCGCCCGTCGCCGCGGCTTCCGACACCGAGGCGCCCGGTGCCTCCGCCTACTGGACGTCGCTGCGCTACTTCGCGGTCAGTCGCGTCGTGCTCGCCGCGCTCCTGCTGCTCTACGCGCTCCTCGGCGAACCGGCGCGCACCGCCGGTCCGCGGTTCGATGCGCCGCTGTTTCTGTGGACGGGCGCGGTCTATCTGCTGGCGGCCCTCGCGCTGCTGGCCGTCGTCGGCGTGCTGCGGCAGCGCTTTCCGCTCCAGGTCCTGGTCGCGGCCGTCACCGATCTCGTTGCGCTCGTCGTGCTGATGCACGCCGCGGGCGGCACCCGCAGCGGCTTCGGCGTGCTGCTGGTGGCGGCCGTCGCCGGGGCGGCGGTCGTCTCGAAGCCGCGCATCGCGGCGTCGTTCGCGGCGGCGGCGTCGCTGCTGCTGCTGGGCGACGCGGTGATCGATTCGCTCGACGGCGACACCGCTGGCGACGGCGGCGGCATCACGGCAGCCGGGCTGATCGGCGCGGCCTGCTTCGCGACCGCCGTCCTGATCAGCCGGCTGGCGTCGCGCCTGGCAGCGCAGGAGAGCCTGGCCGCGCAGCGCGGCCAGGACCTGGAGCGGCAACTGGCCATCACCCGGCTGGTGGTCGCGCAGCTGCCGCAGGGGGTGGTGGTGGTCGACGACCGCGGCGAGGTCCGCACCATGAACCGGTCTGCGCAGGCGCTGCTCGGCGCGACCGGCCCCTGGCCGTGGCTCGGCGCGCTGGTGCGCGAACATCCGATCGTCGAAGGCAACGAGCGGGTGCTCGAGCTCGATCTCGCCGCGCACGCGCCGGTCGGCCCGGCCCGGCGGGTGCAGGTCCGGATGATGCGTCCCGTGGGAGTGCACCGTGCGCACATCGTGCTGGTGCTGGAGGATCGCCAGGCACTGGAGGAGCGCGCGCAGCAGCTGAAGCTCGCATCGATGGGGCGGCTGTCGGCGTCGATCGCGCACGAGATCCGCAATCCGCTGGCCGCGATCCGGCACGCCAACGGCCTGCTCGCCGAGCGGCTCGAGGGCGACCTGCAGAAGCGGCTGTCGCGCATCGTCGAAGACAACTCGGTACGCATCGACCGCATCGTCGAGGACGTGCTGTCGATCGCGCGTCGCGAGCGGCCGGTGCTCGAGGAGATCGACGTCGGCGCGTTCGTGCGTGCGCTGCTGGCCGACTTCACGGCGTCGGCCGGCGTGCGTCCGGAGCGCGTCGCGCTGGCGGTGCGCGCCGACGACCCGATGCGGTTCGACCCGCACCAGTTGCGCCTGGTCCTCGTGAACCTCCTGACGAACGCGCTGCGCTACGCGTCGGACGGCGACCGCGCCGTGCTGGTGGAATGGCGTCGCGGCAGCAGCGATCGACTAGAATTCCGGGTCTTGGACGACGGGCCCGGACTGCCTCCAGAAATGCTCGAACACGCCTTCGAACCCTTCTTCACGACCGAGGCCCGCGGTACGGGGCTCGGCCTGTTCCTGGCGCGCGAGTTCTGCATGGCCAACCAGGCCGTGCTGCGCTTCGAGCGTCCGACCGATGCCCCGGGCTACTGCAGCGCGTTCGTGATCGTGCCGCACGAGGCGGCCGCACCGTGACCGCGGACGCGGCCACGCGCAGCGCGGCGCGCGCGGCGCCGCGCGTGCCCCGGATCCTCGTCGTCGACGACGAGGCCGACCTGCGGGAGCTGCTCGAACTCACGCTGGTCGGCATGGGGTTCGACGTCGACTGCGCGGCCGATCTCGCCGAGGCACGCCGCCTGCTCGATACGCGCAACGGCTTCTCCATGATCCTGACCGACATGCGGCTGCCCGACGGATCCGGGCTCGACCTGGTCACGGCGGTCGCCCGGCGGTTTCCCAGCACACCGGTGGCGGTGGTCACCGCGTACGGCAGCGCCGAGAACGCGGTCGCGGCCCTGAAGGCGGGCGCCTTCGACTACCTCGCCAAGCCGGTCGCACTCGATGCGCTGCGCAACCTCGTGCGCGCGGCGATTCCCGCGCACGGCGGCGGCGGCGCGTCGGCGTCGTCCGATGCGCGCCCCGATGCCGACCTGGCGCGCGACCTGCTCGGCGAATCCGAGGCGATGGCCGAGGTGCGCGCGTCCATCGCGCGCCTGGCGCGCAGCATGGCGCCCGTGTCCATCAGCGGCGAGTCCGGCTCCGGCAAGGAGCTCGCGGCGCGCCTGCTGCACCGTGCCGGCGCGCGTGCGTCCGAGCCCTTCATCGCGGTCAACTGCGGGGCGATCCCCGAGACCCTGATGGAGGCGGAGTTCTTCGGCTATCGCAAGGGCGCGTTCACCGGCGCCGACCAGGACCGCGACGGCTTCTTCCAGGCGGCGAGCGGGGGCACGCTGTTCCTCGACGAGGTCGCCGATCTGCCGCTGCCGATGCAGGTGAAGCTGCTGCGGGCGATCCAGGAGAAGCGCGTGCGCAAGGTGGGGGCCACCGCCGAGGAGCCGGTCGACGTGCGCATCATCAGCGCGACCCACCAGGACCTGGCTCAGTGCGTGGCGGCCGGCCGCTTCCGGCAGGACCTGTACTACCGGCTGAACGTCATCGAACTGAAGATGCCGCCGCTGCGCGAGCGCCGGGCCGACATCCCGATGCTGGCCGAATCGATCCTCGCGCGGCTCGCGCAGCGTGCGGGTCTGCCGGCCCCGCCGCGCCTCGCGTCGGTGTCCCTGATGTACCTGAAGTCCTACGCGTTTCCCGGCAACGTCCGCGAGCTCGAGAACGTGCTCGAGCGCGCGCTGGCCTTCTCCAACGGCGAGGTGATCAATGTCGAGGATCTCGGCCTGCGCCCGACCGTCGCCGACGCGACCGAGAACGAGCGCGTGGCGCCGGGCGAAGCCGATGCCGCGGCCGCCGCGGCCGCGACCGAGCCGGGCGCGGCGCGTCCGGTGCGTGTCGACGAGGACGGCGTGCCCGACTCGCTGCCCGACTATCTCGACCAGATCGAACGCACCGCGATCCAGCGTGCGCTCGAGAAGACGCGCTACAACCGCACGGCGGCCGCGCGTCTGCTGGGCATCACCTTCCGCGCGCTGCGCTACCGGATGCAGCGGCTGGGTCTGCATTGACGCGCCGCGGCGTCGGACTGCGCTGGTCGTCGGCGCACCCGGGCCGCGTCGACGGCGCGCGCTGGGTGCCGTCGCCCAACCACGATGCACGTCCCGTGGGCTCGCCGGTCGACCTGCTCGTGATCCACGCCATCAGCCTGCCACCCGACCGGTTCAGCGGTGACGCGATCGAGGCGCTGTTCACGAACACGCTCGACTGCGATGCGCATCCCTACTTCGATCAGTTGCGCGACCTGCGCGTGTCGGCGCACTTCCTGATCCGGCGCCGGGGCGAGGTGCTGCAGTTCGTCGCGACCGACGCGCGCGCCTGGCACGCCGGTGTCTCGTCCTTCGCGGGGCGCGAGCGCTGCAACGAGTTCTCGATCGGCATCGAGCTCGAAGGCACCGAACGGCATCCGTTCACCGCGGCGCAATATCGCCGGCTGGTGGCGCTCACGCTGCTGCTTGCGCAGCGCCATCCGCTGCGTCACGTCGCGGCGCACAGCGACATCGCACCCGGACGCAAATGGGATCCGGGGCCGCACTTCGACTGGGGGCGCTACCTCGCCGCGCTGCGTGCGGCCGGCGCCCCCGAGCCGGCGCGCACCGCCGCGCGTTGAACGTCTGCAACACCGTCGCGACGGTGCGTCGGTGTGTGCGCACGGCTTGCGTGCGCGGTGGTCCCACTACTAGAATTAGTGCCGGAGACGGGGTCCGGACACAATATCTTGTGGTCCGGCCCAGCCAGGCCTGAACCCCGGGCGCCGGCCACACTGATCGAATGCAGCGCCTGCACACGTGCCCGAGCGGCGCGCGCGGCCTGTGCGCGGTTCGTCGTCTCCCTGGATTCCTGAGTTCCTCGTCTGCGGTTCCGAGGGCGCGTGCGACCACGTGCCTGCCGGTCCGTTCCTGCGTCAATCATCCGGTGGAGAACACACATGCAACGGATCGGTGAGATCCCCCAATCGGCAACGCATTCGCCGGCGGCCCAGTGGCCGCATACCGAGTCGGGTGACTCATCCCAGCCGTCGGCGTCCGCCCTGGCCGACTTCAAGGTCATCCGTCGCAACGGCTCGGTCGTGGCCTTCGAGCCCGGAAAGATCTCCATCGCGATGACCAAGGCGTTCCTGGCCGTCAATGGCGGGCAGGGTGCCGCGTCGGCGCGTGTCCGCGAGCTCGTCGAGCGGCTCACGGCCATGGTCGTGTCGGGCCTGACGCGGGGCAAGCCGGCCGGTGGCATCTTCCACATCGAGGACATCCAGGACCACGTCGAGCTGTCGCTGATGCGCTCGGGCGAGCACGAGGTCGCCCGCGCCTACGTCCTCTACCGCGAGAAGCGCGCGCAGGAGCGTGCCGCGCGCCAGCGCGAGTCGCAGCAGGTCCAGCCGGTGCTGCACGTCGTCGACGGCAGCGTGTCGCGTCCGCTCGACCTGGCCGCCCTGCGCGCGCTGGTGCAGTCGGCCTGTGTCGGACTCGACGCGTTCGTCAGCGTCGACGCCGTGCTGGGCGAGACGGTGAAGAACCTGTACGACGGCGTGCCGCTCGACGAGGTGTACAAGTCGGCGATCCTCTCGGCGCGCGCACTGATCGAGAAGGATCCCGCGTACAGCCAGGTGACGGCCCGCCTGCTGTTGCACACGATCCGCCGCGAAGTGCTCGGCGAGGAGGTGTCGCAGGCCCAGATGCAGGCGCGCTATGCGGAATACTTTCCGCAGTTCGTGCGGCGCGGTGTCGAGGCGGGTCTGCTCGACGACGCACTGCTTCAGTTCGACCTCGTCCGCATCGCCGGCGCCCTGTCGGCCGACCGCGACCTGCAGTTCGGCTATCTCGGCCTGCAGACGCTGTACGACCGCTACTTCCTGCACGTGGACGAGCAGCGCATCGAGATGCCGCAGGCGTTCTTCATGCGCGTGGCGATGGGGCTGGCGCTCAACGAGATCGACCGCGAGGCGCGCGCCATCGAGTTCTACGAACTGCTGTCGAAGTTCGACTTCATGAGCTCGACGCCGACGCTGTTCAACTCCGGCACGCAGCGCTCGCAGCTCTCGTCGTGCTACCTCACCACCGTGTCCGACGACCTCGACGGCATCTACGAGGCCATCAAGGAGAACGCGCTGCTGGCGAAGTACGCCGGCGGGCTCGGCAACGACTGGACACCGGTGCGTGCGCTCGGCTCGCACATCAAGGGCACCAACGGCAAGAGCCAGGGCGTGGTGCCGTTCCTGAAGGTCGTCAACGACACCGCCGTCGCGGTGAACCAGGGCGGCAAGCGCAAGGGCGCGGTCTGCGCGTACCTCGAGACCTGGCACCTGGACATCGAGGAGTTCCTCGAGCTGCGCAAGAACACCGGTGACGACCGTCGTCGCACGCACGACATGAACACGGCGAACTGGATTCCCGACCTGTTCATGAAGCGCGTGATGGAGAACGCCGAGTGGACGCTGTTCTCGCCCTCCGACTGTCCCGATCTCCACGAGAAGGTCGGCAAGGCCTTCGAGGAGGCCTACCTGCGGTACGAGCAGAAGGCCGCCAGCGGTGAGCTGCGCCTGTTCCGCAAGGTCGCCGCGACGACCCTGTGGCGCAAGATGCTGTCGATGCTCTTCGAGACCGGCCATCCGTGGCTGACCTTCAAGGACCCGTGCAACCTGCGCTCGCCGCAGCAGCACGTGGGCGTCGTGCACAGCTCCAACCTGTGCACCGAGATCACGCTCAACACCGGTCCGTCCGAGATCGCGGTGTGCAACCTCGGTTCGGTGAACCTCGTGGCCCACATGCGCGAAGTCGTGGGCGACGACGGCGTCACGCGGCACGTGCTCGACCACGACAAGCTCAAGGCCACCATCCGCACCGCGATGCGCATGCTCGACAACGTCGTCGACATCAACTACTACGCGGTCGGCAAGGCCCGCAACGCGAACCTCAAGCATCGTCCGGTCGGGCTCGGCATCATGGGTTTCCAGGACTGCCTGCACCTGATGCGCACGCCGTACGCGAGCGTCGAGGCCGTCGAGTTCGCCGACCGCTCGATGGAGGCGGTCTGCTACTACGCCTACTGGGCGTCGACCGAGCTGGCCGAGGAGCGCGGCCGCTACTCGAGCTTCCGCGGGTCGCTGTGGGACCGCGGCATCCTGCCCAAGGACTCGCTGAACCTGCTGGCCGAGCAGCGTGGTGCACCCGGCGATCGTGCCGACAGCGCGCAGTACCTGCAGGTCGACATGTCCGAGACGATGGACTGGGAGGCCCTGAGGGCGCGCATCCGCACGCACGGCATGCGCAACTCCAACTGCGTGGCCGTGGCGCCCACGGCGACCATCTCCAACATCATCGGTGTGTCCGCCTGCATCGAGCCCACGTACCAGAACCTCTACGTGAAGTCGAACCTGTCGGGCGAGTTCACCGTGGTCAACGAGTACCTGGTGCGCGACCTCAAGCGCCAGGGCCTGTGGGACGAGGTGATGATCGCGGACCTGAAGTTCTTCGACGGTTCGCTCGCACGCATCGACCGCATCGACCCGGAGCTGCGCCAGATCTACGCGACCGCGTTCGAGGTGGATGCGTCGTGGCTGGTCGAAGCGGCCTCGCGCCGTCAGAAGTGGATCGACCAGGCGCAGTCGCTCAACATCTACATCGCCGGTGCGTCGGGCAAGAAGCTGCACGACACGTATACGCTCGCCTGGCTGCGCGGCCTGAAGACCACCTACTACCTGCGCACGCTCGGTGCGACGAGCACCGAGAAGTCCACCACCGAGCGCATCGGGCAGCTCAACGCCGTGTCCGCCGACGGCAGCACGGCGACGGCAGGCTTCGCGTATGCCGCCTCGGCGAGTGCGTCGGCGGACGCATCGGCCGCGCCGAAGTTCTGCGCGATCGACGATCCCACGTGCGAAGCGTGTCAGTAGTCGTTGCATCGATGCGCGGACGTATCGCGTTGAACCGTGCACCCGTCGCAGCGTCGAAGCACGGGTCCGTCGCATCGAAGCGCGGGCCCGTCGCTGCGCGCGATTGGCGCCCGTGCTGAATCTCTGTTGCGCGAACACCGAAGCCCTGCATCGATTGTCAAGTGAGTGTTGCAAAGCCGTTGCCGGCTATCCACAGCGCACGTAAGATCCCGTCTGTGAATAACAGCGGAATCTCGCGCAAAGACAATTAGTTAGTCGTCTGATTTCAAGCGAGATCTCAAATGCTTTCCTGGGATGACCCCGTTCCGATGACGTCTGCCCCCGGCCCGCTCCCCCAGGCGCGGATGCCGCAGTCGTCACCCGTCGCCCCAATGCTCGCCGAGCGTGTCGTATCGACTCCGGACGAGCGCCCGTTCACCCCATCCCCTGCCGTGTCCGCGCCGTCCGCCCTTGGCGCGGCGCCCGGTGCGCACGCTGCGTCCGGCACCAACGGTTCGATCGTGGCGCGCAGCGATCGCCGCGTGCGCGTCGAGGACAAGCGCATCATCAACGGCGCCTCCGACGTCAATCAGCTGGTGCCGTTCAAGTACAAGTGGGCGTGGGAGAAGTACATCGCCACCTGCGCGAACCACTGGATGCCGCAGGAGGTCAACATGAGCCGCGACATCGCGCTCTGGAAGGACCCCAACGGCCTCACCGAAGACGAGCGCCGGCTGGTCAAGCGCAACCTCGGCTTCTTCGTCACGGCCGACTCGCTCGCCGCCAACAACATCGTCCTGGGCACGTACCGCCACATCTCGGCGCCCGAGTGCCGCCAGTTCCTGCTGCGCCAGGCGTTCGAGGAAGCGATCCATACGCACGCGTACCAGTACATCGTCGAGTCGCTGGGGCTCGACGAGGGCGAGATCTTCAATGCGTATCACGAGGTCAAGTCGATCCGCGACAAGGACGAGTTCCTGATCCCGTTCATCGACACGCTGACCAACCCGCACTTCGTCACCGGCACCGCCGAGAACGACCAGAAGCTGCTCGAGTCGCTCATCGTGTTCGCGTGCCTGATGGAAGGCCTGTTCTTCTACGTGGGCTTCGTGCAGATCCTCGCGCTCGGACGTCAGAACAAGATGACCGGTGCGGCCGAGCAGTACCAGTACATCCTGCGCGACGAGTCGATGCACTGCAACTTCGGCATCGACCTGATCAACACGATCAAGCTCGAGAACCCGCACCTGTGGACGCCGCAGTTCCGCGACCGGATCAAGGGCCTGTTCCTGCGTGCGGTCGAACTCGAGTACGCGTATGCAGAGGACACCATGCCGCGCGGCGTGCTCGGGCTGAACGCGCCGATGTTCAAGGGTTACCTGCGCTTCATCGCCAATCGGCGTGCACAGCAGATCGGTCTCGATCCGCTCTTCCCCCAGGAGGAAAACCCCTTCCCGTGGATGAGCGAGATGATCGACCTGAAGAAGGAGCGCAACTTCTTCGAGACGCGTGTCATCGAGTACCAGACGGGTGGCGCGCTCAGTTGGGATTGATTCGCACATTCCGAGCGGCTGATGCCGCGGGACAGGGATCGAGTTGAGGGACGAACGAACAGTCGGCCGGGTCGTGATCGACACACCTCAGACGCATGGCGACGACGCCGCGCGTGCAGGTGCCGGCGCTGTTGCCGCTCTCCGTATCGAGACGTCGCGCCCCACGGGCGCGCGTCCAGCCGGATTCATTAGCGTAGGAACGGGACGCACCGTCCGAGGAGTTCTTGCGCCGATGAATAGCCCGAGCGCCGCAGACAGAGCGTTGGCGCACGCACGGGTTCCCACGTTCGCTGTATCAACCTTAGGAGATCCCTGATGGCAACCGCCAAGAAACCTGCTGCCAAGAAGCCGGCTGCGAAGAAGCCCGCGGCGAAGAAGCCCGCGGCCAAGAAGGTCGCTGCGAAGAAGCCGGCGGCCAAGAAGGTCGCTGCAAAGAAGCCGGCCGCCAAGAAGGTCGCCGCGAAGAAGCCCGCGGCCAAGAAGGTCGCTGCGAAGAAGCCCGCCGCCAAGAAGGTCGCTGCGAAGAAGCCCGTAGCGAAGAAGCCGGCCGCCAAGAAGGTCGCCGCGAAGAAGCCTGCGGCGAAGAAGCCCGCGGCCAAGAAGGTCGCCGCGAAGAAGCCGGCAGCGAAGAAGGCGGCCGCCAAGAAGCCTGCGAAGAAGGCTGCGGCGAAGAAGCCCGCGGCCAAGAAGCCGGCGGCGAAGAAGGCGGCGAAGAAGCCGGCTGCCGCCAAGCCTGCGCCAGCGGCGGCAGCGGCGAAGCCGCTGAACCCGGCGGCGGCCTGGCCGTTCCCGACCGGCAACAAGCCCTGATCACGGGCCTGCGGGCCGGACCGCTGGCGGTCCGCACCCGTGCCTGTGTTCGTGCCGCGCCGGCCGTGCCGGCGCGGCAACCTTTTGTGCGACAATCCGCCGCGCTCCGGGGCGCGTCCGCGCTGCTGCGTCCGCATCCCTCGCACCCTCCTCACGTACACCTGACCACGCCGAATGTCCCGCGCGCTCTGGCTCCTGATTGAAACCGTCGGCAGCCTGCTGGCCACCGTCTGCATCCTGCGCGCGCTTGCCTGGCGCGGACAGCTGTCGGCGCGCAATCCGATCATGCAGTTCGTGATCGCGGTCACCGACTGGCTCGTCAAGCCGCTGCGCAAGGTCCTGCCGGCGTCGCGCACCAACGACTGGGCCAGCATCGTGGCCGCACTCGCCGTCGCACTCGTGCTGGCGGTTGTCTGGAGCCTGCTGTTCGCGCATGGTCGTGCACCGATGTTCGGCAGCATCCTGCTGCTGGCCGTGTTCTGGGTGCTGAAGTGGTCGATCTATCTGGTGATCGGCCTCGTGCTGATCCAGGCGCTGATGTCCTGGGTGAATCCGCATGCGCCGCTGGCGCCGGTCGTGGACCAGCTGACGCGGCCCTTCCTCGCGCCGCTGCGACGCATCGTGCCGCTGGTCGGCGGCGTGGACCTGTCTCCGCTGGTGCTGATCGTACTGGCCCAGGTGCTGCTCACGCTCCTCGAGACCGGCTTCGTCTCGCTCGTCGCCATCCCCTGACGCGGACCGTCCGCTGCGCGGTGGTCACCGTCGCGTGCGCCGCGGCCTTGCCTCAGAGCGCGGTGGCGCGCGTCGCCCACGCGGCGACGTTCACCATGCGTGCGGCGCCGTTCACCACGCGCGCGGCCGCGTTCACCACGGGCGCCTGCCCCAGGCCTGTGCGAAGCGCGATGCCACGGCGTCGCGGTCGACGACGTGGTTCTGCGGTCCCTGGCATTCGATCTTCATCGCGCCCAGCACGCTGCCCAGTCGCGCCGACTCGACCCAGTCCCATCCCTGCGCGATGCCGTAGAGCAGGCCGCCGCGGAACGCGTCGCCACAGCCGGTCGGATCGACGGTCCGATGCGCCGCGACCGCCGGGATCGCGGTGCTGGATCCGCCACTCCACACCTGCGCGCCCTGCGCGCCGCGGGTGACGATCAGCGCATCGAGCCGCGCGGCGATCTCCTCCTCGCGCCAGCCGGTGCGATCGCACAGCAGGCTCGACTCGTAGTCGTTGACCGCAACGGCACTGGCCGATCCGATCAGCGCGCGCAGCTCGGCACCGTCGAACATCGGCAGGCCCTGACCCGGGTCGAAGATGAACGGTACGCGGGCCTCGGCGAGCTCGCGCGCGTGCTGCACCATCGCGTCCTTGCCGTTCGGGGCCACGATGCCGAACGCGGCGGGCAGTGCAGCCAGTGCCGAGACGCGATGCGCGTGCGTCATCGCACCGGGATGGAACGCAGTGATCTGATTGTCGGCCAGGTCGGTCGTGATGAAGCACTGCGCGGTGTAGCAGTCGTCGAGCGGAAGCACATGGCTGCAGTCGAGCGACAGCGCGTCGAAGCGGGCCAGGTAGTCTTCAGCGTCGCGGCCCACGGTGGCGAGCACGACCGGCTCGCCGCCCAGGCCGCGCAGGGTGTAGGCGATGTTGGCCGCGCATCCGCCGAACTCGCGCTTCAGGCTCGGGGTGAGGAAGGACACGTTCAGCATGTGCACGCGGTCCGGCAGGATGTGATCCTTGAACTGTCCTTCGAACACCATGATGTTGTCGTAGGCGATGGATCCGCTGATCAGCACGCGACGGGACATGAACGCTCCGGGTTTTGGGCCCCTGCGGCCTCAGGGGTAGAAGAGATTGACGGTGTAGCCGGTGGCCTCGACGTCGCGTGCACGCAGCACGACGCGGACGGTGAACTCGGCGTGGGCGCCGATGCCGGGTTCGTCGGCACGGCCGGCCGGCATCAGGTATTCGGCAGGCAGCAGCACCTTGCGCACGGCGAGTCCGCCGCCGGCATCGATCAGCGAGAGCTCCATCGCCGGCCAGCGGACCGTGTAGCGCGAATGATTGCGCAGCAGCGCGTTCATCGTGAGCAGGTCGGCCGCATCGCCCGGACGGAGCTCGAACGCCTCGATCGTCAGCGCATCGAGGTCGCGGGGCGGTGCGACGGACAGGCCGAGCGGGCCGACGAGCGCGGCGAGCGGGGTGCCCAGCTGTGGAAACCAGGCCGCCAGCCGGTCGCGTCCGACGATCGTCAGCTGCAGGAGGGCGGCGAGCGCGAGCAGCACACCCGCCAGTGTCCGGAAGACGCTGGCGCGCGAATCGAAGCCGCGCGGTCGGCGATCAGTGGCGAAGAAGTCGATCGCGTCTTCCCCGTCCGGGGGGGCGGTGTCCACCTGGGCCCGTGCGGCCCCGCCCGCTCCCGGCGCGGTCCCGGTCGCGGACGCGGCCGTGAGCGCGTGGCTGATCGTCGCACCCTGCAGTTGGGTCGACCCGTCGTTGCCGGGCTCGTCGTCCGGAGTGGGTCCGGAGGCGGGGGCCGGCTCCAGTTCCCCCTCCCCCTCCCGCTCCGGCTCGAGTCCGGGCTCGGGCTCGGGCTCGGGCTCGGGCTCGGGCTCGGGCTCGGGCGCCAGCTCCGGCGGCGGCGGCGGCGGCGGCGGCGCCAACCCGGATTCAGCCCCCAATCCGGGTTCAGCCCCCAACCCTGGTTCGGGCCATGGCATGGGTCCGACCGTGGATGCATCCGCCGGCGCGGCTCCGGAGGTGGCGGCCGCATCGGCATCGTCGGGCGCAAGGCGATCGGCCGCATCGTGCGTGTGCCCCGGTGCGCGGTCATGGAGCGCGGGCGGCGCCGCGTCGTCCTGCGACGGGACGCGACCCGTGTCGTCGATCGACCTTCGGTCGAAGGGGGCGTCGATCGCAGCCGGGCCGTCCGATGCGGGCTGCGGGGCGGTGGCGGCCGTGTGCCAGAGCAGTGCGTCCTCCGGCGCGGCCACGAGCGCACCGGCGTCATCCGCGCCGAAGCCGGCATCGCCGTCACGGCGATCGTCGCGCGTATCCCAAGGGTCCGAAGCCTCTGCCGGGCGCGGTGCGCCGGCGCGTGGTGGGGCCGCCGCCGCCGGTGACGTCACGATCGACGGGGGGCCGGACGGACGCCATTCGAGCGGCGCGGCACCCGGTTCGGCCAGCCAGGTGCCGGTTGCGATCGCCTCGTCGGTCGACGTGCCCCGCGGCATCGGAGCGTCGGCGGGCGGCGGGTGCGTGTCGGCCGTGCCGCGCTGCACGGTCGTGGGCTCGCGCGGCAGATCGGGTGCGTCCGTGACGGGGGGGGCTGGTCGTGCGGCCGCGGGCTCGTCCGAACGCGGCGGCACCGGATCGCGGGCGCCGGGCGGCGGCGCAATCGGTGCGGCCGGTGCGGCAGCGCCCGCCGACGGGTCGCCCGGGTCGCCGGGGCGCACGGACTCGTCGACGTAGCGCAGATAGTCGATGCCGGAAAAGACGTGCTGGCACATGCCGCAGCGCACCAGGCCGCGGCGCAGCTTCAACTGGTCAGGCACGACCTTGAAGCTGGTCGCACAGCGCGGGCAGGTGGTCGCGAGCGCCATCGCCGCCGGGTCAGCCCCGCCGTCCCGCCAGGCAGGTCCAGCCTTCGAGCGACGCGTACGGCGTCAGTGCGATCTCGGGGTAGCAGGCGGCGACCTCCTCGGCCTGGCGGTCGAGCAGTCCGGCCAGGATCAGGTGCCCGCCCGGACGCACGAGCGTCGACAGCACCGGCGCAAGCACTTTCAGCGGATTGGCGAGGATGTTGGCGACGACCACGTCGGCGGGGGCGGGCAGGGGCTGCGAGGTCGTGCGCAGGTCGAGTGCGACCGCATTCGCCTGGGCGTTGTCGCGGGCGCTCTCGACGGCCTGCGGGTCGATGTCGATGCCGCACACCGGCGTGCCGCCGAACTTCGCCGCAGCGATGGCGAGGATGCCGGACCCGCAGCCGTAGTCGATCACGCTCTGCCCGGGGCGCAGGTGTTCGGACAGCCACAGCAGACACATGTGGGTGGTGGGGTGGCTGCCCGTGCCGAATGCGAGCCCGGGGTCGAGCACGATGATCTCGCGGCCGGCGTCGTGCCCGCGCGCGCGCTCCGCATCGAGGTGCCAGGTGGGCGTGATCAGCAGCCGGTTGCCGACCGGGATCGGTTCGAACTGGGCCTGCGAGGCACTGACCCAGTCGCGGTCGGCGAGCTCGCGCACCGTGTACGGCGGCAGCGGTCCGGTCTCGCCGAGTGCGGACGCCGCCGCGGCCAGCAGCACCGGCGGGTCGGCCCGCTCCTCGAGCAGCGCGGTCAGGCGCGTGCGCGTCCAGCCGGCCTGCGCGACCGGCAGGCCGGGTTCGCCGAAGATCGGCTGCTCGTCGGGCGACTCGGCGTCGGCGTCCTCGGCCTGCACCGAGAGCGCGCCGACGTCGAGCAGCGCGTCGCTCCAGCGCTCGACCTGGGAGGCCGGGAGCTCGAGGATCAGTTCACGCCAGACGCCCATCCGTCATCCTGTCGAGGTCTGCCGCACCGCGCCGGGCGCGGGCGGCCGCATGCCGCCCGGTCTCAGTCGACCTGGGCGTCCTTGCGCTGCGCGAGCTTCTGCTCGAGGTAGTGGATCGAGGTGCCGCCCGCGACGAACCGGGTGTCCATCATCAGCTCGCGGTGCAGCGGAATGTTGGTCAGGATGCCATCGACCGCCATTTCGGACAATGCGATCCGCATGCGCCGGATGGCCTGTTCGCGGGTGTCGCCGTAGGCCAGCACCTTCGCGATCATCGAGTCGTAGTGCGGCGGCACGAAGTAGTTGGCGTAGGCGTGCGAGTCGACCCGGATGCCCGGGCCGCCGGGCGGGTGCCATGCGGTGATCCGCCCCGGCGAGGGCGTGAACCGGTACGGATGCTCGGCGTTGATCCGGCATTCGATCGCGTGACCCTTGAGCTCGATGTCGCGCTGGCGCAGCGTCATCTTCTCGCCGGCGGCGATGCGGATCTGCTGCTGCACGATGTCGATGCCCGTGACCAGTTCGGTGACCGGGTGTTCGACCTGCACGCGCGTGTTCATCTCAATGAAGTAGAACTCGCCGTTCTCGTACAGGAACTCGAAGGTGCCGGCGCCGCGATAGCCCATCTTCTTGCAGGCATCCGCGCAGCGCGCGCCGATGCGGTCGATCAGGCGGCGCGCGATGCCGGGCGCGGGCGCCTCCTCGAGGACCTTCTGGTGACGGCGCTGCATCGAGCAGTCGCGCTCGCCCAGGTAGACCGCGTTCTTGTACTCGTCGGCCAGCACCTGGATCTCGATGTGGCGCGGGTTCTCGAGGTACTTCTCCATGTACACGGACGGGTTGCCGAATGCGGCGCCCGCCTCGGTGCGGGTCATCGTGACGGCGCTGATCAGCGCCGCCTCGGTGTGCACCACGCGCATGCCGCGACCGCCGCCGCCGCCGGCCGCCTTGATGATGACCGGATAGCCGATCGCGCGCGCGATGCGCACGATCTCCTTCGGATCGTCCGGCAGCGCGCCTTCGGAGCCGGGGACCACCGGCACGCCGGCGCGCTTCATCGCATCCTTGGCCGAGACCTTGTCGCCCATCAGGCGGATCGAGTCGGGGCGGGGGCCGATGAAGACGAAGCCGCTCTTCTCGACGCGCTCGGCGAAGTCGGCGTTCTCGGACAGGAAGCCGTACCCCGGATGGATGGCTTCGGCGTCGGTGACCTCGGCGGCGCTGATGATGGCCGGGATGTTCAGGTAGCTGTCACGGGAGACGGCCGGTCCGATGCAGACGGACTCGTCCGAGAGCTTCACGTACTTGGCTTCGGTGTCGGCTTCGGAATGGACGACCACCGTCTTGATGCCCAGCTCGCGACAGGCCCGCTGGATGCGCAGGGCGATCTCGCCCCGGTTGGCGATCAGGATCTTTTCAAACATCGGGCGATCGCCTGGTCACTCGATCACGAACAGCGGCTGACCGTACTCGACGGGCTGGCCGTTCTCGACGAGGATCGCCTTGATCGTGCCGGCCTTGTCGGCCTCGATCTCGTTCAGCAGCTTCATGGCCTCGATGATGCAGATCGTCTGGCCTTCCTTGACTTCGCTGCCGACGTTGACGAAGGGCTCGGCACCCGGCTGTGCGGCGCGGTAGAAGGAACCGACCATCGGCGACTTCACCACGTGCCCCGTGGGGGCGGCGGCGGGCTCGGCGGGGGCCGGCGCCGGCGCTGCGGCGACCGTCGGCGTGGCCGCAGGGGCACTGCCGGCCACGGTCATGGGGGCCTGCAGGGCGGTGGCGACCGGCATCGCGACGGCCGCCGGATTCTTGACGATCCGGACCTTGCCTTCGCCTTCGGTGATTTCGAGTTCGCAGATGCCCGACTCGGACACGAGGTCGATCAGGGTCTTGAGTTTTCGCAGATCCATTCGGTGGTTCTCCTGGCGGTCGTCGCCGTGCGCGCCGGTGGCGGCGCGCGTGAGGTGTGCTGTTCTAGCGCTTGCCGAGCACGTCGATCGCGTAACGCAGCGCGAACGCGTAGCCGTGCGCGCCGAGGCCCGCAATCACGCCGACGGCCTGATCCGACAGATACGAGTGGTGCCGGAACGGCTCGCGCTTGTGCACGTTCGACAGGTGCACTTCGATGAAGGGGACTGCGACGGCCGCCAGCGCGTCGCGGATCGCGACGCTCGTGTGCGTGTAGGCCGCCGGGTTGATCACGATGAACCCGACGCCGGCGTCGCGCGCCTGCTGGATCCGGTCGACGAGGGCGCCTTCGTGGTTCGACTGGAACGGATCGACCGTGATGCCATGCTGCTGTCCGAGCTGCACCAGCTCCCGGTTGATGTCGGCCAGCGTCGTGGCGCCGTAGACCGCGGGTTCTCGGGTTCCGAGCAGGTTCAGGTTCGGTCCGTGGATGACCCAGACGAGCGAGGACATGCGGTGATTTATCTGCTGTTTGGCAGATGTTGGCGAGAGAAGGCGCGATTCTGCGCTGGTTTGGAGGGAAATGTCCAGCGTTTGCTGGTCGGTGCCGTCCGGCGCCGGCAGGGCCCGTGCAGCACGCACGGGGCGGCGGAGTCTGCGCGGTTCAGCGCGGCAGGACCGCGTTCACCCGTTCCCGCAATGGGCCCAGCTTGATTCTTCCCAGCTTCTTGTCGACAACTTGCCCGCTTCTGTCGATGACGACGGTGAACGGCAGCGCTGCGGAGCTGTTTCCGAGCTTTCGGGAGAGCTCGCTGCCAGCCATGCCAGCAACCAGAAGAGGATACGGGAATTGGTGTTTCTCGGCAAATTCACGGATGTTCGATGGGGAATCGATGCCGATCCCGATCACGGTGCCGTTGCGGGGCGCGATTTCGCGGTGGAGTTCGGCCAGCTCCGGCATCTCGTCGATACAAGGCGGGCACCAGGTCGCCCAGAAGTTGAGCACGACCGTCCGGCCCTTGAACGTGTCCAGGGATACCGTCGTGCCGGCGTGATCGGGCAGCTTCTGCGCGAATAGCAGGTGCACCGCCGCGACATCCTCTTCCGAAGTGACGGTCGTGCGGCGGCTGGCGAGCCAGCCGCCCGCGGCCGCCGCGGCGAACGCCGTTGCGCCCACCAGCCACCAGCGCCGCGACGGGGTCATGACCGCACCCCGCGTTCGCGGGCATCCGAACCGGCGCCGCTGTCGGCGTCCACCGGCGCACCCGCAGCGCCGGCCTTCGCCGTTTCGGCCGACGACGCCTCGGCCGCGCCTGCTTCCGTTTCCGCCGCCGCACGCGCGATGCGCGCCCGCAGCGCGGCCGCCGCGCCGCGCTGCGCATCCTCGCCGCCCCGCAGTGCGCCCCGCAGGGCTCTGGGGTCGTACAGGGACAGCAGCACCGGCAGGTCGTTCCAGAGGAAGCTGATCGCCTCGACCTCCTCGCCGGTGCCGGCGAAATGGGCGATCGTGCCCACCTCGAACGCGATGCGGCGGTCGAGCAGCCAGTACTCGACTTCCTTGAGGTTGTCGTGGAACAGCTGCAGGTGGATCGGCGCGTGCTCGGCCGCGATGCCTTTCCAGGCGGCGCCGGTGACCAGCGGCGAGAAGTCGGCCAGCTGATCCATCAGCGCCAGGGCCGCGCTGCGTAGCTGCGCAACCCGCTGCGGGTGCGCGGCGTCGAACAGCGCGAGATGCTCGCGCAGCGCCTCGTCGATCTCGTCGTTGTCGGGCATCACCCCGCGCGGGACGCGCTGGCCGAACAGATCGCGGGCCGCGCGGGTCTTGGCCGCGCCATAGTCGAGGCCGCCGTCGGCCACGAGGCGGGCGGCGGCGGCGGCGATCTCGGCGCGTGTCGAATCCTGACCGGAGTGCATGGCGGCAGTGTAGCCCAGCGCCCATGCCCCCCCGGCTTGGCGGGGCTCCGCCCTGGCGCCTCCAGCCCCGTCCGGTCCGGCTCCGCCCCGCGAGTACAATCCCGTGCCTTCCGGAACTTCCTCCCCATGCACATCCACATCCTGGGCATCTGCGGCACCTTCATGGGCGGGGTGGCCGCGGTCGCGCGCGAGGCCGGTCATCGCGTGACCGGCTGCGACGCGAACGTCTATCCGCCGATGAGCGACCAGCTGCGTGCGCTCGACATCGACCTGATCGAAGGGTTCGGGCCCGATCAGCTCGCCCTGGGCGCCGACCTCTGGGTGGTCGGCAACGTGGTGTCGCGCGGCAATCCCCTGATGGAGGCCATTCTCGACGCGGGCGTGCCCTACATCTCGGGCCCCCAGTGGCTGGCCGAGCAGGTGCTGCGCGGGCGCTGGGTGCTGGCCGTCGCGGGCACGCACGGCAAGACCACCACCGCGTCGATGCTGGCGTGGATCCTCGAGCATGCGGGCCGCGACCCCGGCTTCCTGATCGGCGGTGCGCCCGGCAACTTCAGCCGCTCGGCCCGGCTCGGCGGCGGCGAGACCTTCGTCATCGAGGCCGACGAGTACGACACCGCGTTCTTCGACAAGCGTTCGAAGTTCGTGCACTACCGGCCGCGCACCGCGCTGCTGAACAACCTCGAGTTCGACCACGCCGACATCTTCCCGGACCTGGCGGCGATCGAGACCCAGTTCCACCACCTGGTGCGCACCGTGCCGCGCAGCGGGCGGATCGTCGTCAACGCCACGCAGGCGTCGCTCGACCGCGTGCTGGCACGCGGCCTCTGGAGCGCATGCGACCGCTTCGGCGCCGACGATGGATGGAACGTGGCCGACGTGGCCGAGCTGCCCGAGTGCTCCGAGTTCTCGGTCGTGCGGGCCGGGCAGATCCTCGGTCGCTGCCGCCTGCCCATGGCCGGCGCACACAGCCGCCTGAACGCCGTCGCGGCGATCGCCGCGGCCGCCCACGCCGGCGTCGACCCGGCCCAGGCGATCGACAGCCTGGCCCGCTTCGCCGGCGTGCGCCGGCGGCTGGAGACGCGCGGCACCGTCGCCGGCGTCGTGGTGATCGACGACTTCGCCCACCATCCGACGGCGATCGCCACCACCGTGGACGGGCTGCGCGCCCGCCTGACCCCCGGGCAGCGGGTGCTGGCGGTGCTCGAGCCGCGCTCCAACACGATGAAGCTCGGCGCGATGAAAGCCCAGCTGCCCGGCAGCCTGGCGGCGGCCGACAAGGTGTTCTGCTACACGGGCGGGGTCGGCTGGGACGTCTCGGCCGCGCTCGCCCCGCTGGGCGCGAAGCTGCGTGTCGAATCCGAGCTCGACGCGCTCGTCGCGGCGATCGTGGCGGAGTCGCGCAGCGGCGACCGCGTCCTCGTGATGAGCAACGGCGGGTTCGGGGGCATCCACCAGAAGCTGCTCGATGCGCTCGCGCGGCGCGCAGGAGCACCGGCATGAGCGCCACCGACCGTCCCCGTCTGATCTACCTGCACGGATTCCGCTCGTCGCCGAAGTCGTTCAAGGCGCAGATGATCGGCGAGCGCCTGCGCGCGATGGGGCGCGGCGCCGACTTCATCTGCCCGCAGCTGCCCGCCTCGCCGCGCGAGGCGATCGCGCTGGTGCGCAACCGGATCGCGCCCTCCGCCCAGGACACGCTGGTGGGCAGTTCGCTCGGCGGCTTCTATGCCACCGTGCTCGCCGAGCATCTCGGCTGCCGCGCGGTGCTGCTGAATCCCGCGGTCGATCCTGCGCCCGGCCTGGCGGCCCACGTCGGGGTGCAGACCATGTTCCACAGCGACGAACCCTTCGAGTTCCTGCCGGAGTACGTCGACGAGCTGCGCGCGCTGGCGTTCGGGGCGATCACGTTCCCGCAGCGCTACCTGCTGGTCGCGGCCAAGGGCGACGAGCTGCTCGACTGGCGCGAGATGGTGAAGCGGTATCCGGGTGCCCGGCACCTGGTGCTGGAAGGCAGCGACCACGGGATCAGCGACTTCGACCAGATCATCGACGAGGTGCTGTCGTTCGCGGGATTCGGACCCCACTGATACGGATGCAACCATGAGACTCGAGAACAAGGTAGCGATCATCACCGGCGCGGCGTCGGGCATCGGCCTGGCCACCGCCGCCAAATTCGTGCGCGAAGGCGCGCGCGTCGTCGTCGCCGACATCGTGCCGGCACGCGTCGACCAGGCCTGCGCGGAACTCGCGGGCGGCGACCGTGTGATGCCGTGCGTGGTGGACGTCACCGACCGTGCCCAGATCGACGCGATGGTCGCGCAGGTGCTGGCGCGCTGGGGGCGCATCGACGTGCTGCTCAACAACGCGGGCATCACCAAGGACGCGCGCCTCGTGAAGATGACCGAGACGCAGTTCGACCAGGTCATCGGGGTCAACCTGAAGGGTGTCTTCGAGTGCACGCAGGCCGTGGCGCCCACCATGATCACCCAGGGGGCGGGGGTGATCATCAACGCGTCGTCGGTGGTCGGGCTGTTCGGCAACTTCGGTCAGACCAACTACGCGGCGTCCAAGGCCGGCGTGATCGGCTTCACCAAGTCGTGGGCGCGCGAGCTCGGGCCCAAGGGCGTGCGCTCGGTGGCGGTCTGCCCCGGCTTCGTCGAGACGCAGATCCTGGCGACAATCCCGGCGGCGGTGATGCAGAACATGATCGACCGGGTGCCGCTGGGCCGCCTCGGCAAGGCCGAGGAGATCGCCAACGTGTATGCCTTCCTCGCGTCCGACGAGGCCAGCTATGTCAACGGCGCCGTGATCGAGGTGTCGGGCGGCATCATGATGTGATGCCGCGGCGGCGACGGCCTTCCGTCGTCGTCGCCGCCGAAGACCTTGCCCGGGCCCGGCACCACCCCCGCCCGTATAATCCGCCGGGTCATGACCCATGTTCTCTTCGAAGAAGACGGCGGCTTCAAGGCCGGCACCGTGCTGTCGGAAGCCGGCGGAAGCCTGCAGGTCGAGCACGCCAGCGGCAAGCGCGGCAAGGTGAAGGCCGCGCACGTGATCCTGCGCTTCGACGCGCCGGGGGCGGGCGAGCTGCTGCCGGCCGCGCAGCAGGTGGCCGACGGCATCGACCTCGACTTCCTCTGGGAGTGCGCGCCTCAGGAGGAGTTCGGCTTCCTCGACCTTGCCGGCGAGTACTTCGGCGCCCAGCCGGGCGCGGTGCAGGCGGCCGGCGTGCTGCTGCGCCTGCATTCGGCGCCCGTGTACTTCCAGCGCAAGGGCCGTGGCCGCTACCGCCCGGCGCCTGCGGAGACCGTGCGCCTGGCCCTGGCCGCGATCGAGCGCCGCCGCGTGCAGGAGCTCACGATCGAGGCCGCCGCGCAGGAGATGGTGAACGGCGGGCTGCCGGACATCATCCGCGCCCAGGCGGCCCTGCTGCTGGTGCGCCCCGACAAGCAGTCGATCGAGTACCGTGCGCTGGAGCGCGCGTCCGAGCGGCTGCACAAGGCGCACGACCGTCTGCTCGTCGAGCTGGGCGCGTTCGGGTCGCCGCGTGAACTGCACTTCGGACGCTTCGCCGCCGAGTTCTTCCCGCGCGGCGTCGCGTTCCCGGCGCTGCCCCCGCCCGCCGCGACGGCGGACGATCTCCCCGTCGGCGAGGTCGAGGCCTTCTCGGTCGACGACTCCACCACCACCGAGATCGACGACTGCCTGTCGGTGCAGACCCTGCCCGACGGGCGCCGGCGCGTCGGCATCCACATCGCGGCGCCCGCCCTGGGCATCGCACCTGGGGATGCGCTCGATCAGGTGGCGCGCGACCGCATGTCCACGCTGTACATGCCGGGCGAGAAGGTGACGATGCTGCCCGAGGCGGCGATCCGGCCCTATTCGCTGGACGAAGGCACGGTGCGCCCGGTCCTGTCGCTGTACGTCGATCTCGACGCGGACGGCACGCAGATCGTCAACCGCTTCTCGCGTGCCGAGCGCATCCGCATCGCCGCCAACCTGCGGCACGACCAGCTCGACGACGAGATCAGCGAGCGCACGCTCGAGGATCCCGACGCGGTGATGCCCTTCGGCGACGCGCTGCGGGTGCTGTGGAAGCTCACGCTGGCGCTGTGCGCGCAGCGCGACCGCGTGCGCGGCAAGCCCGAGCCGCGGTTCAAGACCGACTTCGCGTTCTACGTCGAGGGCGAGCAGGTGCGCATCGTGCCGCGGCGCCGCGACCTCCCGATCGACCGGATCGTCGCCGAGATGATGATCCTCGCCAACAGCGAATGGGGGCTGCTGCTGGCCGAGCACGCCGTGCCGGGCATCTACCGTGCCCAGCAGGGCGGACGCGTGCGCATGAGCACCCACCCGTCGGGCGGGCACCAGGGGCTGGGCGTGCTGCAGTACATCTGGTCCACCTCGCCGCTGCGCCGCTACGTGGACCTGACCAACCAGCGGCAGCTGCTGGCGGTGCTGGCCGGCGAGCCGCCGCCGCACCCGCCCAACGACGCCGACCTGTTCTCGGTGATCTCGGCGTTCGACGCGCGCTACACCGCGTACGTCGAGTTCCAGACGCGCATGGAGCGCTACTGGTGCCTGCGCTGGGTGCAGCAGGAGTCGCTGACGCGCGCCGATGCGGTCGTCGTGCGCGACGACCTGGTGCGGCTCGCGCAGGCGCCGCTCTACGTGCGCGTGCCGGATCTGCCCGTCCTGCCGCCCGGCCGGCGCGTCGTGATCGACATCATCGAGCACGACCTGATCGATCTCTCGATCTCGGCCCGCTATCACGGTCTCGCGGCCGACGGCGGCAGTGCGGCGCCGTCGGGGCTCACCGACGACGAGGCCGACGAGGCCGAGTTCGCCGAAGAGGGCTGACGTGGTGGCGGCCACCGACCTCGGCGGCCCGCGGCCCGTGCCGGTGGCGGACGTGATGCGCTCGCCGATCGGCGTCGGCGTGGCGGCGTCGGTGCTGCTGCACCTGGTGCTGCTGCTGCTGAAGTTCGCGCCGCCCGAGCCGATCCGCTTTGCGCCCAACGATGCGCAGATCGAGGTCATCCTGCTCAACGCCCAGACCGAGACCCGTCCGCTGAAGGCCGACGTCCGGGCGCAGGTCGACATGGAGGGCGGCGGCGACCGGGACGAAGGGCGCGCGCGTTCCCCGCTGCCGGCCGAGGCGGCCGTGTCCGACGGCACCGACCTGCGCGTGCGCCGGCAGCGGGTCGAGGAACTCGAGGAGCAGCAGCGCCGGCTGCTGGCCCTGGCGCGCGGCCCGCAGAGCTACGTGACCGACGGCAAGCGCACGGACGCCAGCACGCCCACGCCGAACGGGACCGACGCCGAGGAGACGAGCCAGGTCATCGCGCGCCTGCAGGCGCAGATCGACCGGCAGATCTCCGACTACAACAAGCGGCCCAAGCGGCTGACCTTCGGCGTCAACGCGGTCGGCGTGAACTATGCGAAGTACGTCGAGGACTGGGCGTCGCGCATCGAGCGCATCGGCACCGAGCGCTATCCGCCCGAGGCGCGCGGCAAGATGTACGACGCGCTGATCATCACCGTCGAGATCGACAAGCACGGCAACGTCGTCGACGTGATCATCAACCGCAAGTCCAAGCACGAGGCGCTCAACCGCGCCGTGCGGCAGATCGTCTATGCGGGCGCGCCGTATCAGCGATTCCCGCCCGAGATGGCGCGCGACGGCGACATCCTCCAGATCGTCCGCACCTGGACGTTCACCAACGACGCGCTCGCCACCGAAGCGGTGAAGGCGCCGTGATGCGCCGCCCGGTCTTGCGGCGCGCGCCGGCGCGCGGGATGCGTTCCGTCGCGAAAGGAATCCGATGAGCGACCGTTACGCGGTGGTCGGCAACCCCGTGGCCCACAGCCGTTCCCCGTCGATCCATGCGCAGTTCGCCGCGCAGACGGGGCAGGACCTCGTCTACGAGCGCCTGCTGGCGCCGCTGGACGGCTTCGTCGCCACCGTCGAGGCGTTCCGCGCATCCGGCGGGCGCGGCCTGAACGTGACGGTGCCGTTCAAGCTGGAGGCCTTCGCGTTCGCGCAGCGCCGCACGGCGCGCGCCACGATGGCCGGTGCGGTCAACACGCTGCGGTTCGACGCCGACGGCGTGTTCGGCGACAACACCGACGGGATCGGGCTCGTGCGCGACATCACCGTGCGGCTCGGGCAGGGGCTCGGCGATGCCTCGGTGCTGCTGCTCGGCGCCGGCGGCGCGGCACGCGGCGTGCTGCAGCCGCTGCTCGACGCCGGCGTGCGCGCGCTCACGGTGGCCAACCGGACCGTGTCGCGGGCCGAGGACCTCGCCCGGCTCGCCGGCGATGCGCGCGTGCGGGCCTGCGGGTTCGACCTGCCGGCCGACGCGCAGGCCCGCGTGCGTGCCGGGCTGCCCGAGCGCTTCGACCTGATCGTCAACGCCACGTCGGCCGGTCTCGACGACGCGGCGCCGGCGATCCCGGCCGCGCTCTATCCGACGGCACGGCTGTGCTACGACATGGTCTACGGGGCCCGGCCGACGGCGTTCATGACGGCCGCGGCCGCCGCGGGCTGTGCTGCGACGGCCGACGGCCTCGGCATGCTGGTCGAGCAGGCGGCCGAGTCGTTCCTGCTGTGGCGCGGCGTGCGCCCGGTCACCGAGCCCGTCTACCGGCGGCTGCGCGCCGAGCTGGCCGGTCACTGACGCCGGCGCTCGACGGTCGGGCACGATGAAGCGTCTGCTGCGCTGGACGGGCCAGCTCGTGCTGGCGTTCGTGCTGCTCGTGCTGCTGCTGCAGTTCTGGTACTTCGCGCACATCGTGTGGTGGACGCGCTTCGACCCGGTGTCGACCAGCTTCATGCGCGCGCAGCACGACACGCTGCGCGAACGCGATCCCGACGCGTCGCTCAAGCACCGCTGGATCGCCTACGACCAGATCTCGCCGCACCTGAAGCGCGCGGTGATCGCGGCCGAGGACGCCAACTTCACCGAGCACGACGGGGTGGACTGGGACGCCATCGAGCGCGCGTACGAATCGAACCTGAAGAAGGGCACGGTGGTGCGCGGCGGGTCCACGATCACCATGCAGCTGGCCAAGAACCTGTTCCTGTCCGGCGAGCGCAGCTATCTGCGCAAGGCCCAGGAGCTCGTCATCACCTACATGCTCGAGTCGATGATGAGCAAGCGCCGCATCCTCGAGATCTACCTGAACGTCGCCGAGTGGGG
>JAKOZZ010000399.1 GCA_029779755.1 Pseudomonadota bacterium
TCGACCACCGCCCAGGCGTCCGGGCGCATGCCCATGCCGCGCACGAAGCCCACCGCCCAGGCGTTGCCGTGGGCCTGGTCGTCCTCGTCGTAGCCGAGCACCGGCGAATAGCCTTCGCCCTCGAACAGCTGGCCGGACACGGCCGCGCGGTGCTTCTGCAGCAGGCGGCGGATCTCGGCGACGTCGGGCGTGTCGTCGGCGGGCGCAGCCTCCCGGTCCTCGAGGCCCAGCACCACCGGCAGGTATTCGTCCTCGGACACCGGCTCGGGGCTGCAGGCGAGTGCGGCGAAGAAGCCGTCGAGCTCCTCGAGCAGCATCGATTCGTCGGGATTGATCGCCGCCAGGAGCTCGTCGAGACGGGCGAGTTCCTGATCGGTCAGCAGGCGGGTTTGGCTGGGTGCGTTCATCCCGGTATCGTACCGCCGAACCAACACGGGAGGATGACGATGGGTCGATTGACGGGCAGGCGCGCGATCGTGACCGGCGCCGGCAGCGGGATCGGTCGGGCCAGCGCGCTGCTGTTCGCGCAGGAGGGCGCGGCGGTGCTGGCGGTGGACCGTGCGGCGGATGCGGTCGAGGAGACGGCGCGGCTGGTGCGCGACGCCGGGGGCCGCGCGATCGCGATGGCGGCCGACGCCGGCAGCGAGCACGACGTGCAGGCCTGCGTGGCCCGCGCCGTGTCGGAGCTGGGCGGGCTGGAGGTGATGTTCGCCAATGCGGGCGTCAGCGGCGGCGACGTCGCGCTCGACGACCAGACGGTGGAGCTGTGGCAGGAGGTGCTGCGGGTCAATCTGATCGGCCCGTTCCTGGCGGTCAAGCACGCCGGTCGGCACATGCGTGCGCAGGGCCGGGGGTCGATCGTGTGCACCGCGTCGGTCGCGGGCCTGCGCGCGAACGCCGGCGGCACGCCCTACAGTGCCAGCAAGGCGGGCGTGATCAGCCTGGTGCAGACGGCGGCGAACTCGTTCGCGGGCACCGGCGTGCGCATCAACGCCGTGTGTCCGGGGCTGATCGAGACCGGCATGACCAAGCCCGTGTTCGACTATGCGCGGGCCCGCGGCAGCACCGACCGCATCGGGCAGATCAATCCCATGCTGCGCTACGGACTGCCGCACGAGATCGCGGCGATGGCCGCGTTCCTCGCGAGCGACGATGCGTCGTACGTGAACGGGCAGGCCATCGCGGTCGACGGCGGGCTGTCGAGCACGCACCCGTTCAAGCGCCGCCGGCAGTAGGCCCCCGCGGCCGTGGGCCGCGTGGGTCGGGTGGGCCGGGTGGGCCGGGGCATGCGGCCAGGACGGACGTCCGCCCGGGCCTCGGGCGACCACGCGCGGCTCAGGCGGTCACGCGCGGCTCAGGCGATCACGCGCGGCTCAGGCAACCACGTGCGGCTCAGGCGACCGCGCGGCGCCCGAACGAACCCGGGCGCCAGCCCGACCGGCGCAGCAGCATCACCGCGATCGTCACGTTCAGCAGGTTCCAGGCGATGCCGTTGACGAACGCGGCGTCGTAGGAGCCCGTGAAGTCGAAGATCACACCGGACATCCAGCCGCCCAGCGCCATGCCCAGCAGGGTGGCCGTGAGCACCACGCCCACCCGTGCGCCGGCCTCCGCGGGCGAGAAGTGCTCGCGCACGATGATCGCGTACGCGGGGATGATGCCGCCCTGGAAGAGGCCGAACAGCGCCGAGATCACGTACAGCGAGACCAGCGAGTCGAACGGCAGGAACAGCAGCAGTGCGACCCCCTGCAGCACCGAGCCGAGCAGCAGCGTGCGCAGCCCGCCGATGCGGTCGCAGATGACGCCGGAGATCAGCCGGCTGACCACGCCGAAGCCCAGCATCACGGCGAGCATCTCGGCACCACGCGCGGCGCCGTAGCCGAGGTCGCCGCAGTACGCGACGATGTGCACCTGCGGCATCGACATCGCCACGCAGCAGGCGACGCCGGCCACGGCGAGCAGCCACTGCAGCGCGCCCGGTGACATGCCCAGCGGGCGTGTGCGCGACTCGATGGCGGCCGCCACCGCCGACGCCGTGGCGCCCGAAGGGGCCGCCGTGGTCTTGGGCACCGGCCTGCGCATCAGCAGGGACAACGGCAGCATCGTCAGCAGGCAGAACACGCCGATGCCGACGTAGGTCTGGCGCCAGCCGACCGTCTCGACGAAGTGCTGGATGATCGGCGGCCACACGGCGCCGGCCAGGTAGTTGCCGCTGGCGCAGATGGCCACCGCGATGCCGCGCCGGCGCAGGAACCAGAACGAGGTGTCGGTGACGAGGGGGCCGAACGTGGCGGACGCGCCGAGCAGGCCGATCATCAGGCCCTGGGCCAGCGTGTACGTCCAGAGGCTGCCGGCGTAGCCTGCGGCCACGAACCCGAGCGACAGCACCACCGCCCCGATCATCAGCGGCACCGTGACGCCGAAGCGGTCGGACAGGCGCCCCATCACGATGCCGCCGATGCCGAAGCCGATCATCGTCATGGTGTACGGCAGCGACGCCGCCGACCGCGCGACGCCGAACTCCGCCTGCACCGCGGGCAGCACGACCACCACCGCGTACATGCCGCAGCCCGAGATGGTCATCAGGGCCAGGCTGATCATCAGCCGCAGCCATGCGTAGCGCGAGTCGATGAGGTCGACCCCCGACGCGGCGGCCGGCGTCGTGGACACGTGCGGGGCGGGCGGGTCGGCCGGCGATGTCGCCGTGGCAGAGGGGCGTGCGGGCGGGCGGGCTGCGCCCGGGTCGTTCATGCTCAAAGGGGGGCTCCGGTGCGATGCCCCGCGCTGGTGCGTCCGGCGGGGCACCGTGAAGTCTGCCAGAGACGCCGCCTGCTGCGTTCGTTCCGGCGGTTCAGGGTCACCACATGCCGCGCAGGCGCGCGGCGACGTCGACCGGTGGATCGCCGGCCCCCGGGCGCAGGCCCGACGGATCGGGCGCGCCGGCGTCCGGCACGCGGCCCACGCGTTCGCAGGCGGCGAGCACGGCGCCGGTCAGGAAGCGGCTGCGCGCGCCGTACACGTGCTCGGCGCCGAAGCGCGGCTGCTGGGTGACGTGGTAGCGCTGCGGCTCGACCAGGTGCAGCCGGTTGCGCGCGCGGGTCATCGCCACGTACAGCAGCCGGCGCTCCTCTTCGATGCCGGCCTGCGAACCGGTTGCGTATTCGTTGGGGAAGTTGCCGTCGGCGACGTTGAGCACGAACACCGAGTCCCATTCCTGGCCCTTGGCCGAGTGCACGGTCGACAGGATCAGGTAGTCCTCGTCGAGCAGCGGCGTCCCGGCCAGGTCGCCGCTGGCCGACGGCGGGTCGAGCGTGAGGTCGGTGAGGAAGCGTTCGCGGCTGGGAAACTGCGCGGAGATCGTCGCCAGCATCTCGAGGTCGGCCGCGCGCACGCCGGCGTCGTCGAAGCGCTGCTCGAGCACCGGCTGATACCAGCGGCGCGCCTGTTCGACCTGTCCCGCCCACGGGCAGCCGGGCGCCGAGAGCGCGCGCATCAGCACGACGAATCCGGGCCAGTCGCCCGCGGCGGCGGCGGGGGCGGCGAACGTGCCGAGGGCGTCGAGCCCGCCTGCCTGCTGCACGTGCTCGAACCCGCGCCGCGCGGTGGCCGGGCCGATGCCCGCGATCAGCTGCAGCGCGCGGAAGGCGGCGATGCCGTTGCGCGGGTTGTCGGCCCAGCGCAGCAGGGCGAGCAGATCCTTGATGTGGGCGGCTTCGAGGAACTTCAGGCCGCCGTGCTTGACGAACGGGATGTTGCGCCGGACCAGCTCGACCTCGAGCAGGTCGCTGTGGTGGCTGCTTCGGAACAGCACCGCCTGCTGCTTCAGCGGCACGCCGGTCTCGCGTTGCGCCAGCACCTCGTCGATCACGTAGTCGGCCTGCGCGCGCTCGTCGAGCACGGTGACCAGGCGCGGTGCGGCGCCGGGGCCGCGCTGCGCGTGCAGGGTCTTCGGGTACTGCCGTTCGCTCTGGCGGATGAGGGCGTTGGCCACGTCGAGCACCGGCTGCACCGAGCGGTAGTTGCAGTCGAGGGTGATGCGCTGCGCCGGGGGGGCGAAGCGCTCGGGGAACTCGAGGATGTTGCCCACGTCGGCGGCACGGAAGCCGTAGATGGACTGCGCGTCGTCGCCGACGACGGTGACGCCGGCGCCGTCGGGCTTCAGGGCCAGCAGGATCTGCGCCTGCAGCACGTTGGTGTCCTGATATTCGTCGACCAGCACGTGGTCGAAGCGTGCGCCGATCTCGCGCGCCAGCGCCGAGGGGCGGCCGTCCTCCTCGTGCAGCGCCGAATGCCACCAGAGCAGGAGGTCGTCGTAGTCGAGCACGGCATGCGCCTGCTTGCGGGCGACGTAGGCGCGGAACAGCGCCCGCAGGTCGTCGGCCCATTCGGCGCACCACGGAAACACCTGCGCCAGCACCCGCTCGAGCGGCCAGCCGGTGTTGACGCGATGCGAATAGATGGCCAGGCAGGTGTCCTTGCGCGGGAACCGGCGATCGCGCGCCGACAGGCCGAGTTCGTGGCGGACGACGTCGATCAGATCGGCGGCGTCGCCGCGGTCGAGGACGCCGAAGGCGGGGTCGAGGCCGACCGTCGCGGCGTGCATGCGCAGCAGACGCGCGCCGATGGAATGGAACGTGCCCGCCCAGGGCAGCCGCAGGGCCGCGGTGCCGCCGCCGGCGACGCCCGCGCCGCGCGCAGCCGCCAGTGCGCGCGCGGCGATGGTCTCGGCGCGGCGGGTCATCTCCTGGGCGGCGCGCCGGCTGAACGTCAGCAGCAGGATGCGCTGCGGGTCGACGCCCTGCAGCGTCAGCCAGGCCACGCGGTGGGCGAGCGTGGCGGTCTTGCCGGTGCCGGCGCCGGCGATCACCAGCAGCGGGCCCGCCTCGAACCGGCCCGACGGCCCGGGTCCGCCGTGGACGACGGCGGCGCGCTGACGGGTGTTCAGGCGCTCGAGAAGGTCGGCTGCGGCGTCGGCCGGGATGACGCGGGACCCCGGCGCCAGCCGTGCGTCTTGGGCGGAGAGGTCGATGGACATGGGCGGGATGGTAGCCCAGGTGCTGTACATCCATCCACCCTCTGCGGCGTCGCCCGAGGGCGGACGCCTCCGGCGCCGCGGCGCGTCCGGGCTACGCCGGGAGCGTGTCCGGGGCGCAGTGGCGCACCAGCACCGCGCGGAGCTGTTCGCGCACGTACGGCTTGGTCAGGTAGTCGTCCATGCCGGCGGCCAGGCAGCGGTCGCGGTCGCCCTCCATCGCGTTGGCGGTGAGGGCGACGATCCGCACGTGCCCGCCGGTCGCCGCTTCGCGCGCGCGCCAGGCGCGGGTGGCTGCAAAGCCGTCCATGCCGGTCATCTGGCAGTCCATGAAGACCAGATCGAAGCGTCCGCACTCCAGCGCACGCAGCGCGGCATCGCCGGACTCGGCCGTCGCGACCGTGCAGCCGAGCGACTGCAGCATGCGGGTGGCCAGCATCAGGTTCACCGGGTTGTCCTCCACGACGAGCACGTGCGCGCGCGTCAGGGCGTTCGGGGCGGAGGCCACGGGCGCACGCTCGGGCGTCGCCTCCGGCACGGTGAGCCGGTCGTCGTCGGGCACCGAGACCGGAATCGTGAACCGGAAGCTGGACCCCTGCCCCTCGGTGCTGTCGAATGCGATGCGGCCGCCCATCATGGCGACGAGCTCCGCGCAGATCCGCAGTCCGAGGCCCGAGCCGCCGTGGCGGCGGGTGGCGGAGTTGTCGACCTGCGAGAACGACTTGAACAGCGCGGCATGCGCGTGGGTGGGGATGCCGGCGCCGGTGTCCGCGACCTCCACCCGCAGCGTCCAGCCGGACGGCCCGGTGACCTCGCCGTCGACCTGCACCGACACCAGGCCGCGATCGGTGAACTTGATCGCGTTGCCCACCAGGTTCACGACGATCTGCCGCAGCCGCACCGGGTCGGTGACGATCCGGGCGGGCAGGTTGGGCGCGACCGAGAACGCGAAGCGCAGCCCCTTGCGGTCGGCCTCGGGCTGGAACATGGTGCGGATCTGCTCGAGCAGCCCATGCAGCGCCACCGGCTCGGGGCGCAGGTCGAGCCGACCGGCCTCGATCCGGCTGAGGTCGAGGACGTCGTTGATGATGCCCAGCAGCGAGAAGGCCGACTGCCGGATGATGCGTGCCGAATCGCGGGTCTCGGGCTCGCGCGTGCCGTCGACGAGCAGGTCGCTCATGCCGATCACCGCATTCAGCGGCGTGCGGATCTCGTGACTCATGTTCGCCAGGAAGCTGGATTTCGCCCGGTTCGCCGCGTCGGCCGCGTCACGCGCCTGGGTGAGCGACGCGGCCATCTCCTCCAGCTGCACCCGTTGCAGCACGTTGCGGCGCACGGCGCGCGCGCTCGACCAGCCTTCGCGCAGCAGGAATCCGCCGAACACGAACCCGGCCGCGCCCGTGGCCATGAAGGCCGTGTCGTGCGACAGCAGGTGCCAGACGGAGAAGGGCGCCACGCTGCTGACGACATATCCGGCGTAGGCGGGGAACCAGGGGCCGAAGCTGGTGAGCGCGCCCGCGGGCATGCCCACGAGCAGGAAGGCGACGATGAAGTACAGGTCGCTGTGGCCGACCGGAAAGAGCAGCGTGGCGACGACGGCCCAGGGCAGCCCCGACGTGACGCCGATCGCCACGCACACGCGATGCCAGAACGCCGTGCGCTCGGGCTGCACCCCGGTGCGGCCCGCCACCACGCCTGCGCCGAAGCGCGCCAGGCCGAGCAGGTTCGTGCCGGCGAACCACGCCAGCAGCGCCCCGTGATCGACCGACGACCAGAGCGCCGCCAGGGTCAGCAGGGACACGAGCAGCGAGGCGATCGCACCCGAGCGCCCGTGCGCGAGCACGCGCTCGAGCTGTTCCGCGGTGGCCTGCGCACGCGCCGACGGCGACGGCGCGGCCTCCAATGGCGACGCCACCGTCGCAGACTCCGCGGGCGCAGACGCCACCGACGGAGCCCCTGCCGGCAGAGACCCCTCCCGCGGGGATGCGCGGGGCATGTCGGCCGGCGTCATGCCCCGCCTGACGGCGCCGACCCGCGGCGGACGTCCGGCGCCATGCCCGCGCGCCGGCGGACGCCCGGCGCCGCGCCCGGATCAGTGCGCGATCGACTGCACGCCCGCCTGCTCGCAGGAGTTGGCGACGTCGGAGACGGTGGCGCGCTGCATGTCGCGCCGCCAGCGCAGGTCGTCGAAATCGGTTCCACGGTGCATCGTGCAGCGGTTGTCCCAGATCACGAGATCGTGCACGCGCCAGCGGTGGGTGTAGACGAATTGCCGCCGAGTGGCATGTTCGACCAGCCCGTCGAGCAGTGCGCGCCCCTCTTCGGGCGACATTCCGACGATTTCTCCGGCATGCGACGCCAGATACAGCGACCGGCGGCCGTTCTCGGGGATCGTGCGCACGACCATCTGCGGCACCGGCGGCAGCGCCTCGCGCTCCTGCTGGGTGAAGTTCGTGAACCCCAGACGGGCGCGCGAGGTGAAGATGGAATGGACTGCGATCAGGCCGTCGAGCCGGGCTCTGGTGTCGGCGTCCAGCGCGTCGTAGGCGGCGCGCAGGTCGGCGAACTCGGTGTGGCCGCCGATCGGCGGGATCGAGCGCGCATACAGCAGCGACGCCCGGGCGGGCAGGTACTTGAACGAGCTGTCGGTGTGCCACAGCCGGTTGCCCAGCTGGAACATGCGCAGCCGGCTGTTCGCGTCCCAGATCTGGTCGTGGGTGTTCAGGTTGGAGACGTCGGCGATCTCGGGGCGCACGCGCAGCGGCGAATCGGCGCGATAGACCCCGATCGAGGTCTCCAGCGGGCCGAAGAGCTTTGCGAACGCCAGGTGCTGGTCGACGCTCAGGTGCTGGTCCGGGAACACCAGCACGGAGTACTTCCAGAAGGCCTGGCGCAGTGCGTCGACCGTGGCGGGGTCCAGGGGGGCCGACAGGTCGACGTCGCCGATCTCGGCGGCGAAGCCGTCGGTGATCGCCTGTATGGTGATGCTCATGCGGGTCTCCTCGCGGGTGGTTTCTTCTGTGATCCCCATTCTGAAGCGTTCCGCTCGCGCGTCAAGCGGCAGCGCATTTCGTATTTCGACAGGCAAAAATCCTGGGGTGGCACGGCCTGCTACATTGCGCGCTCCGGAATTCACGGGGGAGACCCGCAATGACGACGATCGCTTTCATCGGGCTGGGCGCGATGGGCTCGGCCATGGCCGCGAACCTGCGCGGCGCCGGCTTCGCGCTGCGGGTCTGGAGCCGGGACCGCGCCAAGTGCACGGCGTTCGCCCGGGACGGTGGCGTGGTCTGCGACAGCGCGGCGCACGCCGCGGCCGGCGCCGACTTCATCGTGTCGATGGTGGCCGACGACCACGCGACGCGTGCCGTGATGCTGGGCGATCAGGGGGGGCTGACGACGGCGCGCCGTGACGCGGTGATCGTCGACTGCAGCACCAACACGCCGGCGATGGTGCGCGAGGTCGCGGCCGCCGCCGCCGCGCGCGGCGTGCTGCATCTCGACGCGCCGGTGTCCGGCAGTATTCCGCAGGCACGCGGGTGCGAGCTGGTGTTCATGGTCGGCGGCGACGCCGCGGTGTTCGAGCGCGCCCGGCCGCTGTTCGACGCGATGGGCCGGATGGCGCGGCTGATGGGCGGATCGGGCGCGGGCGCCACGATCAAGCTGATCAACAACATGCTGTCGGGCACGATGAACGCGGCGATCGCCGAAGCGATCTCGGTCGCGCAGGCCGCCGGCATCGACCAGGCCGGCGCGATGGACATCCTGACCGAAGGCGCGGCCGGCTGCCGCCTGATGAAGACCAAGATCCCGAAGATGTATGCGCGCGAGTTCTCGCCGCAGTTCCAGCTGGGGCTGATGGAGAAGGATCTGCGCTACTTCCTGGCCCTGGCGCAGGAGGTCGATCGCCCGGTGCCGATCTCGTCGCTGGTGCGCAGCCAGATGCAGGCGGCGCGCCGCGCCGAACTCGGCGGCCTCGACGTGTCGGCGATCTTCCTGCAGGCGAGCGGGGAGGTCGCACGGCGCTGAGCCGCCTGCGGCGATCGGGCCGCCCCCGGGCATGCCCCTCTGGGGCGGCCGCGGGGCGCGCGCTATCATCGCCGGCCACAAGAACGCGCGCAGCGCCCGGCCCGCGCCCGCAGGCCGCCCGCACGACGACGCGTCACCACCCGCCCTGGCCGCCCCGGTCCGGGCCGCCCTGCACCCGGAGGAGAGATCTCATGAAAGCGCTTTTCGCGACCGCGGTCGCCGCCATGACGTTTGCCGTGGGCCCCGGCGTTTCCGCCCAGGACATCAGGCTGCCGCCCAACCTCACGCTGACCGCGTACGACACGGGCTCGTCCGGCTTCAACATGGCCGTGGCGGTGGGCAAGGCACTGAAGGACAAGCACGGCACCGACCTGCGCGTGCTGCCCGCCGGCAACGACGTGGCCCGTCTGGCGCCGCTGCGTGCGAACCGGGCGCAGGCGTCCGCGATGGGCGTGGGCAGCTACTTCGCCCAGGAGGCCGTGTTCGAGTTCGCCACCCGCGAATGGGGGCCGCAGCCGCTGCGCCTGATGCTGGCGGCCACCGACTGCAACGCGGTGTCGCTGGGCGTCGCCAAGGACACCGGCGTCAGGGAGGTCAAGGACCTGAAGGGCAAGCGCGTCGGTGTCGTCGTGGGTTCGCCGGCGCTGAACCAGAACGCCTTCGCCGTGCTGGCGTTCGGCAACCTCAAGCCCTCCGACGTGAAGCTGGTCGAATTCTCCAGCTACGGTGCGATGTGGAAGGGCGTGATCAACAACGAGATCGACGCCGCCATCGCCTCGACGATCTCCGGCCAGGCCAAGGAAGCCGAGGCGTCGCCGCGCGGGCTCATGTATCCGGCCACGCCGTCGTCGGACAAGGCGGGCTGGGAGCGGGTGCGCAAGCTGGCCCCCTACTACGTGCCGCACAAGACGACCTGCGGCCCCGGCCTGAGCGCCCAGAACCCCGCCGAGATCCCGTCGTATCCGTACCCGATCTTCATGGCCTACGCGGCGCAGCCGGTCGACCTGATCTACAACCTCACCCGGTCGATGATCGTGAACTACGCGGCCTACAAGGACGGTGCGCCGGGTGCCGCCGGTCTCGAGCTGTCGCGCCAGGACTTCACCTGGGTGCTGCCGTACCACGAGGGCGCCGTGAAGGCGTTCCGCGAAGCCGGCGTGTGGAAGCCCGAACACGAGGCGCACAACCAGGCGCTGATCAGGCGGCAGGACACGCTGGCGGCGGCCTGGACCGCGTTCCTCAAGGCGAATCCGCCGGAGGACAAGGACGCATTCCGCAAGGCCTGGCTCGCCGCCAGGGCAGATTCACTCAAAAAGGCTGGACTCGATGTCATCTTCGACTGAACCCCTGCGGATCGAGGATCCGCACAACGCGCCACAGGACTCGGAGATCACCCGCGTCCGCTCCCTCAAGGGGGTGTGGCGCTGGCTGCTGATCGTCAGCGCCGCCCTCACGATCTTCCTGTGCGTGAACCAGCAGTTCACGCTGAAGTTCTTCGTCGGCTTCACGCCGCTGAACACCGAGTACTACTACGGCCTGCTGCTGGTCACGCTGCCCTTCGTGTTCCTGATCTTCCCGTCGTCGTCGGACTCGCCGCTCGACCGGGTGCCCTGGTACGACGCGCTGCTGTTCGTGGCGACGGCGGCGGTGTCGCTGTACCTGATGTTCCACATCCGGCAGGCCGCCGAGCTCGGCTGGGAGTTCACCGGCGCGCCGCAGCCGGTGATCTGGGCGGGCTTCCTGATGTGGGCGGTGCTGATGGAGGGGCTGCGCCGCACCGGCGGCTGGAGCCTGCTGCTGTCGATCCTGCCGTTCACGCTGTATCCGCTGTTCGCGGGCGCCTCCTGGCTCGGACCCCTGTCCGGTCAGCAGTCGACCGCCGAGCAGGCGAGCGCCTATCACATGCTGTCGTCCGAGAGCCTGCTGGGCATTCCGGTGCAGGCGTTCGCGGAGACCGTCATCGGTTTCCTGGTGTTCGGCAGCGCGCTGATGATGACCGGCGCCGGCAAGTTCTTCATCAACCTGTCGTTCGCGCTGTGCGGCACGTTCCGGGGCGGTGCGGCGAAGGTCTGCATCTTCGCCAGCGCGCTGCTGGGCATGATGTCGGGCTCGATCGTCTCGAACGTGCTGACGGCCGGCACGATGACGATTCCGGTGATGAAGCGCACCGGGTTCCGTGCGACGTACGCGGGTGCCATCGAGGCCTGCGCGTCGACCGGCGCGGTGCTGGCGCCGCCGGTGATGGGCGCCACCGCCTTCGTGATCGCCCAGTTCCTGGGCGTCAGCTACGGCGAGGTGGCATTGGCGGCGATCATCCCGGCGCTGCTGTACTACTTCGGGCTGTTCATGCAGGTCGACTCGTACGCTGCGCGTCACGGCATGAAGGGGCTGCCGCGCGAGGAGCTGCCCACGCTCACCCAGACGTTCCGCGAGGGCTGGTACTACCTGTTCGTGATCGCGCTGCTGGTGTTCATGCTGCTGGTGATGAAGCGCGAGAGCCATGCGCCGTTCTATGCGACCGTGCTGCTGCTCGTGCTGAACCAGCTGTTCAACAAGGAGAAGTGGAACTTCGGCACCGTGCTGAAGTTCTTCGAGGTGAACGGGCGCACCTTCGTCGAGCTGATCGGCATCCTCGCCGGCTGCGGCCTGCTGATCGGCGCGTTCTCGATGACCGGCGTCATCTCGAGCCTCGCGGGCGACATGCTGCGCATCGCCGGCAACAACGCGCTGCTGCTGCTGGCCATGACCGCGCTCACCAGCCTGGTGCTGGGCCTGGGCCTGACCACCACCGCCTGCTACATCTTCCTGGCCGTGCTGGTGGGGCCCGCGCTCGAGCAGAGCGGCCTGAACAAGATGGCCGTGCACATGTTCATCTTCTACTGGGGCATGCTGTCGTCGATCACGCCGCCGGTGGCGATCGCGTCGTTCGCCGCCGCCGGCATCGCCGGGGCGCCGGCGATGAAGACCGGCTGGGAGTCGATGTGGGTGGGCTCGATCATCTACTTCCTGCCGTTCTTCTTCGTGATGAACCCGACGCTGGTGCTGCAGGGCGACTGGATGGAAGGCCTGTACCTCTCTGCGATGGCGGGCATCGGCATCCTGTTCATCTGCGGCGGCATCCAGGGCTACCAGGTGTTCGTCGGCGACCTGCGCCGCACCGGGGCGCTGGAGTGGCCGTTGCGCGTGCTGCTGGTGGTGGGCGGCATCCTGCTGGCGACGCCGGGCGGCGGGATCCTGCCGCTGAGCAACCTGCAGATGGAGCTCTACGCGGCCGCGGTGCTGGTGCCGGCGGTGGTGCTGGCGGTGGTGTTCTCGCGCACGCGGGGCACGAAGGCGTATTGAAGGCGCTGGGGGCGCCCCCGCCGCCGGGTCGGGGGGCGTCCCGCCGCCCGGTGGCGGCGCTCCGCGTCCCGCGCAGGGCGCCCCGCACCGGGGTCGTTCACCGTGACGGCGTCGCCGCCTCCGGCAGCACGTAGTCCCTGAACTGCTCGCGCAGCTTCAGCTTCCAGATCTTGCCCGTGCCGGTCACGGGCATCTGATCGAGGAACTGCACGTCGTCGGGCACCCACCAGCTGGCCGTGCGGGTGCGCATGAACGCCAGCAGCGTGTCGCGGTCGAGCGTGCTGCCGGTACGCCGCACCACCACCAGCAGCGGACGCTCCTGCCACTTCGGGTGCGCGACGCCGATCACCGCCGCCTGCAGCACCTCGGGATGCGCGGACGCGATGTTCTCGAGCTCGATCGTGCTGATCCATTCGCCGCCGGACTTGATCACGTCCTTGGAGCGGTCGGTCAGTGAGATGTGACCCTCGGGGCCGATCGTGGCGATGTCGCCGGTCTTCAGCCAGCCGTCCTCGTCGAGCGCGTCGCCGCCTTCGTTCTTCAGGTAGGCCGAGCAGGCCCACGGCGACTTCACGCGCAGGTGGCCGAATGCGACCCCGTCGTGCGGCAGCGCGCGGCCGGCGTCGTCGACGATGCGGTAACGGTTGCCCCACATCGCGCGGCCCGACTTCATCCGCTGGTCGATGCGCTGCTCGAACGGCAGGTCGGCGGTGCCGGGCTTCATCAGCGCGGTGCTGCCGGCGATCACTTCGGTCATGCCCCAGGCCTGCATCAGCTGCACGCCGTAGTCGCGCTCCATCTTCTCGACCAGCGAGCGCGGCGGCGAGGAGCCGCTGGACAGCGACGTGCGCAGTGTCGAGAACTTCCTGCCGGTGCGGTCCAGCCATTCGGTAAGGATCAGCCAGAACGTCGGCACGCCGCAGGTGAGCGTCACGCGCTCGCCCTCGAGCAGCTCGTAGAGCTTGTCGGGTTCGTAGTTGCGGCCCGGCAGCACCAGCGGCGTGCCGGCCATCGGCGCGAGGTACGGGAACTGCCACGCGTTGCCGTGGAACATCGGCGCCATCGGCATCAGCACTTCAGGGCCGCCGTTGCGCGAGCCCATATGCACGAAGGCCATGAACTGCAGCGTCATCAGGATGGCCGCGCGGTGCGAGTAGACGACGCCCTTGGGGTTGCCGGTGGTGCCGGACGTGTAGCAGATGGTGGAGGCGCTGCGCTCGTCGAACTCGGGCCACACGTAGGTGTCGGGCTCCGCCGCGAGCAGATCCTCGTAGCACAGGAGGTTGGGCAGCGTGGTCGACGCGGGCATGTGCTCGCGCGCGCACATCATCACGTAGCCCTGCACGGTCTCGAGCCGCGGTGCGATCTGCTCGGCGATCGGCAGCGTGGCGCCATCGACGAACAGCAGCCGGTCCTCGGCGTGGTTGATGATGTAGACGAGCTGCTCGGGATACAGCCGCGGGTTCACGGTGTGCAGCACGGCGCCGGTGCCGGTGACGCCGTAGAACATCTCGAAGTGGCGGTGGGTGTTCCAGGCGAGCGTGGCCACCCGGTCGGCCGGCGCCATGCCCAGACGCTCGATCGCGTGCGCCAGCCGCTGGATGCGCGCATAGGCGCTGCGGTAGTCGTAGCGGAAGAGCTCGCCTTCGATGGTGCGGGCAACGATCGGCGTGCTGCCGTGGTACTCGGCCGCGTAACGGATGATCGAGGAGATCATCAGCGGCATGTCCATCATCAGTCCCTGCATCGTGTCGTCTCCGGGTGGGTTGCGGGTTGACTGCGGGTTGACTTCGGAGCGTCGGAACCGGCGCGGCGCTCGCGCGCGGACTACTTCGATCGCTTGTGGGCTTCGCGCGCCGCACGGTACTCGCCGAGCAGCCGCACCGGTTCGTCGGTGTCCCAGGTGGCGGCGAAGGCGTCGATGCCGGCCTGCACCGCCTCGTCCAGCGACAGGCGTTCCCAGCGGCGCATCAGCGCCTTCTGCCGGCGCACCGACTGCGGGCCGTTGCGCAGCAGCCCGTCGATCCAGCGCTCGACGGCGGCGTCGAGCTCGGCGGCCGGCACCACGCGTTCGACCAGGCCCCACTGCAGCGCATCCTCGGCGCTGAAGTTGTCGCCCACCATCAGCATTTCGCGGGCCCGGCCCCAGCCGACCAGCGTGGGCAGCACGGCGGCTTCCACGACCGACGGCAGGCCCAGGCGCACCTCCGGCATGCCCAGCACGGCGCCGGCGGCGGCCACGCGCAGGTCACAGGAGGCGGCGAGCTCCAGGCCGGCGCCGAGCGTGAAGCCCTGGATGCGGGCGATCACCGGCACCGGCGCGGTGCGTACCGCATGGCAGCACTTGTGCACGCGCGTGATGAAGGCGCGCGCCTGGCCGGCGTCGGTGAGGGCTCCCATCTCGAGGATGTCGGCGCCGCCGACGAAGGCCTTGTCGCCCGCGCCCGTCACCACGATGGCGCGCAGGTCGTCCCGGCGCCCGAGCTGCTCGATCGTGTCGACGAACGCGGTCATCAGCGCGCTGCTCAGGCAGTTCAGCTTGCGGGCGTTGTCGATGGTGACCCAGGCGATCGTGTCGCCGGCGCCGCGGGTTTCCAGGCGCAGGTCGATGCGTGCGTGCGTGTCGGTGGTCATGTGGGTGCGTTCGGAATGAGAGGAGGGAGGGCGGACGCGCGGGCGCGACCGGGGCCCGGCGATGCTATCAAACGCAGCGCCGGGCGCGACGTCGCGTCGCGGCAGGGTGAGGGGCGGCGCGGGGCCGGCCGTCAGACGATGAGGTCGGCCACGTGCTGGGCGTCGGCCCAGTCGAGGATCTCGATGCGCTCGTCGCGCACCACCACCCGGTTGACCCCGGTGTTGGGGATCTCGCAGGTGCGGGGGCCGTGCAGCGGCAGCGCCTGCGCGGTGCGCCAGACCATGTCGAGCACCCCGCCGTGCGTGACGAGCAGCAGTGTGCGGCCCGGATGGCGGCGCGCCAGCGCGTGGACCGCGTCGATCACGCGCTGGTGGAACCGGCGCACGCTCTCGCCGCCCGGCAGCGCATAGTCGGGGTCGTGCCTGCGCCACTGCTGGAGCTCGTCAGGATGGCGGGCACTCACTTCGGGGAACGACAGGCCTTCGAGGATGCCGAAGTGCTGCTCGCGCAGCCCCGGCATGGGCTCGGCGGCGAGGTCCAGCCGGGTCGACGACGGCGCGGCCGTCTGGCGGGTGCGCAGCAGGTCGCTGCAGTAGAACGCGTGGAAGCGTTCGCGGGCCAGCCGCTCGGACAGGCGCTGCGCCTGGGCGCGGCCGATCGCGTTGAGCGGAACGTCGATCTGGCCCTGGAACCGGCCTTCGCGGTTCATGTCCGTCTGACCGTGGCGAATCAGGACGATTTCGGTCATCGAGCACGGGAGGCGGGGGATACCCGCCGGAACTGGGGGAGTCCGATTATCGCGTGCGCGTCCCGTACGTGCACGAAAGAACGGCCCTCCAGGAGGGCCGTTCGTCGGGGTGTCATGCGCGGGCCGCGCACGCCGGCGCACCACGCGGCGGCGACGCGAGGCGCTGGCGCCGGGCGCCGACGCGGTCTGCCGGCCCGGTGTGCCGGCGCCCCGCGTCGCGGCCGCCGCCGCCGGTCAGCGGATCGCGACCGGATTGATCATCGACTGCACCGCGCCCTGGTACTTGTTCTGTCCCAGCACGAACATGAACTCCCAGGCCTTGTCCTTGGCCAGTTCGGCGGTGTTCATGTTCTCCAGGATGTAGGTGCCCGACAGCGGCAGCAGGATCTGGTGCACCTCGAAGACGCCGGCGCCCTGCTCGAACGGGATCGGCTCCAGGCCCCAGGTGTCGGCGCCCACGGCGACCACGCCCTTGGACACCAGGTAGCGCGCGCCGTCGCGGCCCAGGCCGGGCTCGACCGAGCCGTAGCGCTTGGGATCCTTGTCGATCAGGCTCAGCCAGCCGGTGTGGAACAGCACCACGTCGCCCTGGCGGATCGTCACGCCCTGGCGGCGCGCGGCCTCCTCGATCTCCTTGGTGTTGAACGCCGTGCCCTCCTTGACGACGTCGACGCCGTAGTAGGCGGCCATGTCGAGCAGCACGCCGCGGGTGACCATCGGCGGGATGTTGTGGGTGCCGAGCTTCTTCAGGCCGCCCATCTGCCCGATCTCGTTCCACTTGTTGCCGTTGAAGTACGTGTCGCCGACGCCGATGTGGCCCAGGCCGTCGAGCTGCGAGCCGATGCCGACCCAGCAGTTCAGGATGTCGTCGTTGTAGGTGGTCTTGGTCGGGCCGAGACCGGCCGACGTGCCGGCCTGGCCGGGCTGCACGACGTAGATCTGGCAGTTGCGCGGCGGGTAGGCGGGCGTCGACGTGTTGACGGTGATGCCCAGCGAATACGTCTTGCCGGTCTTGACGAGGCGGGCGGCTTCGAGCGCCAGTGCGGGGGTCAGGTAGTTGGCGGCGCCGATCTCGTCGTTCGGGCCCCACTTGGACGGCGGCACGGTGGGCTGGGCCATCGCCACGGAACTCGCGGCCAGGGTGATCGTGGCCGCGGCGGCGGCGAGCAGATGCTTCATGGTTCGGTCTCCTCGATGTGTCGGGACGGGCCACGCTCTGGTTGGCATGGTCGCGCGAGCATAACGAGAAGCGCTCGCGACGCGAACGGGTGTGAACCCCTGTGTCGGCGACGCATCATGCGAAGCGCGCACCGTTGACGGCCGGGCAGGGCCCGGGAATGCGCGCCGAAGGTGCTCAGCGCGCGTCGGCCGTCGGCAGCGGCTCGGGCTCCGCGTCGAACCGATCGAAGCCGGTGTAGCAGATGAAGTGCCGGTTGGCCGCGCGCCCGAACAGGGTCATGCCGAGCTTCGTCGCCATCGCATGTCCCATCGCGGTGATCCCGTTGCGCGACACGACGATCGGCACGCCGATCTGGGCCGACTTCATCACCATCTCGCTGGTGAGCCGGCCGGTCGTGTAAAAGGCCTTGTCCGCGCCGTCCACCCCGTGCATCCACATCCAGCCGGCGATCGTGTCGATGGCGTTGTGACGCCCCACGTCCTCGACGAACATCAGCAGCTCGGTGCCGCGAAACAGCGCGCAGCCGTGCACCGAGCCCGCCTTGCGGTGCACGCTGTCCTGTCGGCGCATCACCTCGAGCATGCCGCGCAGGTCCGACTGGCGGATACGGGCGACGCGCGCGTCCGGCAGCCGCACGGATTCGAGCCCGTCCATCACGGCGCCGAACACCGTGCCCTGTCCGCAGCCGGTGGTGACCACGCGGTGCGCGGTGCGCCGCTCGAGATCGTCGAGGCCGCCGCGGGTGCGCACCGCCGCCGCGCCGACCTCCCAGTCGACCGTCACCGACTCCACCTGGTCGATCGCGTCGAGCAGGCGCTGGTTGCGCAGGTAGCCGAGGGCGAGCAGCTCCGGCGCGACGCCCAGCGTCATCAGGGTGACCAGCTCGCGCCGGTCGACGTACAGCGTCAGCGGCCGCTCGTCGGGGATGTGGATCCGCGTGCGGCGACCGTACTCGTCCTGCACCTCGATCTCGCGCGTGAGGGGGACGCCGGTGCGGGTCAGCCGGGGCACGTCACCCGGCATGGCGGGCACCTGCGCGCGCGTCCGGGTCACCGTGCGCCGCACTGCGGCGCGCGACTAGAATGCGCCAGCATTGACGGGCGGTCGGGCGCCGTGCCGGCATCCGCAGCGGCACCTGCACCTGCACCCGCACCCGCACCCGCACCCGCACCCGCACCCGCACCCGGGTCGCCAGGCCGACCGCCGGATTGAGAGGATCGACACGATGGACACGCGCGACATCACCGGGCTCGTCCTCGCCGGCGGCCGCGGCAGCCGCATGGGCGGGGTCGACAAGGGGCTGCAGCCGCATCGCGGCACGACGCTCGTGCAGCACGCGCTCGACCGGCTGCGCCCGCAGGTGGGGCGCCTGGCGATCAACGCGAACCGCAACCTCGACACCTACGCCGCACTGGGCGTGCCGGTCTGGCCGGATGCGCTGGCCGACTTCCCCGGGCCGCTGGCCGGCATGCTGGCCGGTCTCGAGCACTGCGACACCGGGTGGCTGGCGACGGTGCCGTGCGACACGCCGGACTTCCCGGTCGACCTCGTCGCGCGCCTGGCGCAGGCGGTGCGCGCGGACGATGCCGAGATCGCGATGGCCGCCACCCGCGGGCCCGAGGGCGTGCAGGTGCAGCCGGTGTTCTGCCTGCTGCAGAGGTCGCTGCGTGCGAGCCTGGCCGAGTTCATGCGCAGCGGGCAGCGCAAGGTCGACCGCTGGACCGCGCGGCACCGGTGCGTGCAGGTGGTGTTCGACGACGCCGACGCGTTCTTCAACGCCAACACGCCGGACGAACTCGCGCATCTGCAGCACCTCACGCGCTGACCGGCGCGGTGCGGGCCTCGAGCCACGCGCGCGCGTCGCCGTGCACGTGCGGCGTCAGGCGGGCGCGCACCTCGGCGTGATACGCGTTCAGCCAGGCGATCTCGTCGGCGCGCAGCAGCGACAGGTCGAGGCAGCGGGTGTCGATCGGGCACAGCGTGAGGGTCTCGAAGCGCAGGAACTCCCCGAAGCCGGCGTCGCCGGCGGGCACGTTCAGCACCAGGTTCTCGATGCGGATGCCCCACTGGCCGGGACGGTACAGGCCCGGCTCGATCGAGGTGATCATGCCGGGCTGCATCGCCATCGCCGGCTCGGGGATCGCCTTGCTGATGCTCTGCGGGCCTTCGTGCACGTTCAGGAAGTAGCCCACGCCGTGGCCGGTGCCGTGGCCGAAATCCAGGCCGGCCTCCCAGAGCGGCGCGCGGGCCAGCGCGTCGAGCATCGGCGACAGCGTGCCGCGCGGGAAGTGCGCGCGCGACAGCGCCATCGTGCCCTTGAGCACGCGCGTGAAGTCGCTGCGCTGCGCCGCGCTCGGCGTGCCGACCGGCCACACGCGCGTGATGTCGGTGGTGCCGCCCAGGTACTGGCCACCGGAGTCGATCAGCAGCAGCCCGTCGCCTTCGATCACGGCGTGCGACTGCGGCGTGGCGCGGTAGTGCGGCATCGCGCCGTTGGCGTTGTACCCGGCGATCGTCGGAAAGCTCAGCCCGACGAAGCCCGGCAGCTTCGCGCGCTCGGCGGTGAGGCGCTCGTCGATCGTCAGTTCGGTGATGCGCTCGCGGCCCTGCGCCTGCTCGAACCAGGCATAGAACGCGCACATCGCCGCGCCGTCGCGCTCCATCGCCTCGCGCACGAACGCCGCCTCGGCGTCGCTCTTGCGGCTCTTGGCCAGCGTGCTCGGGTTGATCGCCTCGACGACCCGGACAGCGGGCGGCAGCGCCTGGCGCAGGCCCAGCGTCACGCGGCGCGGGTCGATCAGCACCACCGCATCGGCGGGCAGGGCGGCCAGGGCCGCATGCGCCTGCGTGTAGTCGGCGACCTCGATGCCGTCGCCGCGCAGCACGTCGCGCAGCGCGGCGTCGACCTTGCCGGCGCCGACGAAGAGGGTCGCCCAGTCCGCACCGACCAGCAGGTGGGCGAGGAACACCGGGTTGTAGTCGACGTCGGCGCCGCGCAGGTTGGTGATCCAGGCGATGTCGTCGAGCGTGCACACCAGATGGTGGCTGGCGCCCGCGGCGCGCATGGCCTCGCGCAGGCGGGCCAGGCGTGCGGCGCGCGGTTCGGTCGCCTGCGGCGGGCGGTGCGCCTGGACGGGCGCGGCCGGCAGCGGCGGGCGTTCGGCCCAGGCGTCGTCGAGGGGGTCGCGGTCGGTGGCCAGCACGATGCCGGCCCGCGTGGTGGCGTCGCGCAGCTGCTGCGCGGCGGCGAGCCCGAGCACCCGGCCGTCGACCGCCAGGGTGCCGCCGCGCGCGAGCCGTGCGCAGATCCAGTCGATGTGGTGGGTGGCCGCGCCGGTGGTGATCTTCACGAGCTCGATGCCGCTGCCCTGCAGTTCCGCCTCCGCCTGCACCCAGTAGCGGCTGTCGGCGAACAGCGCCGCCGCGTCGGCGGTCACCGCCAGCGTGCCCATCGACCCGGTGAAGCCGGAGAACCACTCGCGTCCCTGCCAGTGCGCGGGCAGGTACTCGGACAGGTGCGGGTCGCTCGACGGCACGAGGACGGCGTCGACGCCGCGTTCGGCCATCGACGCGCGCAGCCGTTCGATGCGCAGTCGGGCGGGATTGGTTCGGGTGTCCATCGTGTGCTCCAGAGACGGGGGTGCAGGGGTCCGGAACGCATGATAGTGGTCCGCCGATCGTGCGGTGCGGCGAGCAGGGGCGCGCGCGTGCCTCTATAGTCGGACGACCCCGGCGTCCGGCCCGGGGCGTGTGCAAGGAGTCGAGATGTCCGTCCTGCTCTGCGTCGGCACCGCCGGCATGTCCGTCTGGTTCAGCCGCGACCTCGGCGAGACCTGGACCCGTCCCTACATCGAGTCGGGCCTTTATCTGGAAGCGCGCGTGTGGGCGCTGTCGGCGCACCCTGCGCGGCCGGGCGAGGTGTTCGCCGGCACCGACAGCGGCATCTACCGCTGGAGCGAGGCGACCCGGCTGTGGACCCACCTGCCGTCTCCGCTGGACGGGCTGCACGTGTGGTCGCTGGTGCAGTCGCCCGACGACCCCGACGTGCTGCTCGCGGGCACGCATCCGGCCGGGATCTGGCGCTCGACCGACGGCGCGCGCAGCTGGACGCCGTGCGCGGCCCGGTTCGCCGAGACCTGCGTGTTCCTGGGCCGCCCGCGCGTCACGCAGATCCTGTACGACCCGCTCCAGCGCGAGACCGTCTGGGCCGGCGTCGAGATCGATGGCGTGCACCGCTCCACCGATGGCGGGCGCACGTGGGCGAAGATCGGCCAGGGCCTGCTGTCCGACGACATCCACGGCGTCGCGGTCGTCCCGGAGGACGGGCGGCGCCGGCTCTTCGCGACCACCAACAAGGGCCTGCACCTCAGCCTGGACGACGGCGCGACCTGGACGATGCAGCCGCTGGATTCCCCCTGGCAGTACACGCGCACGATCGTGCCGCGCGCCGACGGCGAAGGCACCGTGTTTCTGACCAACGGCGACGGCCCGCCCGGGTCGACCGGGCGTCTGCTGCGCAGCGCGGACCGTGGCCGCTCCTGGCAGGACGCGCGCCTGCCCGGCGCACTCAATTCGACGCCCTGGACGATCGCCACGCATCCCGCCGACCCGTCGCTGATGTTCGTGTGCAGCAACCTCGGGCAGCTCTTCCGCTCGACCGACGGCGGCGCGTCGTGGACCCGCCTGGCGCGGGAGTTCGGCGAGGTGCGCTCGACACTCTGGCAGCCGCTGGGCTGAGCGGGCGCCCCGGTCCCCGCGCGTCGGGGCGGGGCAGGGCGGACCGGCCCCGGCCGCGAACCGGCGGATCCGACGAGGCGGCCGGGCCTGCGGATCGGCTAGAGTTGCTCCGGTCGCCGTCCCCGCCGACGGTCCGGACCTTCCGTCCCCACCCTCCCAACGCACCGGATTCGCCATGACTGGAATCGAACGCTATCCCCGTCTGTTCTCGCCACTCGACCTCGGGTTCACGCGCCTGAAGAACCGCGTGCTGATGGGGTCGATGCACACCGGCCTCGAGGAGGCGCCCAACGGCTTCGAGCGCATGGCCGAGTACTTCGCCGAGCGTGCGCGCGGCGGCGTGGGCATGATCATCACCGGCGGCATCGCGCCCAATGCGGAAGGCGGCACCGGCGCGAAGCTGTCCACGCCCGAGGAGGCGGCGCAGCACCGCATCATCACCGACACCGTCCACGCGGCCGACCCCGACGTCAAGATCTGCCTGCAGATCCTGCACTCCGGCCCGCTGGTCGCCAAGGAGATCTGCGTGGCGCCGTCGCCGGTCAAGTCGCGCATCGGCCGCTTCAAGCCGAACGAGCTCGACGAGGCCGGCATCGAGAAGCAGATCGCCGACTTCGCCAACTGCGCCCGGATGGCGCAGCAGGCGGGCTACGACGGCGTCGAGATCATCGGCTCGGCCGGCTACCTGATCAGCACCTTCCTGGTCCAGAAGACCAACCTGCGCACCGACCGCTGGGGCGGGCCGTGGGAGAATCGCATGCGCTTCGCCGTCGAGGTGGTCAAGCGCGTGCGCGCCGCCGTCGGCGACCGCTTCATCCTGATCTTCCGCATCTCCGCGATGGACATGCTCGAGGGCGGGCTGGCCTGGGACGAGGTCGTGTCGCTGGGCAAGGCGATCGAGGCGGCCGGCGCCAACATCATCAGCACGCACTTCTGCTGGCACGAGGCGCCGGTGCCCACCATCGCCACGATGGTGCCGCGCGCCGCCTTCACCCGCGTCACCGGGCGGCTGCGCAAGGAGCTGAACGTGCCGATGATCACCAGCAACCGCATCAACATGCCCGACGTGGCCGAGGCCGCGCTCGCCCGTGGCGACGCCGACCTGATCTCGATGGCGCGTCCGATGCTGGCCGACCCGGAGCTGGTGCTGAAGGCCGCGCAGGGCCGCGAGGACGAGATCAACACCTGCATCGCCTGCAACCAGGCCTGCCTCGACCACACGTTCGGCGGACGTCAGCAGGTGACTTGCCTGGTGAACCCGCGCGCCTGCAACGAGACGCTGCTGCGCTACCTGCCGGTCGCGGCCGCCAAGCGCATCGCGGTGGTCGGCGCCGGTCCCGCCGGCCTGGCGTACGCGACGGTCGCGTCCAAGCGCGGCCACCGCGTCACGCTGTTCGATGCGGCCGCCGAGATCGGCGGTCAGTTCAACCTGGCCAAGCGCGTGCCCGGCAAGGAGGAGTTCCACGAGACGCTGCGCTATTACCGCCGCATGATCGAGGTGCAGGGCATCGAGCTGCGCCTGAACACCCGGGTCGACGCCGCCATGCTCGCGGGCATGGGCTTCGACGAGGTCGTCGTGGCCACCGGCATCACGCCCCGCACGCCGGTGCTGGAGGGCATCGACCATCCGATGGTGGTGCCGTACATCGACGCCATCCTCGAGCGCCGCCCGATCGGCAGGCGCGTCGCCATCATGGGCGCGGGCGGCATCGGCTTCGACGTCGCCGAGCTGATCACGCACGCCGGCACGTCGGCCGCGCTCGACATCGACGTGTTCGCCAAGGAGTGGGGCATCGACTTCGTGAACCATCCGCGTGGCGGCGTCACCGGCGTGCAGCCGGTGGTGGCGGCGGCCGACCGCACCGTCTACCTGATGCAGCGCAAGACCGACCCGGTCGGCAAGACGCTGGGACGCACCACCGGCTGGACGCACCGCGCCACGCTGTCGCGGCGCGGCGTGCACATGATCAACGGCGTCGAGTACCTGAAGATCGACGACGCCGGGCTGCACACGCGCGTCAACGGCGAGCCGAAGCTGTTCGAGGTCGACACCGTGATCGTGTGCGCCGGGCAGACGCCGCAGCGCACGCTCTACGACGACCTGCTGGCCGCGGGCGTGAAGGCCTCGCTCGTCGGCGGCGCGTACGAGGCCGTCGAGCTCGACGCCAAGCGGGCGATCGACCAGGCCAGCCGAATGGCGGCGGCGGTCTGATCCCTCGGGGGGCGGCGGGTCCGTCCCGCCATCCCTTGCCCGTTCCGCGCCCGATCCCTCCGATGCCCGGATTCAACCGACAGCTGATCAAGCGCTTCCAGGACATCGCCCGGCCGTACTGGCAGTCTGAGGAGAAGTGGCGCGCACGCGGCCTGCTCGCGCTGCTGATGCTGCTGCTGTTCGGGCAGACGACCTTCAACGTGCTGCTCAACCAGCAGACGGGCGAGTTCACGTCGGCGCTGGCCGCCAGCGACCCGGCGCGGTTCTGGGCGTCGATCCGCACCTGCCTCGCGATCGTCGTCGTGGCCGTGCCGATCTGGGCGTTCTACTACTACGTGCGCGATTCGCTGGGCATCCGCTGGCGCCGCTGGCTGACCGGCCACTTCCTCGACCGTTACTTCGAGAAGCGCGCGTACTACGGGCTGAACGCACGCGCCGACATCGACAACCCCGACCAGCGCATCGCCGAGGACATCAACAGCTTCACCCAGCAGTCGTTGTACTTCCTGATGGTGATGCTGGGCGCGGTGATCCAGCTGGTGGCGTTCAGCAGCGTGCTGTGGGCGATCTCGCGCGAGCTGGTGTACTTCCTGGTCGTGTACGCGATCGCCGGCACGCTCGTCACCGCGCTGGTGTTCGGTCCGCGGCTGATCGCGCTGAACTTCAACCAGCTGCGCCGGGAGGCCGACTTCCGCTTCGGGCTGGTGCGGGTGCGCGAGAACGCCGAGTCGATCGCCTTCCATCGTGGCGAGGCCAACGAGTCGGCGCAGGTGAAGCAGTACTTCCAGGCCGCGTTCGACAACTACCGCCGGCTGATCCGCTGGCAGCTGAACCTCAACGCGTTCCAGTACGGCTTCAGCTTCCTCACGATCGTGCTGCCCAGCGCGATCATCGCCACGCGTGTGATGTCCGGCGAGCTCGAGGTGGGGCGCGCCATCCAGGCGGCGGGTGCGTTCGCGGCGATCCTGAGTGCGATGACGGTGATCGTCGAGCACTTCGAGGGCCTGAGCCGGTTCGCCGCCGGCAGCGACCGTCTGCACGCGTTCGCGCGCATGCTCGACGAGCCGGAGCCCGGCACCATCAGCCCCGCCGCGTCGATCGTGTCGATGCGCGACACGCGCCTGGCGCTCGACCACGTGACGGTGCAGACGCCGAACCACGAGCGCACGCTGATCCGCGACCTGTCGCTGGTGGTCGAGCCGGGCCAGGGGCTGCTGATCGTCGGCGCCAGCGGCGGCGGCAAGAGCTCGCTGCTACGCGTGATCGCGGGCCTGTGGAACTCGGGCGCCGGCCGGGTGTGGCGGCCGGATGCAAAGGACATGATCTTCCTGCCGCAGCATCCGTACATGGTGCTGGGCGACCTGCGCAGCCAGCTGCTCTACCCGGGCCGCGGGCCGGTCCCGTCGGACGACGAACTGCTGCGCGTGCTCGAGCAGGTGAACCTGGGGTCGATCGCCGAGCGCTTCGGCGGGCTCGACGCACAGCTCGACTGGGCCAAGGTGCTGTCGGTCGGCGAACAGCAGCGGCTGGCCTTCGGGCGCGTGCTGATCGGCCGGCCGCAGTACGCGATGCTCGACGAAGCGACCAGCGCGCTCGACACCGACAACGAGCGCCAGCTCTACGAGCGTCTCGCGGCGACGTCGACGACCCTGGTCAGCGTCAGCCACCGCCTCAACGTGCTGCGCTATCACCGCCAGGTCCTGGAGCTGACCGGCAACGGCGGCTGGACGCTGCATCGCGCCGAGGACTTCCCGCGCGGCTGAGGCCCGTGCCGGGCGCGTCGCGCGCAGACGCGACGGACTCACGCGGCACACCCACGCGGCACACCCACGCGGCGCACGCACCGGCCGCGGGCGCCGTCCCGCCCGTCGGACACATCTGCTCACACACCGGTGGCATTCGTTGCGGTCCGCACAAGGGCCGTTCACAGGCGGGTGGGATACTGCGCACATGAGTGATCCGACCGTCCCGCAGCGCGCCGCCCGGTGGCCGGCGGGGCTGCGCCCGCTGTGTGCAGGCGTGGCCGCCCTGGCCCTGGCCGGATGCGCCGCCGTGGGCCCCGACCACGTGCGCCCCGTGGTGGCGGTGCCCGACGCCTGGTCCCGCGCGACCACGGCAGCGCCGGCGGCCGTGCCGGCGTCCGCCGCGACCGCCCCGCCGACGGCGTCCGCCCCGCCCACGGCACCCGACCCGCCCGCCGCGTCCGTCGAAGCGCTGAGCGGCTGGTGGCGGCAGTTCGACGACGCGGCGCTGGGCGACTTCGTCGAGCAGGCGCTGCGCGGCACGCCCGAGCTGCGCGCCGCGCTGGCCCGGCTCGAAGCCGCCCGCGCCAGTCGCGCGCTGGCCCGCGCGCAGCGTGCGCCGACGGTGACTGCGGGCGTTTCGGCCCA
>JAKOZZ010000404.1 GCA_029779755.1 Pseudomonadota bacterium
CGGCACGCTGACCGACCGCTACATCCACATGCTGGCGCGATCGGCGCCGCTGCACGACATCGGCAAGGTCGGCATCCCCGACCACATCCTGCTCAAGCCCGGCAGGCTCGACCCCGACGAGTGGGCGGTCATGCAGACCCACTCGGCGATCGGCGCGCTCGCGCTGGAGCGCGCGGAGCAGGACATCGGGCATCCGGTCGAATTCCTGTCGATCGCCAAGGAGATCGCACGCTGGCACCACGAGCGCTGGGACGGCACCGGCTATCCGGACGGGCTGGCCGGTGAGGCGATCCCCCTGTCGGCTCGGCTGATGGCGGTGGCCGACGTGTTCGACGCGCTGATCTCCCCCCGCGTGTACAAGCCGGCCTTCCCCTTCGAAACCGCACGCGTGATCATCGCCGACGGTCGGGGCACGCAGTTCGACCCCGACATGGTCGACGCGTTCATCGGCGCGTTCGAGCGCTTCGTGCACATCGCGCGCGGCCACCGGGACGCGGGGCTCGCCGCCGAGGATGCCGTGGTCGCGACAGCCCACGCGGTCCCGGTCGAAGCGGTCCCGGCTGACGCACGGACGACCGCGCGCACCCCCCAGATCTAGGCGCCGCACGATGACCGGCGGACGGGACGGGCAACCGGCATCGGCGCCACCGGCTGCCGATGCGTCCGGGCGTCGCCCGCGGACGCCCCTCGTGCCGGCCCTGGTCTACGCGGTGGCCGCGTCCACCTGGATCCTGACCTCCGACAAGCTGGTCGAGTGGCTGTTCCCCGAGCCGGGCGACGCGATGCTCGCGAGCACGCTCAAGGGCTGGCTGTTCGTGCTGGTCACGTCCCTGCTGCTGTACGCGCTGCTGCGCCGATCCGCACGCGCGGAACCCGAGCCCGCGCACGCCCGGCCGTCCGGACGCCGGGCACTGATCCTGACGGTGGCCGCGTGCGTGGCGATCGCGGGCGCCGCCGCACTCGGCACGATCCAGGCGCGCCGCACGGCCACCGACACCGAATCCCTGCGCCTGGGTGCGATCGCCGCGTCGAAGGCGCGCCAGGTCCGCTCCTGGCTGCGCGAGCGCGAGGGGGACGCCGACTTCATCCGCTCCAGTCCGTTCTGGCCCGAACTCCTGCAGCGCTGGTATGCGGGGGACGCGCAGGCCGGCGAACGCGTGCGCCACCGGCTCGACGACTTCGTGCGCCATGCGCACCACACCGACGCGCTGATCCTGTCGCGCGACGGCACGCTGCAGTGGGCCTCCGATCCGTCGGAGGTCCACGTCGTGCCGCAGCTGGCGGCGGCGGCACGTGCGGCCGCGCGCACCGGCAGCCCGCGCCACGTCGGTCCCTACCTCGACCCCGATGGCCGCATCCAGCTCGACTTCGTCGTCCCGCTGCTGGCTTCGCAGGGGCAGGCGTCACCGATCATCGTACTGCGCTCGACGGGCGCACACGACCTGCTGGCCGTCCTCGGCACCTGGCCGACGCCCAGCCGCACCGGCACCTCGGCCCTGATCCGTGCCGCCGACGGCCAGGTGTTCGCGCTGACGGCGCACGACACCGAGGATGGTGGCGCGGCGACCCTGCACGACCCGGACGCCACGACCTTTCCGGCAGACTTCGTGCGCCCGGATGCGTCGCTCGATCGCCTGGTCGAGACGGTCGACGCACGCGGCACGCCGGTGCTGGCGGTGGCCACGCCGGTGCCCGACACCGACTGGCTGGTGGTGGCGCGGATCGACCGCAGCGAGGCGTACCAGGGCGCCGATCGCGTCGCCCTGTGGTCGGCCCTGGCCGGCGCGCTGGCCGTGCTGGTGGTGTCCGCACTCGGGCGCGTGAGCCGGCAGCGGCAGGCGCTTCTGCGCTCCGAGCTCGCACGCGCCGAACAGGCCGCTCGCCTGGACGAGCTTCGGCTGCTGGACCAGATCGCCCTGGCATCGGAGGACGCGATCTTCGCCAAGGACCTGCAGGGGCGCTACACACTGCTGAACCGCAGCGCCGCCGAGGTCCTCGGGCGGCCCGCGCATGCGCTGCTCGGCCGGACCGACGCCGAACTGTTTCCGCCGGCGCAGGCCGACGCATTCCGCCGACGGGATGCCGACGTGCTCGCCAGCGGCACGTCACACACGCGCGAGGACGAGCTGACCGGACCGCACGGGCCGCGCGTGTTCATGACGACGACGAGCCCGCTGCGCAACCCGCAGGGCGAGCCGGTGGGCGTGTTCGGCATCGCACGGGACGTCACGCAGCGGCGACGCTCGGAGGCCGCGCTGCTCGAGCAGGTCGCGATCATGGAGGAGATGAGCGCGATGGCGCACATCGGCGCCTGGAGCTTCGACCCGGCGACCGGAGACGGATCCTGGACCGCCGAGGTCGCGCGCATCCACGACCTGGAGCCCGGGCCGCATGCCACGGCGCAGCAGGGGCTGAGCTTCTTCCGGGGCGAGTACCGGGATCGGATCGAATCGGCCGTGCGCATCGCAATCGAAGGCGGCGTCCCGTACGAGCTCGAGCTCGAGCTGGTGACCGCCCGGGGGGACGTGCGCTGGGTCCGCACCCGCGGACAGCCGCAGGTCGAGAACGGTCGCGTCGTCGCGCTGCGCGGATTCATGCAGGACGTGACCGAGCAGCACCGCATCGCGCAGGAGCTCGACCGGCATCGCCACCACCTGGAGGAGCTGGTCGAGCAGCGCACCGCCGAGCTGGCAGAGGCGCGCACGCGCGCCGAGGCCGCCAGCCGCGCCAAGAGCCAGTTCCTGGCCAACATGAGCCACGAGATCCGCACGCCGATGAACGCGATCATCGGCATGACGCGACTGCTGCGCCGCGGGGGGCTGACGCCGTCGCAGGACGAACGGCTCGAACGCATCGACGCTGCGGCCCAGCACCTGCTGTCGATCATCACCGACATCCTCGACTTCTCGAAGATCGAGGCCGGCCGCATGGAGCTCGACCAGATCGACTTCCAGCCCGCGGCGGTGATCGAGAGCGTCCACGCCATGCTCGCCGAACAGGCGGCCGCCAAGGGCCTCGCACTGACGCTGGACATCGCACCGCTGCCCGACTCGCTGCGCGGCGACCCGGTCCGTCTGCGGCAGGCGCTCATCAACTACGTGGGCAACGCGGTCAAGTTCACCGAGCGCGGCGCGATCGTGCTGCGCGCGCGGGTGCTCGACGAGGACGCCCGCGGTCTGCGGCTGCGCTTCGAGGTCCAGGACACCGGCATCGGCATCGACCCGGACACGCTGGCCGGGCTGTTCCAGCCGTTCGAGCAGGCCGATGCGTCGACGACCCGCCGCCACGGCGGCACGGGGCTGGGCCTGGCGATCAACCGGCGCCTGGCGGAACTGATGGGCGGCGAGGTCGGCGCCGAAAGCCGTCCCGGCGGCGGCAGCACCTTCTGGCTGACGGTACGCATGGCACGCGGCAGCGGACGCGCCGATGTCCTGCACCTGCCCGGCCGGCAGGGGGTGAGCGAGGAGGCGCTGCGGCGCCTGCACCGTGCCGCCCCCGTGCTGCTGGTGGACGACAACGCGGTCAATCGGGAAGTGGGGGCGGAGCTGCTGCGCGCCGCGGGTCTCGAGGTCACGCTCGCCGTCGACGGCGCGCAGGCCGTCGCGCTGGCCTCGGAGCGCCCGTATGCGGCGATCCTGATGGACATGCAGATGCCTCGGATGGACGGCCCAGCGGCGACCCGGGCGATCCACGCCCTGCCGGGGCGCGCCGACGTGCCCGTCATCGCGCTCACCGCCAACGTGTCCCAGGAAGACCGCTCGGCCGCACGGGCCGCGGGCATGGTCGCGTTCGTGTCGCGACCGGTCGAACCCGAGGTGCTGTTCGAGACGCTCCTGCGCTGGCTGCCGCATTCGGCGTCCGGCGCCCCGGCACCGGGCCCCGCAGCGCCGGCCGCCGA
>JAKOZZ010000419.1 GCA_029779755.1 Pseudomonadota bacterium
GCGGTCCGCCCGCCCGGTGCGCGGCCGGCGCCGCGCGCCAGCGGCGCGGCATGCAGCGAGAACACGGTGGGCACCGCCGGCAATGTCGGCGGTGCGCGGCGCCAGTCGGCCACGCTGCGGGTGAGCACGCGCTCGTCGGGCAGGCTGAGCTGCTGGCCGATGCCGACGCGCGTGTCCGGGCGCAGTGCCGTCGTCATCGCGTCGAACAGCTGCTGTGTTCGGTACGGGGTCTCGATCACGAGCACCGTCTCGTCACCGGCCGCCGAGCGCTGCTCCAGCGCGCGCAGGCGGTCCGCGCGCGCCTGGCGATCCACCGGCAGATAGCCCGCGAAGCAGAAGCACTGTCCGTTCATGCCCGACGCCATCAGCGCCAGGAGCAGGGCGCTCGGACCGACCAGCGGGACCACCTGCACCCCGTGCGCATGTGCGAGCGCCACGAGCGCGGCGCCGGGATCGGCCACCGCCGGGCAACCCGCCTCCGAGAGCAGGCCGACATCGGCGCCCGCAAGCACCGGCGCCAGCAGGCGCGGCAGCTCGACCGGATCGGTGTGCTCGCTCAGCTCGGCGATGTGCAGCTGCTGCAGCGGCGCCGCGAGGGGCACCCGCTTGAGCACCGCCCGGGCCGTGCGCGCGTTCTCGGCCACGAACCGCGTGAGCGTCGACACGACCTCGAGCGTCGATGCCGGCAGCACGCGCAGCGGGTCCTGGTCGCCGCCCAGCGGCGTGGGGATCAGGAACAGACGGCCGGCGCGCATCGCGGGCGGATCACGGGATCTCGATGCCGGCCTCGGCCAGCAGGCCCGTGAGGGCGATCAGCGGCAGGCCGACGAGGGCAGTGGGGTCCGTGCCCTCGATCGCCTGCAGCAGGCTGATGCCCAAACCTTCGGACTTGGCCGACCCGGCGCAGTCGTAGGCCGGCTCGCGCTGCAGGTAGCGCTCGATCTGCGCGTCGCTCAGCGTGCGGAAGCGCACGTGCGTGTCGACGACGAGTGTGTGTTCGAAGCCGGCCTCCAGGTGCACCACGGACAGCCCGGTATGGAACACCAGCGCCCGGCCGGAGGCCGCCCGCAGCTGCTCGACCGCACGCGCATGGGAGCCGGGCTTGCCGATCACGGTGACCCCGTCGAGGGTGGCCGTCTGGTCCGATCCGATCACGACGGCCTGCCGGTGCTGGTTCGCGACGGCGAGTGCCTTCAGGCGGGCGAGCCGGTGCGCGGTGTCCGACGGCGTCTCGCCGCGCAGCGTGGCTTCGTCGACGGCCGGGGCCGTCACGGTGAACGCGACGCCGAGCCGCTCGAGGAGTTCCTTCCGGTATCGGGACGTGGAGGCGAGGATCAGGGGCGGCATGGACGGCACGGCGGCGGCTTGGTGGGAGTGGCGCCATGATACTGTGGCGGGATGCACGCACGACGAGGCTCCCGCACCACCATCGACACCGACGCGTTCACGCGCGCAGGCGAACGCCTCGAAGGCACGCTGCGCCCCGGCGACTGCAGTCGCCTGCGCGAGCTGCTTGCCGACGACCGTGGCGAACTCCGCTGGAGCCTGCGCGGCGAGCGGCGCCGCCGCCCGGAAGGCGGTTCGGACGGGCTCCTCGAGCTGACGCTGGCCGGTGCGCTGCAGCTGCCCTGCGTGCGCTGCCTCGAGCCGGTCGAGACGGCGATGGACGAGACCCGCCAGTACCGGCTGGCGCTGACGGAAGCCCAGGCGGAACGGGACGACCTCGAAAGCGAGGACGTCGACGTGATCACCGGCGGCCAGAACTTCGACGTGCTGGCGCTCGTCGAGGACGAGGCGATCATGGCGCTGCCGCTCGCACCGAGTCACGCCGCCTGCGGCCTGCCGGTCGACCTGCCGGACGCCGGGCCCGCGGCCGAGGCTGCGCCGGAGGCGCCCGCCGAACGCCCGAACCCGTTTGCGGTGCTCGAGCGTCTCAAGCGCGGGCCGCAGTGACGACGCCTGCGTGCCGGGCCGAGCGGGTCGGCGCGAGCCACTGTCAACTATCCCCGGCAATTCCTTGATATACTTGCAGATTGTCTGAATTTTCCCGGAGCCGCTGTCATGGCCGTCCAGCAGAACAAGAAGTCCCCCTCGAAGCGCGGAATGCACCGTGCCCACGATTTCATCACCAACCCGCCGATCGCGGTGGAGCCCACTACGGGTGAGGTGCACCTGCGCCACCACGTGAGCCCCAACGGCTTCTACCGGGGCAAGAAGGTCGTCAAGACCAAAGCCGACGAGTAATCCCGGCTCACCGGTCCTGCGCCCGCATGCCTGTGCGGATCGCCATCGACTGCATGGGCGGTGATCACGGGTTGTCGATCACCGTCCCCGCGGCGGCCAGTTTCCTGCGCAAGACCCCGGATGCTTCCCTGATCCTGGTCGGCAAGGCCGACGCGATCGAATCGGCCCTCGCACGCGAGGCGGGCGTCGATCGT
>JAKOZZ010000423.1 GCA_029779755.1 Pseudomonadota bacterium
GCTTCGAGCACGAGGGCCTGCACCAGATCGCCGACCGGCCGTCCGATGCGCTCGACTACGGCACGCTGCGCATCGCGTCGCGCCGGGCGCTGGACGACGCCGGGCTCGCACTCTGCGACATCGGCACCTTCCAGGTGTATGCGCCGTGCACCATCGTCGAGGCGCTCGGCACCGAGGCGCTGGGTCTGTTCCCGCGCGGACAGGGCGCGCCGGCGGCCGCTGCGGGCGAGACCCGGTTCGACGGGCGGCATCCGGTGAACACCTGCGGCGGCTGCCTGTCGCGCGGACATCCGCCCGAGGTCACGCCGCTTTACGACGTGGTCGAGTCGGTGATGCAGGTGCTGGGACGCGCGGGCGACCGCCAGGTGGCGCGCCCTGCCTTCGCGATGACGATCTGCGAGCTCGGCAAGTACAACGCCGCGCTGGTGCACGTGCTGGAGGGGGCGGCATGACGTCGCACGAAGATTCGTCGATGCCGGTCGTCGACATGCCCGGCAACCGCCCGTTCGCCCCCCGCGTGTCCGGGTTCACGCGCCCGTTTTGGGACGCGCTCGGCGCCGGCCGCCTGTGCACGACCCGTTGTGCCGACTGCGGCGCGTTCGGCTTTCCGCCACGCAACCTGTGCCGCACCTGCTGGAGCCGCACGGTGCGCTGGGTCGAACTCGCGCCGCACGGGCGGCTCTACAGCTTCACCCGCGTGCATGTCGTGCCGGGCGCATTCGCCGGCGACGCGCCCTATGCGATCGGCATCGTCGACCTCGCCGACGGCGTGCGGCTGATGTGCCGGATGCTGGGCGAGGTGACGGCCGACCATCTCGACCGGCCGGTCGAGATGGTCGTGCTGCGCTACGACGACGGCCCGCTGTTCGGGGCGCGGGTGGTGTGACGGCACGCCGCGCGGGGCCGTCGCGCGGCGGCTGCGCGCCGGTCTCCGCGCAGCGCGGGCGACCGACCGTTCGGCAGGTCTGCGCGCCATGCATGTGGATGAATGCTTGGGAGATGCGGCCGATCTCTGCTAGAAACGGGGTGCGTGCGGCGCCGACGCGTCCGGCACCCGGTGTGCGCACGTGCTGCACCGGGTATTGCCGTGAACGATCGATCGGAACAGAGGGCTGGCCCCACCGGCCCCACCGGCGCCATCAGGCCACGTCTCGTCGCCGGACTGCGTGCGTTGTCGCCGCTGCACTCCATGCGCGGGCGGTTCGCCTTCGTGATGGGCGTCTCGGGCATCGTGCTCGGGTCGCTGCTCACCGGCGTGATGGAGTGGCGCTGGGAGCGCAGTGCCGAGGCGTCGGCCCGGCGTGCGCTGCAGCTCACCGCCCTGCGGATCGCCGGCACGCTGGCCAAGGACCTGGAGGCGCGCAAGCACGAGATCCAGGTGATGGCCGAGCTGATCGGCCGGGGTCCTCTGGACGCGCCGGACCTCATCCGCGATCAGTTCGATCGTCTCCAGGCGCGCGAACCCGGATACGCATGGATCGGCCTCGCTGCGGCGGACGGTCGGGTCATCGCCGCCAGCGGCGGCCTGCTCGAGGCGCAGGACGTGTCGATGCGGCCGTGGTTCCAGGCGGGCCTGCGCGGTGCGTTCGTCGGCGAGCCGCACGAAGCCCGCCTGCTGGCGGGGCTGCTGCCGGTGCGCGAAGGCGGCGAGCCGCTGCGGTTCATGGACGTTGCCATGCCGGTCGGCGGTGGCGCGCTCGGACCGGCCGTGCTCGGCGCGCATCTGCACTGGAGCTGGGTGCGTGCGATCGCCGCCGACGCGGTCGGCGACCTCGACCGCGCCCACCCGGTGGAGGTCGTGATCGCCAATGCCCAGGGCCAGTGGATGCTTCGGCTTCCGACGTCGGCCCCCGACGGGTATGCGCTGCCGGCGGAGGGATCGGGCACCGACCGGTACCTCTCCGCCGAGGCTCCGGTGCGGTTCCCGGCCGCGGCGACCCCCCTGGTCTGGACGGTCACCGTGCGCGAGGAGGCTCGCCTGGCGCATGCGCCGATTGCCGACAGCCGTCGCGTGCTGCTGCTGCTGACCGGGCTCGCCGCGCTGCTGTTCGCCGTTGCGAGCTGGTTTCTGGCCGAGCGTGTCGTGCGTCCGATCGTCGCCCTGGCCGATGCCGCCCGCGCGCACCGTTCACGGCGTGCCGTGGTGCGGGACGACCCCGCCGACGCGGGCCGGGACGAGACCGGCGTCGTGGGCGACGTGCTGCACCAGATGGCGTTCTACGACGCGCTCACCGGTCTGGCCAACCGCCGGCTGCTGCACGAGCGTCTGTCGCTGGCGATCCCGCAGGGCAGGGCGGCGGGCGAGCACGGTGCGATCCTGCTGGTGGATCTCGACGGATTCCGCCTGCTCAACGACACACGGGGCCACGAGACCGGCGACCTGCTGCTCGTCGAAGTCGCCCGCCGGCTGGCCAGTGTCGCGCGTCCCGGCGACACGCTGGCGCGCCTGGGGGGCGACGAATTCGTGCTGCTGATGCGGGGCCTGGACGGCGAGCGCGCGGCGGCGACCCGTGCGGCGCAGGCGCGCGCCGAGGCGATCGTGCCGCTGATCCTCGCGCCGGTGCGTCTCGGCGAAGAGACCGCCAGCTTCGGTGCCGCCATCGGCATCTGCCTGTTCGGCGATCGGGACACGAGCGCGGCCGACCTGCTGCAGCAGGCGGAAGTGGCGATGTTCGAGGCCAAGCGCTCCGAGCACGCGCGCATCCGCTTCTTCGACGACCACATGCAGGCCGCGCTCGATGAGCGCGTGCTCCTCGAAGCAAGGCTGCGCCAGGCGATCCCGTCCGAACTGGTGCTCGTCGTTCAGCGGCAGGTCGACGCCCGGGCGCGTGTGATCGGCGCGGAGGTGCTCGTCCGCTGGAATCACCCGGTGATGGGCATGGTGTCGCCGGCACGCTTCATTCCGCTGGCGGAGGACACGGGTCTGATCGTTCCGATGGGGCGCTGGGTGCTGGCGTCGGCGTGCGCGCAGATCGCCCGGTGGCGGGGACGCGCGGGCCTGTCGGACCTCACGCTGGCCGTCAACGTGAGCGCCCGCGAGTTCCGTCATCCGGGCTTCGTCGATCACGTGCTGCGCACGCTCGACGCGACCCGCATCGATGCCACGCGGCTGAAGCTCGAACTCACCGAAAGCATCCTCGCCGACGACGTGGATGCGGTCGTGCGCAGCATGAGCGCCCTCAAGGCGCGCGGCGTGCAGTTCTCGCTCGACGACTTCGGCACCGGCTTCTCGTCGCTTGCCTACCTGCAGCGGATGCCGCTCGACCAGCTGAAGATCGACCAGTCGTTCGTGCGCAGCGTGGTGACGAGTGCCGGCGACGCTTCGATCGTGCGCACCGTGATCGCGCTGGGCCGCGGCCTCGGGCTCGAAGTGATCGCCGAAGGCGTCGAGACGGAGGCGCAGCGCGCGTTCCTGGCCGACAGCGGCTGTGACCGCTTCCAGGGCTACCTGTTCGGCCGCCCGGTGCCCGTCGACGAATTCGAACGGGGCATCACTGCCGATTGACGGTAGGATTCCGGCCGTCGCAGGCCGCACCGGCCCGGACGCCTCTGACCCGCCGCCCTGGCGCGCGGGCCGCGTGATGCCTCGATCATGATCCACCAATGACAGCCGACACAGCGAAAGACCCGGCCCAGGGCACCTGGGTGGTCATCGTGGCGCTCGGCATCACCCAGATCGTCGGCTGGGGCACGATCTTCTACAGCTTCTCGGTTCTGCTCGAGTCGGCGCAGCAGGCGCTCGGGGCCTCGCGCAGCACCGTGGTCGGCGCCTTCTCCGTCGCGCTGCTGACCACCGGCGTGTGTGCGACGTGGGCCGGCCGCATCATCGACCGGCACGGCGGCCGATGGCTGATGACGGGCGGGTCCGTCGCGGCCGGCGCGCTGCTGATGGCGATGGGTCGCGTCGAGTCGGTCGCCGCCTTCTACGGCGTGTGGGCGCTGCTCGGCGTGGCGATGTCGGCCTGCCTGTACGAGCCCGCGTTCGCCGTCATCACCAAGGCGTTCGGCAGCGGCTACCGGCGCGCGATGACAGCGCTCACGCTGATCGCAGGCTTCGCCAGCACGGTGTTCTGGCCGCTGTCGCAGTGGCTGCTGGCGCTGCTCGGCTGGCGCGACACGCTGCTGGTGCTCGGCGCGATGAATCTGCTCGTGTCGGCCCCGCTGCACCTGTTCTGCCTGCCCCGAAGCGTCCCGCGGGCGGGGGCTGGACATGGAGCCCGGGCGGCGGTCACCCCGGACCCATCGGCTGCGGCCGCGGCGTCTGCCAGGGTGGACGCATCGGGTGCGGCCGGAGCGTCTGCCGGAACTGTCGCATCGGGCGCATCGGGCGCGCCCGGAGTGGCGGGCACGTCTGGCACGTCCGAACCGCCTCGGACGGGCCCCGGCCGTCGCTCGCTGTCGTTCTCCGAGGTGCTGCGCGATCCGCGCTTCTACTGGCTGGCCGGCGCGTCGGTCTGCAATGCGATGGTGTTCTCGTCGCTGTCGGTGCACCTGATCCCGCTGCTGCAGGCCAAGGGTCTGACGGCCGCGGCCGCGGCGGGCGTGGGCGCCCTGATCGGACCGATGCAGGTGGCCGGCCGGGTGGTCGAATTCACGTTCGCACGCAACGTCTCCTCGCGCCGCGTCGGGCTGGTCGCGCTGTCGATCCTTCCGCTCGGTCTGGTGGCGCTCTGGCTGGGCGGGCGCGAGGCCTCCGCCTACGTGCTGTTCGGCGTGCTCTACGGCGTTGGCAATGGCGTGATGACGATCGTGCGCGGGGCGATCCCGGTCGAATTGTTCGGGCGTGACCACTACGGCGCCGTCGGTGGTGCGCTCGCCGGCATGGGCATGGTGGCGCAGGCGTCGGCGCCGTTCCTCGCGTCGCTCGTGTGGGGCGCGTTCGGCGGGTACGACCCGGTGGTGCTGATGCTGATCGGATTCTGCGGCGCCGCCACCCTGTGCTTCGCCAGCGCCACGCGGGGGATGGTGCGCGTGCAGTAGCATTGCCGGCGCATTCGGAGGATGGCAGACATGAGCAACTCGATCCAGCGTGCGGAGTTTGGTCCCGTCACGGTTTTCTTCGGCGACAAGGGGGGCAAGTATCCCGACGGCAACCAGGTCGTCGTGCGCGGCAGCGACAGCCGTGCGGTCTTCGATTCCCCCCTGGTGTCGAACCTCATCGGGCCCGAGTACGACGAGGCCGACCTGTCGATCCTCGGCCACGTGCACGAGGACCACATGGTCGGCCTGCACCGCATCCCGCGTGCGCAGGTGCACGTGCACGAGCGCGACGTCGAGGCGGCGCGCAGCTGGGAAGGGCTTGCCCGCCACTACGGCTATTCCGAGGCGGTGCTCGCCACCATGCGGGTCAAGATCGCCAAGGAGTTCTCCTACGCGCCCCGGCCGGACGCGATCGCCTACCGCGACGGCGCGGTCTGGGACCTGGGCGGCGTGCGCGTGCGGGCGATCCACATGCCCGGCCACACGTCCGGGCACTGCGTGCTGCTGGTGGAGCCGCACGGCATCGCGTTCATCGGCGACATCGACCTGTCGAGCTTCGGGCCGTACTACGGCGACGCCACGTCCAGCCTGGCCGAGTTCCGCGCCACGCTGCGGCGCGTGGTCGACGTGCCGGCGAAGGTCTGGATCACCTCGCACCACAAGGGGGTGTACACCGACCGCACCGCGTTCCTGGACGCGCTGGCCGCGTTCGGCGCCCGCGTCGGCGATCGCGAGCAGCGCGTGCTCGACCTGCTGGCCGAGCAGCCCCGATCGCTTGCCGAGCTGGTGGCCTGCCGCGTCGTGTACCGGCCGGAAGCGACCGACGGCTGGGTCGAGGACGTCGAGGCGCACAGCATCCGCCAGCACCTGGCCGAGCTGGTGGCGGCGGGCCGCGTCGCGCAGCGCGACGACGGCCGCTACCGCATCGCCGCGTAGGCACACGCACCGGGCGCTGTCGTTGGCATGCCCCGTGCGCGTGAGCGCCAGCCCTACTCGCGGGCGATCTCCACGCGCGCCGCGGCGTCGTCGTCGATCGCCTGGTGCGCATCGAGCGTGACCGTCACCGCGCGCAGCCGTCCCGTGAACTCGAACGGGGCGGCGTAGTCCGAGACCGGGCTGCCGCGGTCCCGCCCGATGTCCAGGCCGCTCCACGACACGAAGTTGTTGAAGCCGGCCTGCGGCTCGATCGTGCCGGCGGGCTGCCCGTCGATCAGCAGCGTGCCGCGCCGGAACGTGGGGGCGAACGCGTGCGCGGCCACCGGTGTCTTGGGCACCCGCGCCAGCGGTCCGATCTCCATGCGGAAGCCGAGGCGCCGGCGGCCCGGCGGGATCGGCCGGTCCGACACGACGACCTGGTGCAGGCCGCCGATGTTCAGGTCGTGCACCAGGCGTGCGTCGCGCACGAACAGGCTGTAGCCCGACGTGGCGTCGCCGTGCGCGATCAGCACGCCGGCGCTGTCCGCGTCGACGTCGACGTCGGCTTCGATTAGGTAGCCGCGACCGCGTACGTCGGGTGCCACGTCGGTGGGGATGTGGCCGACGCCCGCATGCAGCACGAAGCGGCGGCGCGGCCCGTGATACCGGCGCGCGTTCTCGGCGAACCGCGGACCGAAGCGGTCGTCGAGCGGCAGCACCTGGCAGCGCTCGGCCTCCTGCCACCACAGCTCCACCAGCGCCTGCAGGCGCTGCGGCTCGTGCGGCGCGCGATCGTCGGTCTCGGAGAAGTCGCGGTCGAGGTGGAACAGCTCCCAGCGGTCGGCGTCGAACGGCGTGCCCGGCGCATGGAACGCAACCGCCTTCCAGCCGTCGTGCCACAGGCCCCGGTGCCCGAACATCTCGAAATACTGCGGCGCCCGACGCGCGGGGGCGGACGGATCGCG
>JAKOZZ010000431.1 GCA_029779755.1 Pseudomonadota bacterium
TCTCGGGCAGGGACAGGTCGGCGGCGAGCACGTGCTCGCGACCGGCCAGTCCGACGCGCTGCAGGGCACGCAGCCCGCGTGCGCGTGCCTCGTCGAGACCGGCGCGCGCCAGCCCGCCCACCGTCGCATTCTCGAGCACCGTCATGTCGGCGAACGACGCGACGTTCTGGAAGGTCTTGACCACGCCCTGGCCGCAAACGCGGTGCGGCGCCATGCCGGTGATGTCGACGCCGCCGACCTCGATGCGGCCGGCATCGGGACGGATCAGGCCGGCCAGCTGGTTGAACAGGGTCGTCTTGCCTGCGCCGTTCGGACCGATCAGGCCGACGATCTCGCCGGCGGCCACCTCGAAGCTCACGTCGTCGGTCGCGACCAGCCCGCCGAAGCGCTTGCGCAGCCCGGCGACCCGCAGCAGCGCGCTCATCGTGCGCCTCCGAGGCGTGCCGGCAGCAGGCTCATCAGCCCGCGCGGCTGGAGCAGCACGACGACGATCAGCGCCGCGCCGAACACGAGCTGCGACAGGCCCGCGGCCTTCGCGGAGAACAGCGTGTTGGTCAGCTCTTCGATGGGGATGATGAGCAGCGCACCGATGATCGGCCCGGCCATCGTGCCGATGCCGCCGATGATGGCGATCAGCGCGATGCGCACCGAGATGCCGGCGACGCTGAACACGGTGTCTGGGTCGAAGAAGAACATGAACTGCGCGTACAGCACGCCGAGCATCGCGGTCAGCGCGCCCGACACGACGGCGACGACGAACTTGGCGCGCGCCGTGTCGACCCCCAGCGAGGCCGCCGCATCGGGGTGGTTCTTGAGGGCGCGCAGCCGCAGGCCGAGCGCGCCGCGCCGGATGCGCTCGAACACCACGCAGGTCACGATCAGTGCCACCAGCAACAGGTAGAACGTGGGCCGCAGCGACTGGAACTGCATCGCCGACAGGCTCGGCTGCGAGAACGGCACCGACACGCCGACCGGGCCGCCGGTGAGGTCCTTCCAGCTGTTGGCGATCACGCGCATCACTTCGCCGAACGCCAGCGTGGCCAGCGCGAAGTAGTGACCGCGCAGGCGCATCGTCGGCCAGCTCAGCAGCGCGGCCAGCACGGCGCCGACGGCGGCTGCGGCGATCAGCCCCAGCCACGGCGTGACGCCGAGATGGATCAGCAGCAGCGTGGAGGTGTACGCCCCCGCGCCGAAGAAGCCCGCATGACCGAGCGACGTCAGACCGGACAGGCCGGCGGCGATGTTCCAGGCCTGCGCCAGCGCGGCGAACAGGGTGATCAGGCACAGGATGCGCAGCAGGTAGCCCTGCTCGGGCAGCAGCCACGGCAGCACCACCGCCGCGGCGAGCGCGGCGAGCGTCACGGCGACGGGGCCGCGCGCACGGGACGGCGCGCCCGTCGGCGCGGCGGGGGCCGCAGGAGCGGAAGTGTTGGGAGTCATTTCTGCCTCAGAAGCCCTTCGGGCCGGAACGCGAGCATCAGGATGAAGACCAGGAAGAGCGCCAGGTTCTGCAGCTGGATCGGCAGCACGAGCGTGGACACGGTCTGGATCACGCCCACCATCAGGCCGCCCAGGACCGCACCCAGCACGTTGCCGAGACCGCCCAGCACGACCGCGGTGAACATCAGCACCGCGAACTGTCCGCCGACGGTCGGCGAGGCGGTGAAGTACGGCAGGATCACCGCGCCGCCAAGCGCCGTCATGCCCACGCCGAGACCGAACGCAAGCTGCCGGATGCGGCGTGCGTCCATGCCCAGGCTGAGTGCGGCCATCGGATCCTGGGCCGTCGCACGCATCGCCTGGCCCAGCCAGGTGTAGCGCATGAACGCCCACAGCAGCGCACCGGCCACGAGGGAGATGGCGAAGGCGAGCAGGTAGGGCACGCCGACGATGAGCCCGCCGAACTCGATCGCCGACGTCTGGTACGGCACGCGCACCGAACGGAACTCGGAGCCGAAGGCCAGCAGCGCCGCGTTCTCGAGCACGATCAGCAGCCCCACGGTCAGGAAGATCTGCGCGACCTCGGGCGCGCGCAGCACGCGCTCGATGAGCACGCGCTGGACCAGCGCGCCGAAGGCGAACACCACCACGAACGCGACCAGTGCCCCCAGCATCGGATCGAGGCCGAGGTGCTGCCAGCAGAAGAACGCGACGAACATGCCCAGCATCAGGAACTCGGCCTGCGCGAAGTTGACGATCGACATCACGCCGAACACCAGCGTGAGCCCGATCGACACGACCGCGTAGACGCCCCCGATCAGCAGACCGTTGACGACCGCCTGTAGCAACTCCATGAACTCAGTGCTCCCGGAAAAAGAATGCGTGCACGCGCCGCGGCGTGCACGCCGGCCGGATGCCGCCCGCCGACCGCAGGCCGGGGGTTGCCCCGGGCCGGGCGGATCCGGCCCGCGCTCCCGGTGCCGGGCCGCCCGTCGGCGTCCGCGTCAGACCAGCTTGCCCTTCCAGCGGGCCTGCGCCTTCGCGACGTCCTTCGGCCACACCGTCACGAGCTCGCCCTTCTGCCACTGCACCATCACCGGCACCGCCAGCGTGTTCAGTCCGGTGTCGTCGAACTTGACCGCGCCGCCGGTCATCGCGGCGGACCAGCCCTTGGTGAACTTCGTGGCGCGCAGGGTGTCGCGCAGCTTGCCGCCCTCGCCGGTGCCGGCGATCTCGAGCGCCTCGGCCAGCACGCCCATGCACACCGCGTGCTCGAGCGCCTCGTGCACCATGAAGTAGCCGTACTTCTTGCGGAAGCGCTCGGTGAACGCGGGGGCCAGGTCGTGACTGGCCGGTGAGACCGACAGCACGCCTTCGGCGAACTCGCCCAGCCCCTTCACGAAGTCGGGGATCACGTAGCCGGCCGCACCGCCGATGGCGGGCAGGTCGATCTTCTGCTGACGCATCGTGCGCACGATCAGCAGGCTGTCGTTCAGATACGAGACCGGGAACACCATCTGTGCGTTGGACGCACGCAGCTTCGAGATCAGCGGCGTGACGTCGGTGATGCCCAGCGGGTAGGCGTCGTCCATCACGAGCTGGATGCCGGCGTCCTTGGCCGCCGCCCGCAGGCCGGTCGCCTGCGCGGTGCCGTAGGCGGTGTCCTCGTACATGATCGCCACGCGATCGATCTTCTCGCCCGCGGCTTTCGCGATGCCGACCGCGTCGTTGAACTGCGCGCGCCCGATCACCGACGCCTTCGACACCACCTGGAACACGTTCTTGAACCCGCGCCCCGTGATCTGGTCGGCGAAGGACATGGTCAGCAGCGGAATGCCGCGCCGCTCGGTCACCTCCGAGATGGCGATGGTGAGCGACGACGCAAACGCCCCGAGGATGGCCACGCACTCGTTCTGCGTGATCAGACGCTGCGCGACGTTGGCCGCGGTGGTGGGGGTGGACGTGCCGTCGGCCACGATCAGGTTGATCTTCGCGCCGCCCATCGCCTTGATGCCACCGGCCGCGTTGATCTCTTCGGCCACGAGCTCGATGCCGTTGCGCGAGTTGATGCCGAACTGCGCGTTGGCACCCGACAGCGGCAGGATCACGCCGACGTTGATCGCCTTGCCCTGCGCGCCTGCGAGCGCGGGGAACCCGGCCGCGGCCGCGCCGGCGCCCGCACCGGCCAGCAGCCGGCGGCGCAGGGCGTCGACCGGCGCGGCCGCCGTGTCATGGGCGACCGTGGCGGCGTGCGACGCGCGTGCCTGGGCAGCGTGATCCCGGGAGTCCGTGGTCTTCATCTGGTGTGTCTCCATTGCTGAGGGCAGCCCTCGCGGGGCCGCGGTTCGTGAAGAGGCCCAGGCGATCCGGCGATGGGGTCCGCCGGACCCCGGCCCGTGCCGGGGATGCTGCGCGCGGCGCAAGCCGCCTGCTCGACATCCCGATCCTCTGTCTTAATGTCTGATTGACAGAATGTCAGACAATCTGCATGATCCGGGCATGAATGTCAACCCGACCCGCTCCGACACCCCAAGGATCGAGAGCATCGATCGGCCCACGGTGCGCGAGCACGCCGAGTCGCGGCTGCGCGAGGCCATCGTCGAGGGTCGGCTGGCACCCGGCGAACGCCTGGTCGAGCGCGAGTTGTGCGAGGCGCTCGGCATCAGCCGGCCTTCGCTGCGTGAGGCGCTGCGCTGCCTCGCCTCCGAGGGGCTGATCAGCATCGTTGCGCACCGCGGACCGACGGTGTCCGAGATCACGCGTGCGCAGGCCGCCGAGATCTTCACCGTGCGCGAGGCGCTGGAAGGCATGGCCGCACGGCTGCTCGCCGCACGACGCGACCCGCACGCCATCGAACAGATGCGGCAGGCGCTCAGGACGCTGCAGCGGATCGAAGCCGGGCGCGTCGCACGCAGCCAGCTCGTCGCCACCAAGGCGCACTTCTACGACGCCCTGTTCGGCGGCTGCGGCAACGACACGCTCGCGCGTACGATGCAGCAGCTGCTCGCACGCATCAGCCTGCTGCGCCGCACCTCGTTCTCGCGGCCGAACCGCCTGCCGCACAGCATCGCCGAGATCTCCGCCATCGTCGAAGCGATCGACGCCGGAGACGAGGAAGGCGCCGAGCAGGCGGCCCGGCTGCACGTGCGGCGCGCGCGCGCCGCCGCGCTCGAACTGCTCGACGCGCGGCCGGCCCCGGTCACCACCGCGGCGGCCGCCCCCGCACCGCCCGCCACCGCAGCACGCACCCCCACCCCGCGCGCCCCGAAGACGGCGGACGACGGCGGCGCGCGCCCCGTCCGCGCGCGGGCCCGTTCCGTCCGACCCACCCCCGCCCCAGGCACCCCCCGATGAGCCGTCCGACCCATCATCGCTCCCTCGCAACCGTCGCGGCCTGCGCCGCCCACGCCCTGCTGGGCCTGGGCATCGCCGCGATCGTCTCCACCGTGGCGGCACCGAGGGCGCACGCCCAGGACTACCCCGCGCGCCCGATCACGATGGTGATCCCGTTCCCGGTCGGCGGCTCGACCGACGTGCTCGGACGCATGCTCGCCGCGTCGATGAGCCGGTCGCTGCAGCAGCAGGTCGTCGTCGAGAACACCGGCGGCGCCGGCGGCACGGTGGGCGCCGCACGCGTTGCGCGCGCACGCGCCGACGGCTACACCGTGCTGTTCCACAACATGGCGCACGCAACCGCGCCGGCCCTGTACCGCACCCTGCCCTACGACCCGGCCGGCGCGTTCGAACCGGTGGGCCTGGTCGCCGACGTGCCCATGATCCTGGTCGCCCGCAAGAACTTTCCCGCGCGCGATTTCAAGGAGCTCCAGTCCTATGCGCGGACCAGCCCCGACAAGATCAACTTCGCCAACGCGGGCATCGGCGCCACCTCGCACCTGTGCGGCATGCTGCTGATGAGCGCGATGCAGACCGACCTCACCACCGTGCCGTTCAAGGGCACCGGCCCCGCCCTCAACGACCTCATCGGCGGCCAGGTGGACCTGCTGTGCGACCAGCCCGCGAGCACGGCGGGCCACATCGCCGCCGGTGCGATCCGCGCGCTCGCGGTTGCGCACCGCACCCGACTGCCGTCGCTGCCGGACGTGCCGACCTTCGACGAGTCCGGACTCAAGAGCTTCGAGCTGTCGGTGTGGCACGGGCTGTATGCCCCGAAAGGCACGCCGCGCGCGGCCGTCGACCGACTCGCGCAGGCACTGCGCGAAGCGCTCAGGGATCCCCCGCTGGTCCAGCGCTTCAACACCCTTGGCGCACAACCCGTCGACGCCGAACGCGCGACACCGGAAGCGCTGCGCGCGCACCTGCGCGCCGACCTCGACAAGTGGGCACCGGTGATCAAGCGCGCCGGCGTCTACGCAGACTGACCCTCACCCCCCCAGGAGCCGACAGATGAACAAGGAACTCTTCGAAAAAGGTCTTGCGGTACGCCGCGCCGTCCTCGGCGCCGAGTACGTGGACAAGTCGATCGCCAGCGCCGACGACTTCAACCGTCCGATGCAGGAACTCGTCACCGAGTACTGCTGGGGCGAGATCTGGAACCGCCCGGGTCTGGACCGCAAGACGCGCAGCATCATCAACCTGGCGATGCTCACCGCCCTGAACCGGCCGCACGAGATCAAGCTGCACGTGCTCGGCGCGCTCAACAACGGGCTGACCAAGGACGAGATCTCCGAGGTCTTCCTGCAGACGGCGATCTATTGCGGCGTGCCGGCTGCGATCGACAGCTTCCGCGTGGCGCGCGAGGTCTTCAAGGAACAGGGCGTCTGATGGGCGCCGCCATCGGATTCATCGGCATCGGGCAGATGGGACGCCCGATGGTCGAGCGGCTGGCAGGCGCAGGCCTGCAGGTGCATGCCTTCGACCGCCGGGCCGAAGCCCTCGAGCCGTTGGCCACGGTCCCGGGCGTGCATCGCGCCGCGTCCGCCGACGCCGTCGCCGACGCCTGCGACACCGTCATCCTGATGCTGCCCGACAGCCGCATCGTCGACGCGCTGCTCTGGACGGACGGCCTCGCGGCGCGCATGAAGCGCGGCAGCCTGCTGATCGACATGGGCTCGTCGGATCCGAACGCCACGCGCGCGAACCAGACACGGCTCGCGGCCGCGGGCGTCGCGCTGGTCGACGCGCCCGTGTCGGGCGGCGTGCGCCGTGCGGTCGACGGGTCGCTGGCGATCATGGTCGGCGGTGCGCCCGCCGACGTCGAACGCGCACTGCCGCTGCTGGCGCCGATGGGCAAGACCATCGTGCCCGTGGGCCCCCCGGGCGCGGGTCACGCGGTGAAGGCGCTCAACAACTACGTGTCGGCCGCCGGTCTCGTCGCCGCCTGCGAAGCGCTGGTTGCGGCGGAGAAATTCGGCATCGATCCGTCGGTGGCCAACAAGGTGTTCAACGCCTCGACCGGCCGCAACAACACCACCGACGTCAAGGTCGAGCAGTTCATGCTGTCGGGCGCGTTCAACTCCGGGTTTGCCGCGGCGCTGATGCGCAAGGACCTCGACACGGCGCACGCGCTGATGGAGTCGCTCGGCAGCGAGCGTGCACTGATGGCCGCCTGCGCGAAGATGTGGCAGCAGGCCGAGGCCACGCTGCCGAAAGGCGCGGACCACACGTCGATGTTCACCTTCGTCAAGCAGGGTTGACGATGGACGCGGAAGCGTTCGAACGGCTCGTCGCGGCCGGGCGCGCCGAGCCCGCCGTTGCGCGCCTCGCGGCGCGGATCGGCCGCGGCGTGACCTTCGAGCGCGACGGCCGGGCCCACGTGGTGGTGGCCGGCCCCGCGGCCGACGTCGTGGTCCAGGCGCCTGCGCAGGTCTGGGATGCGATGCTCGCGCCGCTGCCCGCACCCGGCCACCAGTCGTTCGGCGCCGCGCAGCGTGCCGAGCCGCGCCTGCGCGTCGTCGCCGAGCCCCTCGCCTGGGCGCAGGCGCTGCCGATGCTCGAGCGGCTGATCGAAGCGATGCGCGCCGCCGCGCACCCGGTGCGCGACGACGATGCCGAGCTCGACCTCGACCGTCTCGACTGCCGGCACCGGCGCATCCGCTGGCCCGACGGCCGCGATGCCTGGGTGTACGAAGAGGCCGCCGGCGATCCCAACCAGCCGGTGATGCTGTGCCTGCATACCGCAGGCGCCGACGCGCGCCAGTGGCACGGCGTGATGACCGATGCGGCGCTCGGACGCCGCTGGCGCATGATGGCGTTCGACATGCCCAGTCACGGCCGGTCGCCGCCGCCGCCTGGCTGGCGCGGCGATCCCTGGCAGCTGACCGCCGCGCTCTATCTCGACGTGATCACGGCGTGGATGGACGCCAGCGGACTGCAGCGCGTGGCCGTCACCGGCTGCTCGATGGGCGCAGCGATCGGCCTGGCCTTTCTCGCACGCCGTGCACCGCGCGCCCACGGTGCGATCCTGCTCGAGACCCCCTGGCGTTCGCCCGGCCGCCGCAACGACTTCCTCGATCACCCGGCCGTGCATGGTGGACGCTTCGGCGCGGCCTGGGTGCAGGCCCTGCTGAGCCCCCACAGCCCGGCCGCGCACCGGCGGCGCGCGACCTGGATCTACGCGCAGTCGGCACCGGGGGTCTACGAAGGCGACCTCGCGTTCTACAGCGACGAGTTCGACGCCGCCCACTACACCGGCGACATCGACACGCGTCGCACGCCGCTGTGGCTGATGACCGGCGACTACGACTACTCGGCCACGCCCGCCGACACCCGCAAGGTGGCTGCGGCGGTGCCGGGCGCGCAGTTCATGCAGCTCGATGGGTTCGGGCACTTCCCGATGACCGAGGATCCGCAGCGCCTGCTCGCGCACTTCCGGCCGGCCGCCGACGCGCTGCGCGCCACGATCGCGCCCTGAGCGCCGCGCGGGTACGCCACGAGAAGGCCCGAGAGCGCCTGCGTACGCCACGAGCACGCCACGAGTACGCCACGAGTACGCCACGAGTACGCCACGAGCACGCCCGAACACTCCCGGATACGCCACGAGCACGCCCGAACACTCCCGGATACGCCACGAGCGCCGCCCGAGCACGCCCCGGCCGCGGTGCGCTCACACGGCGCTGGACGCCAGCCCGCGAAAGGCCACCGTGCCGCGGGCCGCGGCGACGAGTGCGTCGAGCAATGCGCGCGGGTCCGACGCGCGCCGGCAGGCGATCCGCTCGTCCACGGAGCGGGCGAGCCGGGAGAACAACCGCCGCGGCACTGCGGGCGACGCGTAGTGCCGCAGCGGCGTGTGCCGCGCGAACACCTGCGCCACGTGATCCGCATAGCCGGCAGTCCGCGCTGGTGCCAGATCCGCCGGCAGCGGACGCGCGCCGTCGCGCACGAACACGACGTCGATGTTGCCGCCGTCCGGCGACGTCGCGGCCGAGACCGGGGTCAGTCCGCACTCGATGCCGAGCCGTTCCAGGGTCGGAATGCCCCACGTGGTGAGGTGCGCGCGATGGAACGTGTGCGCCGGCGCCTGGCAGGTGGCCTCGACATTCGGCACCTCCACCACCAGATGGCCGCCCGGCCGCAGTCGCGCGCTGAGCAGGGCCATCGCCTCGCGCGGATGCGGCAGGTGCTCGAGCACGTGGTGGATCGTCACCAGATCGAAGGTGTCGGACATCTGCCCCAGCTGGTCGATCGTGCCGACGTGCACGGGCAGGCCGAGCCGCTCGCGCGCATGCCGCGCGTAGCCGAGGTTGGGCTCGAGCCCCTCCGCGCGGGTCCCGGCGAGGTGGGTGAGCATGTAGAGCATCTCGCCCCCGCCCGACCCCACGTCCAGAACACGCGGCGCACCCAGCAGCAGCGGGCGGATGCGCGCCAGGCGGTCGATCGCGACGCGTCCGGCACGCAGCACGTGATGTGGCTTGGGCTCGAGCACCCCCTTGTAGTCGAGCCGGTAGTTCTGGGTGTACCAGGCGTCGAGCGCCTCGCGCGTCGGCTGCGGATCGACGAAGACGAGGCCGCAGCCCTGGCACAGCACGTTGCGCAGGGGATTCCGGTCGCGATCGACCGAGGCAAGGGGGACGTGCCTGCGACCCGCGCACAGCGGGCAGGCGGAAGACAGCGACATGGACGTTCTCCGGAGAAAGTCGAACTCGAGCGGCGGCCGCCCGCGCGCGCGGACGGCTGCCCTGCCCCATGCGGGGCGGCAAGGTGACTCAGACTTCGGAGAACGGTGGCCCGCGGGCCGGGCTGGGGAACGCGCCGGGATCGGGCACGCGTGCGTGCCCCTCGGGGGGGCGCACGCGCAACAGCACCCTCGGTGCAGGGATGACGCACCGGTGCACCGCCATGACGAGTGCGACGGCACAGGGGGAGGCGCGCCGCAGGTCGTCTTCGGCGCTGACCGTGACGGGCGCCGAGCCTTCGCGATCGGCCGCCCGCCAGAGCGCCGCATCGTCCGGCAGATGCACCGACGCGGCGTGCGCAGCCCCCTGGGACGCCTGCGCCTCCTGCACCGGATGCGCATGCAGCAGCGGCTGCAGGCACTGAAGCAGCAGGAACAGCACGACCACGAGCAGAGACCCCTGCCGGCCGCGGCGCGAAGACGGATGCGGGGTCGGTCGGATCATGAAGGCGGGCACGGGAAGATCGTCGGCGAACAGGAGACGTCGAAGGGCTGGGTCGCGCGATTCGGCCACATGCCCGCGCGCCGTTCGGTCGCCCGCGGCATGTCCGCATTACAGGCGCCGTGCGCATCGGCGATACTGCATCGCATGACGCATCGCATCGAGCGCCCCCGGACGGCATCGCCGAGCGGCTACGCCGTCTTCGACACGGCCATCGGCCGGTGTGGCATCGCGTGGACCGACGACGCGATCGTACAGGTCCAGCTGCCCTGCGCGGACGACGCGGCGCTGCGGGCAAGGCTTCTGCGCGACTGGCCGGCCGCGGTCGAGCGCCGGCCCAACGCGCTTGCGCTGGCCGCCATCGACGGCGTCGTTGCGCTGCTGCGCGGGGAAGCGCGCACGCTGCAGGAACTCCCGCTCGACCTCTCGCACGTTCCGCCGTTCGACCGTCGGGTCTACGAACGGACACGCGCGATTCCGCCTGGACAGACGCGCACCTATGGGGAGATCGCGCACGCCCTCGGCGAACCGGGCGCGGCACGTGCCGTCGGGCGGGCACTGGGCCGCAATCCGTTCGCACCGATCGTGCCCTGCCACCGCGTGCTGGCCGCCGGCGGCGGCAGTGGCGGGTTCTCCGCCACCGGGGGCGTGGTCACGAAGATGAAGATGCTGGCGATCGAGGGCGCGCGCGTGAACCACACGCCGGATCTGTTCGGCGGGGACTGAACGCCGGCGCCACCCGTGCACCCGACGGGGATGCGCCCTTCGGCACACGGATCGGGACGCGCCCGACGGGGATGCGCCCTTCGGCACACGTGCCGGGACGCGATGCGCCGGCCCGGTCGATCAGCGCATCCGGGCCGACGGCGAAGAGGCGCGCGGTAATGCGCGCCTGCGGCGACCCGGGGTCAGCCGAGTTCCTTCATGCGCAGCACGCTCGGCGGGCCGTCCATGAACGCGCCCATCTCGCGCCCGAGCGAGCGGAAGTGGTCGGTGGCGCGGTGCGCGGCCAGTGCCTCGTCGTTCGCATAGCGCTCCATGAACACGTAGGTGACGGGGTCGTCGCCCTTGCTCAGCGTGTAAAGCAGGCAGCCGGGTTCGTTGGCCTTGACGGCGGCGACGAGTTTGAGCGCGACGGCCTCGAACGAAGCCTGCTGTCCGTCCTTCACCTTGATCGTGGCGACGCTGCTGTGGGTCATGGGGGTGTCTCCTGCGAGAGTGTGGTTGGGAAGCCTTCGATGCTGGCACGGGAGCGGCGCGGGGACAAGCGCGGATGCAGGTCGGGGCGATGCGCAGGTCGACCCGCGCGGGCGAGAAGGCCAACCGTCCGGAGGGCACGCCGGGGCAGCGCCCGGTGCTGCGCACCGGGTTCCCTGCGATGCTCGCGCCCGGCAGGTGGCTGCGCAACTCGGCCCTGCGGGCCTCAGACAGTGCTCGCCACCGTCGCGCCCT
>JAKOZZ010000002.1 GCA_029779755.1 Pseudomonadota bacterium
GCCCTCCTGGCGCCCCAGGGCCAGGTAGCTCATGATCTTGTCCATCTGCATGGCCGAGGCCTGCGCGCCCATCATGGTGTCGGTGTCGAGCGGGCTGCCCTGGCGGATCGCGGCCACGCGCGCCAGCGCGCGCTCGATGAAGCGGTCGTAGATCGACGCCTGGATCAGCGCCCGGCTCGGGCAGGTGCAGACTTCGCCCTGGTTGAACGCGAACAGCACCAGGCCCTCGATCGCCTTGTCCAGGAAGGCGTCGTCGGCGGCCATCACGTCGTCGAAGAACACGTTGGGGCTCTTGCCCCCCAGCTCCAGCGTCGCCGGGATCAGGTTGGCCGCCGCCGCCTGGGCGATCACCTTGCCGGTGGCCGTCGAGCCGGTGAAGGCGATCTTGGCGATCCGTTTGCTGGTGGCCAGCGGCGTGCCCGCCTCGCGGCCGAAGCCGTTGACGATGTTGAGCACGCCCGGCGGCAGCAGGTCGGCGATCAGTTCCGCGAACACCAGGATGCTGACCGGCGTCGACTCGGCGGGCTTGAGGACCACGCAGTTGCCGGCGCCCAGCGCCGGCGCGAGCTTCCAGGCGGCCATCAGCAACGGGAAGTTCCACGGGATGATCTGGCCCACGACACCCAGGGGTTCCTGGAAGTGGTAGGCGATCGTGTGGCCGTCGATCTCGCTCAGCGCGCCTTCCTGCGCCCGCACGCAGCCGGCGAAGTAGCGGAAGTGATCCACGCACAGCGGGATGTCGGCGTTGAGCGTCTCGCGGATCGGCTTGCCGTTGTCGACCGTCTCCGCATACGCCAGCAGCTCGAGGTTCTGCTCGATGCGATCGGCGATGCGCAACAGCACGTTGGCGCGCTCGGCCGGCGGCGTCGCCGCCCAGCGCGCGGCCGCGGCGTGCGCCGCGTCCAGCGCACGCTCGATGTCGGCCGCGCCCGATCGCGCGGCCTGGGTGTACGGGCGGCCGGTGATCGGGGTGATCACGTCGAAGTACTGGCCGTCCACCGGCGGCACGAATCGACCGTCGATGAAATTGTCGTAGCGGGTCTTGAACGCGATCTTCGCGCCGGCGGCGCCGGGGGCGGCATACAGCATGGGAGTCTCCGTCGTGTCGTTGGGTCGGCCGCGCGAACCGGATGCCGCGCGGATCCGGACGAGGCACTCCGCACGGTTCGTGCCAGCCCCATGCCCCCGCGGCACGGACGCCGATCGGTGCCGATGCCGGGAAAACGCGCCCGACCGGACCGCGCCCGCCTGTGTCACCGCGGCACACCGTGCGCCACCTGTCACGAAACGGGACAGTGGACGCGCCGGATCGGCACGAACGCTGGCGGCCCATGGCGCCGCTGGTACCATCGACCGACCCATCCGCCCGCATCGCCGCGCCGGTCGCGGCCGCACAGGAGACCTCACGGATGCCCGACCCGAGCGCCCCCTCCACCGCGGTGCGCGTGCCCGCCGAACAGCTGCGCGAGGCACGCCGTCAGCTGCTGGATCGCGGCGCGCCGAGCGACGGGCTGCTCACGCCGGGTCTCCAGGCCAGCTGGGACCGCAGCCGGCGGTTCGGACTCGCGCCGCACGGACGCCCGCCGGGCGCACCGCACGCGTCGGCCGCCCAGCTCGCCCGCGCCCTCGAACTGCGGCGCAACCTGGTCTCGCATGCGGCGCCGGTGATGGCCTTCCTGTGCGAGCAGATCCGCGACAGCGGCAGCATGGTCGCGCTCGCCGACCCGCACGGCATGCTGCTGCACACCCTCGGCGACCTCGATTTCGCCGACCGCGCCGCGCGCGTGGCCCTGCGCCCCGGGGCGATCTGGAGCGAGCAGTGGCGCGGCACCAACGCGATCGGCACGGCGCTCGCCGACGGCACGGCGGTCGTCGTGCACGGCGCCGAGCACTATCTCGAGCGCAATGCCTTCCTGACCTGCACGGCCGCCCCCATCGCCGACCCCTCCGGTCAGCTGCTCGGCGTGCTCGACATCTCCGGCGACCGCCGTGGCTACCATCGCCACACCCTCGGGCTGGTGCGCTCGGGCGCACGCATGATCGAGCATCAGCTCTTCCTGACGCGCCATGACGGGGGCATCGTGCTTCGGCTGCATCCGCAGATCGAAGGGCTCGGCACCGTGACCGAGGGGCTCGTCGCACTGTCGGAGGACGGCTGGATCGTCGGCGCCAACACGGCCGCCCTCGAGCTGCTCGGACTGCCGCGCGACGCGATCGGCACGCACACCGTCGAGCGTGCGCTGGCCGCCGACATCGCGGCGCTGCTGGCCGGACACGGCCCGGACGCGCGCGGCCCGCGGGCGCTGCGCCGCCACGACGGCACGCCGCTCTGGAGCCGCCTCGACCTCGGCCGCACGACGCGCACGGCGGCGACCGTCGCCACGGCAGCCGTCGACGTGCGCAGCCGTGCGCTCGACGCGCTCGCCGCGCTCGACACGGGAGACCCCGCGATGCAGGCGGCCATCGAGCGTGCGCGCCGCGTCGCCGACAAGCCGATCGCCCTGCTGCTGCACGGCGAATCGGGCGTCGGCAAGGAGGTGTTCGCACGTGCGGTGCACGGCAGCAGCCGGCGGCGCACGCAGCCGTTCGTGGCGGTGAACTGCGCCGCCCTGCCCGACACCCTGATCGAGGCCGAGCTCTTCGGCTACCGGCCGGGGGCCTTCACGGGCGCGGCGCGCGACGGCGCGCCCGGTCGCATCCGCGAGGCGCACGGCGGCACCCTCTTCCTGGACGAGATCGGCGACATGCCGGTGGCCATGCAGGCCCGGCTGCTGCGCGTGCTGCAGGAACGCCAGGTCGTGCCCCTGGGCGGCGGCAGGCCGGTCGACGTCGACTTCCAGCTCGTGTGCGCCACGCACCGGCGGCTGCGCGCCGAGGTCGAAGCCGGGCGGTTCCGCGAAGACCTGTACTACCGGATCAACGGCCTGACGCTCACCCTGCCCCCGCTGCGCGCGCGCAGCGACCTCGCGGCGCTCGTCACGCGCCTGCTGCGCGACCTGGAGCCGACCCGCACGATCACGCTCGCCGCACCGGTGGCGGCGGCATTCGCGCGGCATCCGTGGCCCGGCAACCTGCGGCAGCTGTCGAATGCGCTGCGCACGGCGTGCGCGATGCTCGACGCCCACGAGACCCGGATCGACTGGCCGCATCTGCCGGACGACCTGTCCGACGAACTCGGCCGCGCGCAGCCGACCGCACCGCGCGGCGACGACGACGACGACCTGCGCCGTCAGGCCGATCGGCGCATCGGGCAGGTGCTGGCCAGCAGCGGGGGCAACGTGTCGGAGGCGGCGCGCCGGCTGGGCATCAGCCGCAACACGCTGTACCGCCGGCTGCGGGACGCCGCGGCGGACTGAGTCCGCCCTCCCCGGCGCGTCAGAGGTCCCGTGCCACCGCGGCGAACTGCGACAGCATGAACAGCAGGTAGCCCGGCACGCAGCCGAGATGGCTGGCCGGCACGGCCGTGCAGTCGGTCAGGCTGACGAGGTCGCCCGCGCCGCGCGACTGCATGTGATACAGCGTGCTGGAGGCGCTGTTGTACGGCACGGTGCGGTCGTCGCGGCCATGGAACATCCGCACCGGCACCTCGGGCTTCCACTCGTGCACGCTGCTGATCCGCGCGATCGCCTGCACGTCGTCGGCCAGGAAGAAGTCGATGAAGCGCGTGTCGAGCACCACGTCGGCGTCCTCGGGCAGCAGGCGCTTGAGCAGCTCCTCGCGCAGCTCGCGGCGCAGGCTCGAACCGAGGTGGCGCAGCAGCCCCGGGTCGAGCAGCGCGCCCAGCACGGGCACCTCGTCACGCACCATGTCGAGGATTCCGTCGAGCGTCGCCTGGACGTCGTACGGACCGCCACCGGGCACCACCACGTGCAGTCCGGCCAGCAGGCCGGAGCCGGCCGCCTGCAGCGCGCGGTGCGCCGCCATCGTCACGTAGCCGCCCTCCGAATAGCCGGTCAGGAACAGCTGCCCGTTGTCCGCAACGGCATTGTGGCGCCGCCAGGTCGCTGCGGCCGTCAGGAAGTCGGTGACCGCCGCGGCGGACGGGCCCGACAGCAGATACGGATGGGGCCGGCCCTTGGACGCGCCATAGCCCACGTAGTCCGGCGCGACGACGACGAAGCCGAGCGAGGCCAGCACCACCGACAGTTCGGACGGGGTGGCGTTGTTGCTGGGCGCCTCGGCGTCGCGGAAGATCGTCGCGTGCTGATAGCCCAGCACCGGACTCTTCGCCCCCGCCGCCTTCACCGGCACCGCGACCAGGCCGGACGCCTGCACCGGCTGCCCGTCGGCATCGGTCGTCAGATATTCGAGCCGATGCGCGCGCACGGCGTAACGGGGCATGAATCCGGCACTGCCGAAGCCTGCGCCGTTCAGCACCTTGACGATCTCGGCCGCCGGGATCTCCGCGATCATGCTCGACGACTTCAGCTCGCCCGGCCCGGTGGGATCGGCCGGCTGCACTTGGGGCGGCGGCGTCTCGGGCTCGGTCGGCGCCCCTTCTCCGCCCCCGCCACCGCCGCCGCAGGCGCCGAGCGAAAGGGCCAGCGCGAGCATCAGCGCGAAGCGGGTCAGCAGGGAGGCGGTGCGTGTCGTCATGGCCGGATCCGGTCGGTCGGAACCCCCAATGATACGGACACCGCGGGTGCGTCCGCGCCGCGCCTGCGCGACGTGACCGTGAACCGGCCCCTGCGCTTCGCAGCCGCGGATTGCGCCCGCGCTGTGCGGCCGCGGATTGCCATTGCGCATTGCGCCGCGCGCGCCGCTCGGCTCGAATGACTCTGCGGGCAGCAGCGGAAGGGAGCGCGCATGCAGATCCAGGGAACGAACGGCAACGACCTCCTCGTCGGCACCGACGACGCCGACACGATCGCCGCGCGCGCGGGGGTCGACGTGATCGACGCCCGCGCGGGCAACGACGAGATCTCGATCACCCTGCTGCCCTGGTTCGAGCTGTTCGACCGCGTCGATGGCGGCGACGGCCTCGACCACCTGTTCGTGGACGCGTCCGGCATCGTCGCCCGCCTCTACTGGTACGCGATCGCCGACGACGGCGACGTGCTGCTCGGCGCGGGCGCGGCCGACCCGATGGTGCGGATCGATCGGCTGCTCGCCGGCGCGGCCGACCTGCACGTCGATCCCTGGGATCTCACCGCCGGCGTGCGCATGCGCGGCGTCGAGCGGCTCAGTCTGCTGGCCTCGGCGACCGCCGACGTGGACGACCTGCTCATCGTGCGCGGCGACGGCCGCTACGACGGCGGCGCGGGCGATGCCGACGCCCTCTACGCCGACTGGAGCGCCGCCACCGCCCCCGTCGTCTGGCACAACCGTGCGGACGCGACCATCCAGGTCGTCGGCGGCGCGCAGATCAGCGGGGTCGAGCGCCTGCTGGTCCGCACCGGCGGGGGCGACGACGACCTCGCCAACACCGTCCATGCAACCGACGACGAATTCGCGACCGGCGCGGGCAACGACCGGATCGATGCCGGCGCGGGCGCCGACCGCATCGATGCGGGTGCCGGAGACGACGAGATCCACCTGGTCTTCGCCGCCCCGGGCGAGGCCGCCGACGCGGTCGACGGCGGCGACGGCAGCGACCGCTTGGTCGTCGATGCCCGCGCCGCTACCGCCGGGCTCGACTGGCACGGCATCGACGAAGGCGGCAGCCTGCTGGGACACGCCGACGCGCGCAGCACGCTGCGCGACGTCGACGACATGCTGCGCTTCGCGCACGGACTGCACGTCGACACGGCCGACAGCCACTGGGGGCTGCGCTTCACGGGCGTCGAGCACCTCAGCCTGCTCGCCGCCCCGCAGGCCGAGGCCGACGACCTGCTGCTGGTCATCGGCAACGGCCGCTACGACGCCGGCGCGGGCGACGGCGACACCCTCTACGCCGACTGGCGTGCGGTCGACACGCCGATCGTCTGGCTCGACCGCCCGGACGGCGCGCCCCAGTGGGTCGACGGCTCCTACGTGAGCGGCGTCGAGCGGCTGCTGCTGCGCACCGGCGCGGCCGACGACCGGATCGAGAACACACGGTTCGGCACGGACGACGAGATCGACACCGGCGCCGGCAACGACCACATCGACGTCGGTACGGGCTTCGACATCGTCGACGCCGGCGCGGGCGACGACACGATCCGGCTGCGATTCGCCGACGCGTTCGAGTGGTCCGACTGGGTGCACGGAGGCGCGGGCGACGACCGGCTGTCGGTCGACGCGTCCGACGCGGCCGGCGGCCTGGCCTGGTTCGCGATCACCGACGACGGACGTCTGGTCGATGGGGTGGGCGCCACGGCGACCCTGCAGCAGGTCGACCGGATGCGCGCCGCGGCCGCCGGCCTGCACATCGACCCATGGAACGACCAGGCCGGCGTGCGCTTCGACGGCATCGAGCACCTCGACCTGACGGCGTCGGACAGCGCGCACGACCTGCTGGTCGTGCTGGGCAACGGCCACTACGACGGCGGCGCGGGCGCCGGCGACACCCTGTACGCCGACTGGCGCGCGCAGACCGCCGACCTCGTCTGGTCGAACCTGGCCGACGCCACCGCGCATGCCGTGGCCGGCGCACGCATCGCCAACGTGGAGCGCCTGCTGGTGCGCACCGGCGACGGCAGCGACCGGGTGGAGAACGCGGTGGCCGTCGCCGACGACGAGATCGCCACCGGCGGGGGCGACGACCGCGTGGTCGGGGGCCCGGGCGACGACCGGATCGACGGCGGCGACGGCATCGACACGGCGCGGTATGCCGGGCCGATCGGCGACTACACGATCCGGATCGACCGCGCGGCGCGCACGGCGGTGGTCGGCGACGACCACGCCGGCCGCGACGGCGAAGACCGCCTGGTCGCCGTCGAGCGGCTGGACTTCGACGGGCAGGTGTTCGACCTGTTCAACCCGCCGCACGCGCAGACGCCGGCGTACGGGCAGTCGCGCAGCTTCCTGTTCGACCCGGCCTTCTACCTGATGCGCAATCCGGAGCTCGTCCCGACGCTCGCGGCCGAGGACGCCGCAGCGCACTATCTGGAGACGGGCGCCGCCGAGGGTCATGCGCCGAATGCCTGGTTCGACGCCGACCACTACCGCAACCGCTGGGACGACCTGCGCGCGCTCGCGCTGGACGACGCCACCCTCTTCCTGCACTACAACCTGTACGGCGTGTGGGAGGGCCGCAGCGCGGCGCCGCGGTTCGAGTCCTTCGACGGCGCGCGCTATCTCGCGCAGAACCCGGACGTCGCGGCCTACGTCGACGGACACCTCGCCGACTTCCTCGGCAGCCGCAGCAACGGCGCGCTCGCGCACTACCTGATCTACGGCGCCGACGAAGGACGGGTCGCGTTCGACCTCGCCGGGGGCGCGATCGACGCGACCGTGCTGATCTGACCGCCCGATGCCCCGCCGTCACCGGGCAGCAGGGTCACCGGGCAGCGGCCCGTGCGCACACCCGGGCACGCCCGGGTGCCGGCATCACTCGAGCGGGATGTTCAGCGCGCGCATCGTCCTGCCCCACACGGCGAGCTGCTCCTTGAGCAGGTCGGCCATCGCCTGGGGCGAAGACGGCGACGGGAACAGGCCCAGCTTCTCGTACTGCTCGATCACGTCCTGGCGACGCATCACGCCGCCGAAGTCGCGCGAGATGCGCTCGGTCAGGTCGCGCGGCAGCTTCGCCGGCCCGAAGAGCCCGCCCCAGGGCAGGATGTTGACCAGCGGCAGACCGGCCTCGACCATGGTCGGCACCTCGGGCATCGTCTTGGTGCGGGTGGGCAGCAGCACCGCCACCGGCTTGAAGTCGGCTTTCAGCAGCTGCGGCATGATCGCCGGCGTGGCGAACATGGCCTGGATGCGCCCCCCGATCAGGTCGATCGCCGCCTGTGCCTCGCCCTTGTACGGCACGTGCACCATGTCCAGCCCGTTGCTCTGCAGCAGTTGGCCGAACGCCAGGATGCCCGTGCTGTTGCCGGTCGCGTACGACAGCTTGCCCGGGTTCGCCTTGACGTGCGCGACGAACTCGGCCGCCGTGCGGGCCGGGATCGTGGGCGCCACCATCAGGTAGAACGTGAAGATGCAGAAGCCCGAGATCGGCGTGAAGTCGGCGATCGGGTCGTACGGCGGGTTGCGCTTGAGGTTCGGCACGTAGGTCATCGACGTGGCCGTGCCGAAGTAGATCGTGTGCCCGTCCGGCGCCGACTTCTGCACCTCCAGCGCGGCGACCGCACCGTCGGCGCCGGCACGGTTCTCCACCACCACCGGCTTGCCGAAGACGGCGCCCAGATGCGTGGCCACGCTGCGGGCGCCCAGGTCGGCACCGCCGCCGGCCGGGAACGGCACCACCATCCGCACCGGCTTGCTGGGCCAGTCGGACTGCGCGCGCACGATCGACGGTGCGGCCACGGACAGCACCCCGGCCGCGCCGGCGGTCAGGATGCGCCGGCGGCCGGCGGCGGGCGACGACAGCGCCTGCGCGGCGTCCGCGGCGGTCGGGGCGGTCGGGCTGATGCGGGAACGGTTCATCGTTCGGACTCCTTCGATCGGTTCATCGGGGATGCGGGTCGGCCCGGAGTCTAACCGGCCACCGTCGACCGTCACACCCGGGACACCCCCACGCCGCCCGCGCCCGCATCGGCCGTTCCCGCGTTCCGGTCGGACGCTCCACCCTGGCCCGCCGACCGTTCCGTCCGCCGGCCTTCGCCGTCTACAGGCGCTTCATCAGCCCGAGCAGGCGCCGCGCCAGCGGGCTGTACGGCGGCAGGAACAGCTTCATCGCGTTGATGCGCGCCTGCCGGAAGATCGGCTTCATCTTGCTGAAGTTGTCGAAGCCCCATTGCCCGTGGTAGTGCCCCATGCCCGAATCCCCCACGCCGCCGAAGGGCATGGAGTCCTGCGCGACGTGCAGGAGCGTGTCGTTGATGCACACGCCGCCGGCATGCGTGGTGCGCATCGCGGCGTCGCTGCGCGCGCGGTCGTGATCGAACCAGTACAGCGCCAGCGGCCGGGGCCGCGCATTGACGAACGCGATCGCTTCGGCGACGTCGCCGTAGCCGACCAGCGGCAGGACCGGGCCGAAGAGCTCGTCGCGCATCACCGCGCTGTCCGCCGGCGGCTGGATCACCAGGGTGGCCGCGAGGCGATGGCGCGCGTCGTCGCGCGCCGGGCCGTCGAACAGCACCTCGAGCCGGGCGCCCCGCGCGGCGGCCTCGTCGACGACGCCCGTCAGGCGCGCGTACTGGCGCATGCTCACGACACT
>JAKOZZ010000019.1 GCA_029779755.1 Pseudomonadota bacterium
GCCGTACGGCCGCCCTGAGGCACGAGGTGGCGGAGCGCCGCACGGCCAATGCGGCGCTGCGCGAGAGCGAGCAGCTGTTGCGCACGATGTTCGAGACCTCGTCGGTGGGCATGATCTACTGCGGTCTCGACGGCCGCTACCTGAAGGTCAACCGGCGCTTCCTCGAGATCACGCGGCGCACCGAAGCCGAAGTCCTGTCGATGACGATTCCCGAGATGACCTGGCCCGAGGATCGCGTACGCGACGCGCCCGCGGTGGAGCGCCTGATGAGCGGCCGGTCCGACACCTACCACACGCAGAAGCGCTACCTGCGCGGCGACGGCACACCGGTCGACGTCGAGATCTTCTCGGCACTGCACCGCGACGCGTCCGGACGGCCGCAGCACACCGTCGGCATCGTGCTGGACAACACCGCCGCACGGCAGCTGCTGGCCGCGCAGCGCGCCCGCGCGATCGCCGAGGCGGCCAACCGTGCGAAGACCGACTTCCTGTCGCGCATGAGCCATGAGCTGCGCACACCGCTGAACGCCCTGCTCGGATTCGCGCAACTGCTGCGCTCCGGCGACGGCGGCACGCTGAGCGAACGCCAGCAGCAGCGCGTGGCGGGCATCGAGCGCGCCGGCTGGCACCTGCTGGACATGATCGACGACGTGCTCGACCTGTCACGCATCGAGAACGGCTCGCTGAAGGTGCGCCTGCAGCCGCTGCGGCTGCGCCCCCTGGTCGACGAGTGCGCGCACATGCTGCGCCAGCGCCTCGTCGACGCAGGCCTCGACTTCGACACGCGCTTCGACACGCAGGGACTCGAGCCGCTCGGCGACGCGACACGCGTGCGTCAGGTGCTCACGAACCTGCTCGACAACGCGATCAAGTACAGCCGCCGCGGCGGACGCATCGAGCTGGTCGTGACGAAGTCCGGCGCGCGGCGCCTGGACCTCACGGTGCGCGACGACGGCATCGGCATGAGCGACGAACAGATGGCGCGACTGTTCGAGCCCTTCGACCGTCTCGGCCGGGAGGACGTCGCCCCCGGCACCGGCATCGGACTGGTGATCACCCGTCGGCTGGTCACGCTGATGGGCGGCTCGATGACCGTCACGAGCCGTGCGGGCGAAGGCAGCGCGTTCACCGTGCACATGCCGGCCGTCGCCCGGCCGGAGCACGCGGCGGAGATGGCCTCCGCAGACGGCGCAGCGGCGGATGCCGCACGCGGGCTGCGGGCTGCCGCGGCTGCGGGATCGACGGCTGCGGGATCGACGGCTGCGGGATCGA
>JAKOZZ010000065.1 GCA_029779755.1 Pseudomonadota bacterium
AAGGAGAAGATGCTGGCCGCGGGCTGCCTGGCCACCTGGAGCACGCCGGCTCAGTTCCAGCAGCATCTGGTCAGCGACTACGCGCGCTGGGGCAAGGTGATCCAGGAACGGCGGATCAAGCCCGACTGACCGCGGGCCGGGGATCCCGGTCGCGGTCCCCGGATCCGATCCGCGGATCCGGGGGGCAAGGCGACGACCCGGGCAGCGAGACGACCGCCGGGGCAGCGAAACAACCGCCCTGGCTGCGGGGCGACCGCCCGGGCTGCGTGGGGTCAGCGGCCGTTGAACGCGCGCAGCCGCTGCGTGATGAGTTCGTCGGCCTCGCGCATGATGCGGTCGATGAGCTCCTTGCAGGTGGGCACGTCGTGGATCAGGCCGGCGACCATGCCGCAGCTCCAGGCGCCCGACTCCATGTCGCCCTCGAGCATCACCTTCGGATAGATGCCCGCGACCTGGTCGTGGATGTCGTCGATCGTGAGTGCGGCGCCCTTGGCGCGCTCGATCTCCATGATCCGCTTGACGCCTTCGTTCATCAGCACGCGCTCGGTGTTGCGCAGCGAGCGCATGATCAGCCGCGTGTCCAGCTCCGACGCCTTCACGATCGCCTGCTTCACGTTCTCGTGCACCGGCGCCTCCTTGGTGGCGATGAACCGGGTGCCCATGTTCATGCCCTCGGCGCCCAGCGCCAGCGCCGCCACCAGGCTGCGGCCGTCGGCCATGCCGCCCGAGGCCACGAACGGGATCTTCAGCTCCTCGGCCGCGCGCGGCAGCAGGATGAAGTTGGGGATGTCGTCCTCGCCGGGGTGACCGCCGCACTCGAAGCCGTCGACGCTGATCGCGTCGCAGCCGATCGATTCGGCCTTCAGCGAGTGGCGCACCGACGTGCACTTGTGGATGACCTTGATGCCGGCCGCCTTCATCTGCGGCATGTACTTCTCGGGGCTGCGGCCGGCCGTCTCGACCGCCTTCACGCCGCCTTCGATGATCGCCTGGATGTACTCGGGGTAGGGCGGGGCGGAGAACGTCGGCAGGAAGGTCAGGTTCACGCCGAACGGCTTGTCGGTCATCTCGCGGCAGCGCGCGATCTCCTTGGCCAGCAGCTCGGGCGTCTTCTGGGTGAGCCCGGTGATGATGCCCAGGCCGCCGGCGTTCGACACCGCCGCCGCCAGCTCGGCGAAGCCGACGAAATGCATGCCGCCCTGGATGATGGGGTGCTCGATGCCGAACAGTTCGGTGATGCGGGTCTTCATGTCGGTTCCTTGCAGGGAGAGTTGAGGGATGTCGGCGACTATAACCGCCGCGTCGCGCCGGGTGAACGCGCAGGAGGGCGCGTGCTCAGCCGGGAGGATCGACCAGGTAGCGCTGCACCAGATGCTCGCGCGCACTGCGCCCGACGCCGAGCTTCTCGAGATAGCGCTCCATGCCGCCGTGGTCGGTGTCGACGGCGTGCAGCGCGGCCTCGAGGAACTCCGCCTGCACGCGCCAAAGCACGTCGAGCACCTCCTGCGGCGCGTCCGTCTGGCTGGTCGTGTGCTGACGTCGGTACAGCGCGTTGGTGAGCAGGAAGTCCTCCATCACCACGGGACGCGGCACCTCCAGCGCCGACAGCAGCAGCGCGGCGGCGAAGCCGGTGCGGTCCTTGCCGGCCGTGCAGTGGAAGACCAGCGGCGCGTCGTCGTCGAGCACGTGCTCGAAGAACTCCGCGTAGCGGTGCGCGTTGTCGTTGACGAACGCGCGGTAGGTCTGCTGCATCAGCGCGACCGCGTCGCGGGCGGTCAGCGTCTGGCCCGCGTCGAGCAGCGCGCGCATGTTCTGCACCACCGTCGGCTCGATCGGCAGCGCATGCTGCCGCACGCCCGGCACCGCGTACGCGGTGGCTTCCCGCTCGGCCACCCCGCGGAAATCGAGCGCACGCGACAGGCCGAACTCGCCCAGCGTCTTCACGTCCTCGGGGGTGAGCCCGGCGAGGTGATCCGACCGGAACAGGCGCCGCCAGCGCACCATGCGGCCGTCACGGCCGCGATAGCCGCCGAGGTCGCGGAAATTGGTGGCACCGGACAGGTTCAGGGATCGGCTGGGAGCGTTCATCGCAGCGGCGTCGGCGTGGAGACGCCCGATGATATCCGGCGCGGCGCCGGCCGTCGTACCATCGTCGCACCGCGCACCCGAACGCCCCCTGGAGACACCGTGCACATCACCGACCTGTTCTTCCGCGGCTACCGCATGCACCCGGACCGGCTCGCCCTGTCGGGCGACGGCGGCGACTTCACCTGGCGGCAGACGTTTGCGCTGACCAATCGCATCGGGCGGCGGCTGCGCGACGACGGCTTCGGCCCCGGCGACCGCTTCGCGGTCCTGAGCCCGAACACCGGGCGCGCGTTCATCGCGATGCTGGGCGGCATGCGCGCGGGCGTCGCCTGGTGCAACCTGAACATGAAGGCGGCCGTGCCGGACATCCTGCACATCCTGGCCGCCGGCCGCTGCAACCTGCTGTTCTTCCACGAATCGGCGGCGCACATGCTCGACGAGATCCGCGCGGCCGTGCCCACGCTGCGCGCGGTCGTCTGCATCGGCGGCAGCGACCCGCGGTTCCCACGCCTCGAGGACTGGCTGGGCGACGTGTCCGACGCGCCGCTCGACTTCCGGGTGCCCGAGACCACCCAGGGCTTCCAGGGCGCCACCGGCGGCACCACCGGCCGATCGAAGCTGACGGTGGCCTCCAACCGGTTCATGGTCACCGGCGTGATGGCGTGGGCCACCTGCCTGCACTTCGACGCGCCGCCGGTGAACCTGGCCGTCGCTCCGATCACGCACGCCGGCGGCTTCGTGGCGCTGGGCATGGGGCAGTTCGCGGGCACCACGATCATGATGTCCACGCCGGACGTGGGCACGATGATCGACCTGATCGAGCGGCATCGCGTCACCTGCCTGTTCCTGCCGCCCACGCTGATCTACATGCTGCTCGCGCACCCCAGGACAGCCACCGCCGACTTCTCGTCGCTGCGCTACCTGATCGCCGCCGCGTCGCCGTTCGCGCCGGAGAAGATCGTCGAAGCGGTCGAGCGGCTCGGCCCCGTCGTGTGCCAGGCGTTCGGCCAGACCGAGTCGGGCTTTCCGACGACCTTCATGTCGCCGGCCGAGATGGCGGCCGCCGTGCGCGACCCGGCCCTGCGCCATCGCCTGGTGTCGTGCGGCCGCCCGACCGTGATCGTCGAGGCGATGGAGATCATGGACGAGGAGGGGCGCATCCTGGACGCGGGCGAGACCGGCGAGGTCGTGCTGCGCGGTCCGACGATGATGGACCGCTATCTCGACGACGAGGCGGCCACCGCCGAGATCCAGAAGTTCGGCTGGCACCACACGGGCGACATCGGCCGCCGCGACGAGGACGGCTACTTCTACATCACCGACCGCAAGCGCGACCTGATCATCTCCGGCGGCTTCAACATCTTTCCCTTCGAGGTCGAGAGCGCGCTGATGCAGCACCCCGCGGTGCAGGACTGCGCGGTGATCGGCGTGCCCGACGACAAGTGGGGCGAGGCGGTGAAGGCCTGCGTGCAGCTCAAGCCCGGCGCCGCGGCGGACGCGACCACTCTGATCGACTGGTGCAAGACCCGGATCGGCTCGATGAAGGCGCCCAAGTCGGTCGACTTCGTGGACAACCTGCCGCGCAGTCCGGTGGGCAAGGTGCTCAAGCGGGACCTGCGCGCCCCGTACTGGGCGGACCGCACCCGCGGCGTGGGCTGACGATGGCCGCGGCGGATCCGTTCGACCTCGAACGCTTCGTGACCGCGCAGGCGCCGGTGCACGCCACGGTGCTGGCCGAGCTCGCCGGAGGCCGCAAGGCGAGCCACTGGATGTGGTTCGTGTTCCCGCAGCTCGCCGTGCTCGGGCGCAGCGGCAGGGCCCGGTTCTACGGCATCGCGTCGCTGGACGAGGCGCGCGCGTACTGGGCGCATCCGGTGCTGGGGCCGCGGCTGGCCGAATGCACGCGGCGCGTGCTCGCGGTGCGCGACCGTTCGCTGCACGCGATCTTCGGCGCGCCCGACGACCTCAAGTTCCGCTCGTGCATGACGCTGTTCGCGCACGCCGCGCCCGACGCACCGCTGTTCCGCGAGGCGCTGGACCGGTTCTGCGACGGCCTCGAAGACCCGGCCACGGTCGCCGCGCTCAGTCCACCCGGATGTTCGCCGCGCGGATGACACCGCCCCACTTGTCGCGCTCGGCGACCACGAAGCGCGCCAGTTCGGCGCCGGTGGCGGTCTGCGGCTCGACGCCGAGCTGAAGCAGCTTCTGGCGCGTGTCGGGCAGCGCCATCACCTTCGACACCTCGCCGGCCAGCACGCGCACCACCTCGGCCGGCGTGCCCTTCGGCGCGTACAGCACGTTCCACCCGGTGAGCTCGTAGCCGCGCACGCCCTGCTCGGCGACCGAACGCACGCCCGGCATCAGCTCCCCCGAGGTCGCCGACGTGACGGCCAGCGCCTTGAGCTTGCCGGCGGCGACCGTCGTGCGCAGCGACGCGATCGTGTCGACCATGTACTCCACCTGCCCGCCGATCAGGTCGGAGATGGCCTGCGCGCTGCCCTTGTACGCGACGCCGAACAGCGGCGCACCCGCCTTCTGCTTGAACAGCTCGAGGGTTGCGCGCGACGTGGTCGTGGTGAACGCGACGTTGATCGCATCCGGCCGCGCCTTCGCTGCGGCGATCAGCTTGTCGACCGAGTCGACCGGATTGGCGGGCCCGGTGACGATGGCCAGCGGCAGGATGCCGATCAGCGCCACCGGCTCGAAGTCGGCGAGCGGATCGAAGCCCGGGCTCGCGAAGAGGAAGGGCGCGGCCGCGTGCGTGCCGTTGGTGCCCATCAGCAGCGTGTAGCCGTCGGCCGGCGCACGCGCCACCGCCTGCGTGCCGATGTTGCCCGCCGCGCCGGGGCGGTTGTCGACGACGAAGTTCTGTCCCATGCCGCGCGACAGCTGCTCGGCCACGTAGCGCGTGACCAGGTCGGTGCCCTGGCCGGCGGGGTAGGGCACGACCACACGCACCGGCCGGCTGGGATAGGGCTGCGCGCCGAGGCCCGCCGCGGTCAGCATCAGGGTGCAGGCGGCCAGCAGGCGGGTCAGGAATCGGTTCATCGGGAGGTCTCCTCGGCGTCCCAAAATCTTATGGTAGAACCACGCGACCCGGATCGACCACGTCCATCACAACACCACCACAACACCACCACGAGAGGAGTCCCATGCACGGCATGCTGCGTTCGATGCTGTTCGTCCCCGCCGACAGCGAGCGGAAACTGGCCAAGGGCGCTGCGGGCGCCGCCGATGCGCTGGTGCTCGATCTCGAGGATTCGGTCGTGCCCGAGCGCCGCCCGTTCGCGCGCGGCCTGGTGCGCGCCTACCTCGACGGGCGCGGCGCATCGCCGCGACAGCAGACCTGGGTCCGCGTGAACCCGCTCGACACGCCGGAGTCGCTGGCCGACCTGGCCGCCGTGATCGGCGGCGCGCCCGACGGCATCCTGCTGCCCAAGACGCGGACGGCCGACGACGCCGTGCGCCTGGGCCACTACCTGACGGCGCTCGAGCAGCGCGACGGCGTCACGCTGGGCGCCACGCGCATCATCGCCGTGTCGACCGAGACGCCGATGGGCGTGCTCACGCTGCAGGGCTTCGCCGGCAGCACCCCCCGACTGGCGGGCCTGACCTGGGGCGCCGAGGACCTGCCGGCGGCGATCGGCGCCAGCACCAACCGCGACGACTCGGGCGAATTCGCATTCACCTACCGGCTGGCGCGTTCCCTGTGCCTGCTGGCCGCGCACGCGGCCGGGGTGCAGGCGATCGACACGGTGGCGACCGACTTCCGCGACCCGGAGGGCCTGAAGCGCGAAGTGCGCGCCGCACGGCGTGAAGGCTTCACCGGCAAGCTCGCCATCCACCCCGACCAGGTCGATCCGATCAACGCCGGCTTCACCCCCGACGAGGAGGAGCTGCGGCACGCGCAGGCGGTGATCGACGCGTTCGCCGCCAACCCCGGCGCCGGCACGATCCAGCTCGACGGCAAGATGCTCGACCGGCCGCACCTCACGCAGGCCCAGCGCGTGCTCGCGATGCGGCGCTGAGCGCAGGCCGAAGGCCCGCCCGCGAGCGCGCCCGTCGCACGCCCGGCGTACGCCGGGTGCGCGCCGAATCCGCGCCGAATCCTCACCGGGCGGCGCTCACCAGCACGCCTGGATCAGCGCCAGCAGCATGTCGCGCTCGCGGACGAATTCGCGCCTCGGGTCCGCGTTGAAGTTCTTCAGCGAGCGCTCGACGATCTGCGGCAGGGCCTCCCGCGGGATGCCCAGCGCCGACACGCGCACCGGCATCCCCACCGACCCGAACACGCGCTCGAGTTCGGCCGCCGCCCGGGCCGGCGCGGCGTCGAGGGCGTCCCCGTCGTGCCAGACGCCCAGGCCCTGCGCGATCATCGCCAGCGCCTGCGGATCGCGCGGGCCGAGCGCGCGGAACACGGCCGGGGTGACGGCGGTGTTGGCCTCGCCCTGTCCGACGTGCGGATGCGCCTGGAAGATCGCCGTGGCGAACGCGTAGGTGACCCGCGTCACCCACAGACCGCCGGTGAACGAGCCGCCGACGTCGGCGTCGCGGTTCTGCAGGAACGCCGCCGCGCAGGCCGCGATGCGCGGTGTCGGGTCGGTCGCGTCGTCGAGCCGCTGCAGCGCGAACTGCGACAGCCGGAACGCCTGCAGCCGGTCGCCTTCGGACAGCGGCGACAGGCGCGGCGCGCCCAGGTTGACCATCGAGCGCCAGTACACCGAGGCGGCGGTGGTGCGCACCAGCGACTGCGGCGCCGTCATCAGGGCATCCGAATCCCAGAAGAGCGCGACCGGCCGGGTCTTCGGATCGAAGAACTCCATGCGGTGATCGCGGTCGGGGTCCTTCACCGCCGATCCGGCGCGGTTCTGGGCGCTCGTCGCCGCCGTCAGCACGTTGATGATCGGCACCTTCGGTGCGAGCAGCTTGGGACTGATCGCAGGCGCGTCGGGCGGGTACTGCGTGATCAGTTCGTCCACGGGGCGCGTCTCGGCCATCAGGATGGCCACCACGCGGGTGCCCTGCGTGACGCTGCCCGCGCCCACGCTGACGAGCAGATCGGCGCCTGCGGCCCGGGCCGCGTCGGCGGCACGCGTCACCGCGGAGAGCGAGGTGTCCTTGTCCATCTCGTCGAACACGCCGGCGCACGCGTCGCCCAGGATCGCGCGGATGCGCGCGACCAGGTTCAGCGTGCGGGACACGGTGCGTCCGCACACGATGAAGGCGCGCCGTGCGCCCAGGCGCCGGACCTCCGCCGGCAGGTTGGCCAGCGCGTCCTGGCCGCTGTACAGGCGCAGCGGATAGCTGACGGCGCGGAAGTCGTTGTCGTAGATCGGTTCGAGGCTCACGGGGGTTCCTGATCGGTGTCCGTTCAGCGGTCGGGCAACTGCAGCACGGCGCGCGCCAGGATGTTGCGCTGGACCTCGCTCGAGCCGCCGTAGATGGTGGTGGGCCGCGACGCGAAGTACTGGTTGGCCACGTGCACCGCACGCTGCGCTTCGATCGCCAGCGGCGCGTCGAGCGTCGCGTCCTCGCCGGCCACGTCCAGCAGGGTGTCGGTCACGCGCTGCGTGGCCTCGCTCACCCACAGCTTGAGCATCGACACCTCGGCGCCGAGCTCGCCGCCGCGCCGCAGCACTTCGGCCATGCGCACGAACAGCGCGCCGAGGTCCTCCACGTCGAGCCACAGGGCATCGAAGCGGGCGCGGGTCGCCGGGTCGTCGAAGCGCCCGCGCGACTGCAGCAGGTCGCGCAGCAGCTGCAACGGGTACTTCGCCAGGCGCGGGCTGCCGATCATGATGCGCTCGGAGCCCAGCAGCGCCTTGGCCATCGTCCAGCCGCGGTTGAGTTCGCCCACCAGGTTGGCCGCCGGCACGCGCACGTTGTCGAAGAACGTCTCGCAGAACTCGGATTCGCCGGTCAGGTTGCGGATCGGTCGCACGGTGATGCCGGGCGTGCGCATGTCCACCAGCAGGAAGCTGATGCCGTTCTGCTTCTTCGCGTTGGGGTCGGTGCGCACGAGCAGGAAGATCCAGTCGGCCTCGTGCGCGAACGAGGTCCAGATCTTCTGCCCGTTGACGACGAAGGTGTCGCCTTCCAGCACGGCCGAGGTGCGCAGCCCGGCCAGGTCGGATCCGGCGCCGGGTTCCGAGTAGCCCTGGCACCAGCGACGCGTGCCGGCCAGGATGGGCGGCAGATGGGTGCGCCGCTGCTCCTCGGTGCCGTAGCGCAGCAGCAGGGGCCCCAGCATCGTCACCCCCATGTTGGGCGCGAGGAAGATGCCGTGCCGGTCGAAGGCATCGGCCATGCGGATCTGGTCGTAGGCCGACAGGCCCATGCCGCCATGCTCCTTCGGCCAGCCGGGCGCCATCCAGCCCCGCTCGGCCAGCGCACGCTGCCACGAGGCGGTCTGCGCCAGGCTCAGGCGGGCCGGGGGGAACTTCCACTCGGGCGGGAAGTGCTCGGCGACGAACGCATCGACCTCGGCTTCGAGGGACTCGGCCGCGGGGTGTGCCGTTTGGTGTGCCGTACCGGGCGCCGTGCCCTGCGCCGCGTCGGCGCCGGCACCGGCGTGCGCGAGCGCACCGTGGCGACGCCGGTGCTCGGCCGCATTGCCGAGCCAGGCGGCCAGGACCATCGCACGCTTCAGGAACAGACCGACGTTGCATTCGTCGGTGTAGGCGATGCCGCCGTGCAGCTGCACCGCGCCCTTCGTGACCACCAGCGCGGCCTCCGAGCAGCGCGCCTTGACCTGGCTGGCCAGGCGCGCACGCTCGGCCGGATCGTCGGTGGCATCGAAGCGGGCCGCCGCCTGCCGCAGCACGGCGCGCGACATCTCGACCTGCACCAGCAGGTCCACCGCGCGATGCTGCACCGCCTGGAAGGCGCCGACCGGCTGGTCGAACTGCTTGCGCACGCGCACGTACTCGACGGTGATCGACAGCACACGTGCCATCAGCCCGACGAGCTCGGCACCGACCGCCAGGCGCGCCTCGTCGAGCGCCGCGTCGAGCCGTGCGGCCGCGTCGCCGCCCGCGCACAGCACCGCGTCGTCGGCCACGCGCACCCCCGTCAGCGTCAGCGTGCTCCACGTGCCGCCGTCGATGCGGTCGTGCACGTCGATCGACAGGCCGGCCGCATCGCGCGGCAACAGGAACAGGCCCGTGCCGCGCTCGGTCTGCGCGCTGACGACGAATGCATCGGCGCTGTCCCCGTTCGGCACGAACGCCTTGGCGCCGTCGAGCAGGGTGGCGCCGTCGGCGCGCCGCGCCTGCGTGGCGCGGCCGGCCGCCTCCTGCCAGGCCAGCGCCGGCAGCCAGGACCCATCCGCCAGGCGCGGCAGCCACTGCGCCTTCAGCGCCGCGTTGTCGGCCCGCACCAGCACGCCCGCCGCCAGCACGGCCGCCGCGGTGAGCGGCTCGGGCGCGAGCGACCCGCCGAACTCCTCGAGCAGCAGGGTCATCTGCGCATGGGTGAGGGCGGTGCCGCCCAGGTCCTCGGGCAGGCGGCCGCCCAGCCAGCCCATCTCGGCCAGCGTGCGCCAGGCCTGCGCTTCGTGCCCCGGCCGCCGGCCGCGCAGGGCGCGCACGCGCTTGAGTTCCGGATCGCGACGGCAATAGGCGCTCGCCGCGTCCTGCACCATGCGCTCGTCGTCGGTCAGGGCATCGAGATGGGATCGCAGATCGATCATGAGGTCTCCAAGGTCTTCGGGATGTTCCGGTGTGTTGTGCGCGTTCCGTCAGGCGAGGTTCGCCGGGGGCGTGGCGACGGCGCTCTGCGGGTCGGTCTGCGGCGCGCCCCGAGTCAGCGCCAGGGGCACCACGCCGGCCCACACCGGCCAGGCGAGGTCGTCCGCGTCGTCCTTCGCGCCCCAGGCGCGGATCTTGGCCGAGGCCTCGTCCAGCGGCAGCCGCAGCACGGTGGTGGCGTTCAGCTCCTTCGTGGTGGCGGGCCGAAGCTGCGCCCAGCGGCCGGGCGCGAGCTTCTCGATGAACGCCTCGAGGTGGCGCAGCTTGTCGGCGCGCGCCTCGACCGGCTCGAACTGCCCATAGGCGACGACGGCGCGGTAGTTCATCGAGTGGTTGAAGCCCGAGCGCGCCATCACCAGGCCGTCGATCAGGCTCACCGTCACACACGCCTGGCCGGCGGCGAGCGCCTTCATCATCCGCGACGCCTTCGCGCCGTGCACGTAGAGGTGGTCGCCCTCGCGCCAGTGCGCGGTCGTCATCGCATGCACCGAGCCTTCCCACTGGAATGCGATCGAGCACGACAGGGCTTCGTCGAGGATGGCCGCGACCGTCGCGGCATCGTAGTGGGCCCGGTCCGGGAGACGGCGCACGCGGGTGCGCGGCGACGGGGCGAGGTGGCGGTTGCTGGTCATGAACGCTCCGGGGTCGTGTGGGCGCGGTCGAGGCGACCGCGCATCGGGAACTCTACCTGTCGGGGGTGGGGTGCGCGGCCGCGCGCAGCCGCGCCGTCGCGTCGGCGTCCACCGCGCGGCCGTCGGGCGTGATCGCCACGCCGTACACGGTGCGCGCAGCCGCGACGCCGACGACCTCGTCGCGCACGTCGGCGAGCACGCGCTGCGGGTCGCGCCGCATCGGGTCGCCCCATCCGCCGCCGGCGCTGGAACGCACGCGGATGCGCGACGGCCCCAGCCGCTGCAGCCCGTACTGGGGCGGCGGCCGCGCGCCGTGGCCGTCCTCCTCGACGTCGAGCAGGCCGGCCGCACCGTCGTGTCCGCCATTGGCGCCATAGCCGGTGGGCCGGTCCACGCCCTCGGAGCGCACGGCGTGCGTGGTCGGCACGTGCACGTCGCACACGTAGTCGACGCCGGCGCCGCCCCGGAACTCGCCGGCGCCGGCGGTGTCGGTGCGGAACTCCTGGCGACGGATCGTCACCGGGTACGACTGCTCGTAGCCTTCGACGTTGGGCAGCGTCAGGCCGCCCAGCGAGATCATCAGGCCGACGCTGCCGAAGCCGTCGCGCCCCATCACGGCGCCGCCGCCCGACGACCCGTGCCAGTGGTACAGCACGAACACGCGGCCGCGTTCGTCGAGGCCCGAGCTGAGCCCGTAGCACGACTTGCCCCAGCCGGCGCACGCGCGCTCGGGACGCGCCTGCGCAAGCGCCTTCCAGCAGGCATAGATGATGTCGGTGGCCGGATAGACGGTGCACATCGTCATCGGTGCCGGGGGGCGGGCGTTCACCACGGAGCCTTCGGGCGCGATGATGCGCACCGCGCGGAACAGGCCTTCGTTGCGCGGCAGCTGGTGGTCGAAGAACGTGGCGACGGCGACGTACACCGACGAATAGGTGTTGGCCAGCGAGCTGTTCTTGAACCCGGCGATCTGCGGCGAACTGCCGGTGAAGTCGAACTCGAGCGCGCCGTCGCGCACCGTCACCGCCACCCGGATCGGCACGTCGACCTTGCGGAAGCAGTCGGTGTCGCTGCCGTCCTCGCCGTGCCAGGTGGTGCCGGCCGGCAGTGTCGCGATCTCGGCGCGCATGCGCGCCTCGCCGTAGTCGAGCAGGGCTTCGAAGTAGCGCAGCCCCTCGTCGACCCCCGCGTCGCGCAGCAGCGCCGCGACCCGTTCGCCGCCGATGCGGGTGGAGCCGAACATCGCACTGAGGTCGCCCTCCATCAGGTCCGGGCAGCGCGAGTTCAGCAGCAGCAGGTTCATCAGGTCGCGCCGCAGCCGGCCGGCCTCGACGAGCTTGAGCACCGGCAGGCGGATGCCTTCGTGGAAGATCTCGGTCGCCTCGGGGTTGTAGGTGCCCGCGGCGCCGCCGCCGATGTCGGACTGGTGCGCGCGGTTGCAGGTGAACGCGCACAGGCGCCCGTCGATGAACACCGGCCGGATCATCGTCCAGTCGGGCAGGTGGTTGCCACCCGCCACGTACGGATCGCTGAGCAGGAAGACGTCGCCGTCGGCGATGTCGCCGTCGAAGGCCGCGAGCACCGCGCGCAAGGCGAACCCGCCGCCGCCGCTGTGGATGGGGATGCCGTCGGCCTGCGCGATGATGTCGCCGCGCGCCGTCGCCACGAAGCAGGTGAAGTCGTGGCTCTGGCTGAAGATGGGGCTGCGCGCGGTGCGCGTCATGATCAGGCCCATCTGCTGCGAGATGTTGTCGGCCTGCTTCTGGATCACCGCCAGCCGGATCGGATCGATGGTGCTCATGCGCCGTGCCCTCCGTGCGTGTCCGAACCCGTGCCCGCCGCGGCCTCCGCGCGCGCCGCCGGCTCGATCAGGTAGTTGCCCGCCGCGGTCACGCGCAGGCGCTGGCCGTCCTCCACGAGCAGGGTCGTCGTCGCTTCGTCGACGATGGCCGGCCCGTCGATCACGTGGCCCGGGCGCAGCCCGGCCCCGTCGTGCACCGGCGTGTCGACGGTGCCGGTGGCGGGGCTGATCCACACCGGCCGCCGCGCCTTCGGTGGCGGGGGCGCACCGGTCACCCGCGCTTCGGCCTGTGCGGCCCGCGTGGCCAGGCGTCCGCTGGCCGCGACCTTGAGCGTGAGGATCTCGATCTCGCCGTTCTCCTGGAAGTGCCCGTACAGCCGCTGGTGCGCGACCTGGAAGTCGCGGCGCAGCGTGGCGGCATCCAGCGCACCCGGGCAGTCGATGTGCACCGGCCATTGCTGCCCGGTGTAGCGCAGCGCCAGGCTGCGTTCGATCACGATGTCGGCGTCGGCGAAGCCCTGGCGGTGCAGGGCGTCGGTCGCCTGTGCCTCCACCCCGCGGTAGGCCCGTTCGAGGTCGTCGGCGGTGCCGTCGGCGAGCCGCCGGTACCAGCCGAGCAGGCGATCGATGCGCACGTCGGCGTTGCACATGCCGAATGCGCAGAACACGCCGGCCAGGCGCGGCACGTAGACGGCGGCGCAGCCGAGCGCGCGCCCGACCGCGGCGCCGTGCAGCGGTCCGGCGCCGCCGGCGGCGATCAGCGTGAAGTCGCGGATGTCGTAGCCGCGCTCGATGCTGACCCGCTCGACCGCGTGCTGGATGTTCTGCTCGACCAGGCGGATCAGGCCGGCGGCCGCCTGCTCGACGGAGAGGCCGAGCGGTCGGGCCAGATGGGTGTCGATCGCGGCGACCGCACGCTGCAGGTCCAGCGCGATCGCGCCGCCGGCATAGGGGCCCGGCGCGAGGCGTCCGAGCACCAGCTGCGCATCGGTCACGGTGGGGCGCTCGCCGCCGAAGCCGTAGGCCGCCGGTCCCGGCCGCGCGCCCGCGCCCTGCGGACCCGCCTGCAGCATGCCGCCCGCATCGACGTGGCCGATCGTGCCGCCGCCGGCGCCGATCGTGTGGATCTCGACCGACGGGATCGCGATGCAGTTGCCGTCCACGTCGAGCTGCTCGGTCATCTGCACGACCCCGTCGCGCATCAGCGTGACGTCGCAGCTCGTGCCGCCGACCTCGATGGCGACCAGGTTGCGCGCCCCGGTGTCGTCGCCGTAGTGGCGGATCGCACCAACCCCGGCCGCCGGGCCGGACAGCACCATCTGCACCGGCCGCGACGCGATCTCGCCGACCTGCAGTGCGCCCCCGTTGCTCTGCACGATCAGCAGCGGCCGCTGCAGACCGAGCCCGGTCAGACGCTCTTCGAGCGCGCGCAGGTAGGGCGCGGTGCGCGGCGCGATGTAGGCATTGGCGGCCACCGTCGCGCTGCGCTCGTACTCGCCCAGCACCGGCGCGACGTCGCTCGAGCACGACACCCACACCTGCGGCCAGGCCCGCTCGATCAGGGCGCGGCAGGCCTGCTCGTGCTCGGGATTGCGGAACGCGTGCAGAAAGCAGATCGCGATCGCCTCGACCCCTTCGGCACGGAACACGTCGAGCGCCGCGTGCACCGACGCTTCGTCCAGCGGCACCTGCACTCGGCCGGCGGCATCGACGCGCTCGACGACGCCGCGGCGCAGCAGGCGCGGCACCAGCGGCGCGGGGAAGGGCGCACGGTGGTTCCAGACGTCCTGACGCAGGCCGCGCCGGATCTCCAGCGAATCGCGGAAGCCTTCGGTGGTGAGCAGCCCGAGCCGCGCGCCCTTGCGCTCGAGCAGCGTGTTGGTGGCGATCGTCGAGCCGTGGACCAGGATCTCGCAGCCGCGCAGGAAGCCGGCGGTCTCGTGCCCGAGCGCGCGCGCCGCACCCTGGATCGCATCGATCACGCCCACCGACGGATCGGCGGGCGTGGACGGCGCCTTGAACGCGAACACGCGCCCGTCGGCGGCGGCGACGACCAGGTCGGTGAAGGTGCCGCCGATGTCGATGCCCATGCGGAAGGACGTGTCGGCCATCATGCCTCCCAGGGATGGGTGCGCGCGGTCTGCGCGGCACAGTCGAGCAGCGCCGACGCGATGCCGTCGATCTCGGCTTCGCCCATCGGGGTGGACAGCGCGCCCGAACAGTAGGGGGTCATCAGGAACCCGCGCTCGAGCATCCCGAGGTGGATGGCCGACAGCGCCTGCTTCTCGGCGGCGCTGGCGTAGCAGGTGCGGTAGTCGCGCACCGGCGTGGCGTGCAGATGCAGGCGGAACAGCGAACCGAAGCCGGTGACCTGCGCAGGCAGCCCCTGGGCGGCGAGTCCCGCCGACAGCCGCGCGCGCAGACGCTCGCCGAGCGCCGACAGACGCTCGGCCGCGGCGGCGTCGTAGGCCGTCAGCGCGGCCAGCCCGGCCGCCATCGTCAGCGGATTGGCGCTGAAGGTGCCGCCCTGGGGGACGGCCGGCGCACCTCGCGTGTGGTCGAACACCGCCATCCGGTCGGCCGGACCGGCGATCGCACCCACCGGCAGGCCGCCGCCGATGATCTTGCCCAGCGCGATCAGGTCCGGCTCGAGATCGAACAGCGGATACGCGCCGGCCTCGGAGAAGCGGAAGCTGATCACCTCGTCGCAGATCAGCAGGATGCCGTGACGCCGGCTGGCCGTGCGGATGACGTCGAGCGTGGCCGACGACACCGGCAGCGTGCCGACCCGCGACGGCACCGGATCGAGCACGATCGCGGCGAGCCGGTGGGCCTCGCGCGCCAGGATCACCGCGCACCGATCGGCATCGGCGAACGGCAGCACCACCGTGTCGGCGAGCAGGCCGGGCGGCGTGCCGCGGGCATACGCAACGGCGGCCGGATCGCCGTCCGGCCCGGCCCAGTTCGACGGATCCGACGCGAGGCTCACCTCCACGGGATCGTAGGCGCCGTGGTAGGCGCCCTCGAACTTCGCAATCGCCGGGCGGCCGGTGAGGGCGCGCGCCGCCTTCACCGCGAACATCACCGCCTCGGTGCCGGAGTTGCAGAAGCGGATCTGCTCGCAGCGCGGCGAGCGCGCACGGATCGTCTCGGCCAGCGCGGTCTCGTGCTCGGTCGGCATGCCGAAGGCCGTGCCGCGGCCGACGACGTCGCGGATCGCCTCGACCACCGGCGCGAAGGCATGGCCGTGGATCAGCGAGAAGAAGTTGTTCGCGCAATCGACGATCGCCCGGCCGTCGAGGTCGATCACGCGGCAGCCTTCGCCGCGCATCGCATACGGCGGATGGGGTGCGAACCAGGTCGACTGGCGCATGCTGCCGCCGGGCACGACGCGCTGCGCGCGCTGGAAGGCTTCGAGGGATCTCGTCATCGTTCGATGCTCCTGACGCACGGGGGTGCGGTCGATTGGATCACACACTCCGATCGGCGCGCGGCGACCGCTGACCGTCGAGCAGGGCGAGCGTGCGCTGCCACGCGGCCTCGGCGGCCTCGGGATGGTGGTTGGGCAGACCGGTGCGGTCGAAGCCGTGACCGGCGCCGGGATAGACGTGGCAGCGCACGTCCGGCAGGCCGGCCAGGCGCGCCGACACGGCCGACACGACCGCGTTCGGCACCCAGGGATCCTGGTCGCCGAAGTGCAGCAGCGCGGGCGTGCGCAGGGCGGCGAGCTCGTCGAGATGCCGGTCGAGCTGCACGCCGTAGTAGGACACCACCGCATCCACCGGCGCGCGCACGCCCGCCAGCATCGCCAGGCGCCCGCCCAGGCAGTAGCCGACCACGCCCACGCGGGCGCCGTCGCCCAGCGTGCCGCGCAGCCACCGGGCGGCAACCGTTACGTCGCCGACCACGGCATCGACGTCCACCGCTTCGCCCTGCGCACGCGCCGGCCCGGGCTGGTCGTAGTCGTAGTGGCAGCCCGGCGCCTGCCGCCAGAAGAGATCGGGCACCAGCGCGGTGTAGCCGTGATCGGCATAGCGCCGCGCGACGCCCCGCACCCACTGGTTCACGTTGTAGACCTCGGGCAGCACGACGACGCCGCGGCCGTTCGGTGTTGCAGGGGTCTCGAGGAAGGCCTCGAAGCTTCGGCAGTCGGCGGCCGCAAGTGAGATGAAGGTGCCCATGGGGTCTCCGGATCGACGATGCAGCGACGGTACGGAATCCGGTGGCCCCCGACAAGCGGATCCGGCCGCGACCGATGCCGCCGCCATTCCGGGATCCGGCCGCGCAGGCCGTCCGCGTGCCCGAAAGCGCCTACGATCGGGGCCGCGGACCGCACACGCACCGCGCACCGCGCACCAGGAGCCCCGAATGCCCGTCATCCTTCAGGTCAACTACATGCCCGGCGCGCAGCAGCGCAACGCGTCGACCGAGGCCCGTGTCGATTCGGCGCGCAGCATCGCGCAGCTGCCCGGACTGCGCTGGAAGGTCTGGATCGCGGACCCGGAGGCCGGTCGTCGCGGCGGGATCTACCTGTTCGACGACCTCGCCTCGGCACGCGCCTGGGGCACCCAGGTCGAGCAGCGCCTGGCCGCCGGCGGCGGCACCGACCTGCAGATCCGCTATTTCGACGTCGACGAGGCGCCGAGCGCCGTCACGCGCGCGCCGCTGGGCTGACCGGCACTCGGCGGGCGGCCGCACGCGCGGGTCGGCGCGCGCCCGCGCTGGCGCCGAACACCTCCAGCACCTCGGGCAGCACCTGCAGCCGGTTGCCCGGGTTCCAGACGATCGAGTACGACGACTCGACGCGCGCACCGGAGATCGGGCGCAGCGCCACGCCCGGCAGCGAGGCGCGGGCCAGCGTTCGGGGCACCAGCGACACCGCACCGCTGGTGGCCACCAGGCTCAGCGTGGTCAGCAGATGCCGCGCGTGATGCCGGATGCGGGGACTGAACCCCGCCGACACGCACGCGCCGATGACCAGGTCGAAGAAGCCCGGTCCGACCTCGCGGGGCGCCAGCACGAAGTCCTCGTCTTCGAGCAGACGCAAGGGCACGGCGCGGCGCGACGCCAGGCGGTGATCCGCGGGCAGGGCGACCACCATCGGGATCCGCGCGAACGCGAAGGTCGACAGCCCCTGCAGCGACTGCGGCGGCTGCGCGAAACCGACGTCGATCCGGTCCTGCCGCAGCGCTTCGAACTGCTCGGCCGACCCCATCTCCTCCCAGGTGCAGTCCAGCGAGGGCATGCGCGTGCGCAGCACGCGCACCAGGTGCTCGACGTCCATGAACAGCACCGACGCGTTGAACGCGATCCGGACCCGGGCGAAATCGCCGCGCGCCACCTGCCGCACGACCGACGCCGCCTGTTCGGCCTGCGCGATCAGCCGCCGCGCCTCGATCACCAGGGCGTCGCCGGCCGCGGTGCGCCGCACCCCGCGGCGGTTGCGCTCGAACAGGCGCACGCCCAGCGTGTCCTCGAGCTGCACGATCTGCTTGCTCAGCGGCGGCTGCGTCAGGTGCAGACGCGTGGCCGCGCGGCCGAAGTGCAGCTCTTCGGCCAGCACGAGAAAGCTCCTCAACAGCTTCAGGTCCATCACGCCTCCACACCTCCACGCCGGTTCGTCGCGTCGATGCCCCCCGCCGCCATGTGCGAGGCGCACGCCGCCTCCTGCGCGGCAGCGGCGTTGATTCCCATCGGGAATCACAGGGCCGCTTCGAATGGATTGGACACGCGCTTCGGGCGGGAAGCAAGATCGCTCCGTTCGAAGGAGGACGATCGTGTCAGGCGAAGCGACGAGAGGAAATGAGACGGCCGCGGCCACGGGCGCCGCGACGGCGGCTGCGGCGTCCGCGCCCGCATCCGCACGCGCATCCGAATCCGCGCCCGCTTCGGCATCTGCTTCCGCACCCGTCGGCGTGTACGCCGGCCTGCGCGTGCTCGACCTGTCGCGCGTGCTCGCCGGCCCGTACTGCGGGCAGTTCTTCGCGGATTTCGGCGCCGACGTGATCAAGGTCGAGGATCTCGGCGGCGACGAGAACCGCCGCTGGGCGCCGCTGCTCGATGGCCAGAGCGCCAACTACCTGAGCGTCAATCGCGGCAAGCGCGGCATGACGCTCGACCTCAAGAGCCCCGAGGGCCAGGACATCCTGCGTGCGCTGGTGCGTCGCAGCGACGTCGTGATCGACAGTTTCCTGCCGGACGCTGCCGTGCGCCTGGGCGTCGACGACGCCAGCCTGCGCCGCATCAACCCGGACGTGGTGCACGTGACGATCAGCGGCTACGGCGACACCGGACCGCTGCGCGGCCGTCCGGGCTACGACCTGATGCTGCAGGCCTTCACCGGCATGATGTCGATCACCGGCGAGCCCGACCGCGGCCCGATCCGCGCCGGCGCCTCGGTGATCGACATGAGCACCGGCATGCTCGCGTTCTCGGGCGCGGCGAGCGCGCTGTTCGCGCGCCAGCGCGGTGCCGGCGGCCAGCACGTGAAGGTCTCGCTGCTCGAGACCGGCATCGCGCTGCTGGGCTATCACGCGGTCGACGTCGCCGCCACCGGCGTACAGCCGCAGCGGGGCGGCTCGGGCGTGTGGCACCTCGTGCCGTACCAGGCGTTTCCGACACTCGACGGCTCCATCCTGGCCGGCGCAACCAACGACGACACGTGGCGACGCCTGTGCACGGCCCTCGGCGTTCCGGCGCTGGCCGAGCGCCCCGAATACCGCGGCGCGCACGACCGCATCGCGCATCGCGGTGCGCTGATCGCCGAACTGGAGGCGATCTTCCGCACGCGCGACACGGACGACTGGATCGCGCGGCTGGACGCGGCACGCGTGCCGTGCTCGGTGATCCACGACGTGCCGGCGGCGCTCGCGCACCCGCAGGTGGCCGCGACGCAGATGATGCTCGACGTGCCGGAACCGGGCGGCCCGAACCGGCGACTGACCGGAGTTCCGATCAAGCTCGACGTCACGCCGGCCACGCCCGGCGCGGCACCGCCCCGACTGGGGCAGCACACCACCGAGATCCTGATGCAGGAGCTCGGCTACGACCCCCAACGCATCGAAGCACTACGCACCAGGAGCGTGATATGACGCATGAACCCGCAGGCGGTCGGATCCTGACCGAGTCCGACGGCAAGGGCATCACCACCGTCCGCATCGACAACCCGGCGCACCGCAACGCGCTCAACGACGGACTCATCAACCAGCTGATCGACGCGTTCAGGGCCTGCGCGAAGGACGACACCTGCCGGGTCGTGGTGCTGCGCGGCACCAACGGCATCTTCTGCGCGGGGCGCGAGCTGCGCGACCTCGTCAAGCTGCAGAGCGCGCCGATCGAGACCGTGGAAGCCACCTACCACTACCTGCGGCAGCTCAACGAGGCCGTGTACTACTGTCCGAAGCCCACGGTGGCGGTGGTCGAGAAGTACGCGTTCGGCGCGGGCGCCACGGTGCTCAGCTGGGTCGACATCGCGATCGGCGAGACCGACGCGTTCGTCGCGTACCCCGAAGTGCACCACGGCATCACGCCGTCGCCCGCGGTGATGGCGCTGATCCGCGGTGTCAGCCGCAAGAACGTGATGGACCTGCTGATGACCGGCCGGCGGGTCGAGATGCCGGAGGCCGTGCAGATGGGCCTGGTCAACCGGGCCGTCGACCGGAGCGCGCTCGACGCGGAACTGGCACGCATCACCGCCGCGCTGGTGCGCGGCAGCCCCGACGCGCAGCGCCGCACCAAGGAGTTCATCTGGCAGTGCGAGGACGCCGGCCTGCGCTCGGGCATGGAGACCGCCGTGCAGAGCATCAGCGTCGGGCTGCTGTCGCCGCAGGCGCGGGACGGCATCGGCGCCTTCCTCGAGCGGCGACTGCCCGCCTGGATGCCGCGCTGAGCCGGGCGCCCGGCATCGCCGCTCATTCGAATCGTCCCCTGTCCGAACCGCCCACGTCGCGAACCCGCCTCCGGAGACCCCCGATGGACAAACGCACCTTCCTCCACCGCGGCCTGGCGGCCGCCGCCGCCGTCGCACTGCCGGGCGCAGCGCTGCACGCCCAGGAACCGTACCCGGCGCGACCGATCAAGCTCGTCGTGCCGTTCCCGCCGGGCGGCCCCACCGACATCTTCGGGCGCCGCTTCGCCGAGAAGGCGCGCGACGTGCTCGGCCAGCCGATGGTGGTGGAGAACCGTGCCGGCGCGGGCGGGACGATCGGCGCCACCGCCGTCGCCAAGGCGCCCGCCGACGGCTACACGCTGCTGTTCGGCACCTCGTCGACACACGTGACCAGCCCGCTGATGCTCGCGAGCCCGCCCTACGATCCGCTGAAGGACTTCACGCAGCTGATCGTCGGCGTGGTGCCCATGGTGCTCGCCGTGCGGCCGAACCTGCCGGCGCAGACGGTGCAGGAATTCGTGAAGCTGATCCGCGACAACCCGGGCAGGTTCACGTTCGGCTCGGCCGGCCCCGGCAGCATCAACCATCTGGGCGGCGAACTGCTCAAGCTGAGGGCAGGGCTGAACGCGCTGCACGTGCCGTACAAGGGCACGAACCCGGCGCAGATGGCCCTGATGGCCGGCGAGGTCGACTTCCTGCTCGACACGTTCGGCACCGCGCTGCCGCAGCACCAGGCGGGCAAGATCCGCATCATCGCCACGCTGGGCGAGCGGCGCTCGGCCGTGGCACCCGACATTCCCACGACGATCGAGTCGGGCATCGCCGATTCGTCGGTGACCACCGTGAACGTGGTGGCGATGCCCTCGGCGGTGCCCGCGTCCGTGGTCGATGCACTGGCGGGCGCCACCCGCAAGGTGATGGCCGACGGACCGCTGGCGGCCGGCCTGGCGAA
>JAKOZZ010000081.1 GCA_029779755.1 Pseudomonadota bacterium
TGAAGTTCACCACCGTCGCCGAGGCGTTGCAGGTGGTCAGCACGCTGCCGTCACCGGCGGCACAGCCGCCGAAGCTGATCGTGACGGCGCTGGCTGCGCCGGCCGAGGCGAGCAGCACCGAGGCGCCGAGACACTTGATTGCGTTGAGGCCCATTTCGAGATCTCCAGAAAAGTCGGTTCCACACACTACGGCGGATACCATGCATTGTTCGGGCCAGATCACTATCTCATTGTTTTATTGCAGTTTTTTCAGGATTTCGTCAGGGCACCTCGAACGCGCTGTCAAATCCGTCGAAGTGACAAAACGCACATCCGACCGAGACCGGCCGCCCGGATGCGTGTCCGGATGCGTGTCCGGATGCGTGCCGGGCCGCCCTCCCTCGTCGCCGCGGCCATGCCCCCAGGCTCGATCGGCGCCTGCCGTGCCGGCACTCAGCGCCGGCGCGCCTCGAACACGCCCTGTACGTTCCGCAGGGCGGCCAGGGCGCCCGCCAGCACCTGCACGTCGGGCACCTCGACGGTGAACTGCATGTGCGCCGTCTGCTTCTTGCTGAGGGTGCGCACGGCGGTCACGTTCAGTCGATCGCGGGCGAACACCTCGGTGACGTCGTGCAGCAGACCGGGGCGGTCGGTGGCGCGCACCTCGACCTCTGCGGGGTAACCGCGCGCCGGGCCGCTGCGGGCGGCCGCACGTTCCCCCCAGGACGTCTCGAGCACCCGCTCGGGCGCATCACGCGCCATGCGCGCGAAGGTCGCGCAATCGGCCCGGTGCACCGACACCCCCCGGCCGCGCGTGACGAATCCGGCGATCGCGTCGGGCGGCACCGGACGGCAGCAGCGCGCGAGCTGGGTCATCAGCAGGTCGACCCCGACCACCAGTACGCCATCGTCCCCGCCGGCATGCCGATGGCTGCGCGCGCGATCGAGCACTGCCTGGAGCGCACCTTCGTCGCCAGCGGGCGCCGCGCCGCGTTCGGTGCCGCGGACGGCGTCCTCGAGCTGGCGCGGACCGATCTCGTCGCGCGCGACCGCAACGAACATCGCACTGGCGTCCGGCTGGTGCAATCGCCCGGACAGTTCGTCGAACGAAAGCGCCGTGCGTCCTTCGCGCTGCAGCACCTTCTCAACACGCTCGCGGCCGGCCGCGATGTCGCGCTGCAGGTCGAGGGTATGGAACCACTGCCGCACCTTGGCGCGCGCGCGGTTCGAGCGCACGTACCCGAGCTGAGGATTGAGCCAGTCCCGCGACGGGCCCTCACTGCCGCTGCCCGATTTCGCGACCACGATCTCGACCGTCTGGCCGGTGGCCAGCGCGGTGTTGAGCGGCACCATCTGGCCGTCGACCCGGGCACCACGGCACCGGTGACCGAGATCGGTGTGCACGTGGTAGGCGAAGTCGACCGCAGTCGACCCGACCGGCAGTTCGATCACGCGCGCCTGGGGCGTCAGCACGTAGATGTGGGTGTCGGTGGCCGCGGACGGGACCGTGCCGGCCGAGAGGGTCGCCGGGCTCGCCCCCCGGGCTGCGGCCGCGTCGGCCGCGCCGTCGGTCGGGCGCGCGCGCTTCGGTGCCACGGCGCCGGCGAGATCCCCATCGCCCGCCTCGGCCGCCCCCGCGGATGCGTCGATCACGACGGCGGCAGGCTGCGCCGCACCGCCGAGCTGCGCGCCGATCTCGCGCTGCCACGCCAGCAGCTGACGCATCCACGCCACGCGCTGCTCCTGCGCCGCGTCGCCGCGCTGTCCGGCGAGCCCGGTGGAGCGCTCCTTGTAGCGCCAGTGCGAGGCCACGCCGTATTCGGCGAAGCGATGCATGTCGTGCGTGCGGATCTGCACTTCGAGCGGCCGTCCGTCGTCGGCCAGCACCACCGTGTGCAGCGACTGGTATCCGTTGGGCTTGGGGCGCGCGATGTAGTCGTCGAAGTCGTCCGACTGCGGCGTCCAGAGCTCGTGCACCACGGCCAGGGCCGCGTAGCAGGCCCGCACGTCGTCGACGATGACCCGCAGTCCGCGCAGATCCTGGATCTCGTCGAGATCGAGCTGCTTGACCCGCATCTTGTTCCAGATGCTGTAGATATGCTTGGGCCGACCGCTGACCTCGGCAGCGACTCCGGCGGCAGACAGCGCCGCGCGCACGCGCTCGACCGCCTGCTCAACGAAGGCCTCGCGCTCGTGCCGCTTCTCCTCGAGCTGTCGCGCCAGCGCCCGGTAGGTGTCGGGCCACAGGAAGCGGAAGGCCAGGTCCTCCAGCTCCCACTTCAGCTGCCACAGCCCCAGCCGGTTCGCGAGCGGCGCCAGCACGTCGAGGGTTTCCTGGCTGATGCCCGCTTCCGGCAGGCTGCGCTCGCGCGCGTGCCACCGCAGCGTCTGCAGGCGCGAGGCCAGCCGCAGCAGCACGACGCGGATGTCGGAGGCCATCGCCAGCAGCATGCGGCGCAGCGTCTCGAGCTGCTCGCCCGCCGACGCATCGGAGGCACGCCGATGCAGCCCGCGCAGCCGCAGCACCTGCCGCATGCTGTCGACGATGACAGCGACGTCCGGCCCGAACGCGCGCTCGATCTCGTCGGACGGCAGGCGATCGGGTTCGGCGAACAGCGCGGCCGCGACCTGGCAGGCCTCGTCTGCCTCGATACCGGCCAGGATCCCGATCGTGCCCTCGGCGTGCACGATGAACGGCTCGCCGCTGCGCCCGGCGTCGTGCCTCAGACGCGCACGGGCCATCGCCAGTGCCCGCTGCACCGGGCTGACCGTGCCTTCGTTCGGAACCTCGATGACCATCTGGATGACGCTACACTCCGGGCCCGCATTATAAGAAGCGCCGCCACACGCGGGCGCACACGCCGTCATGCCGCTGCGCTGGTTCCGTCGAACGCCCAGGGGAATCGCCGATGACCTCTGGGCACAGGTGCTGCAGAGCCAACCCCTCGTCGGTCACCTGGACGCGGCCGACCTGACGCGGCTGCGCGCGCTGGTGGACGGGTTCCTCGCCGAGAAGCACATCAGCGGCGCCGCCGGCTTCGCGCCCGACGCCCTGGTGCAGGCCTCGATCGCGCTGCAGGCCTGCCTGCCGGCGCTCAACCTCGGCCTGCGCGCCTACGCCGACTTCGTCGAGGTGATCGTCTACCCGGACCAGTTCCTCGTGCCGCGCCGCCGCACCGACGATGCGGGCGTCGTGCACGAAGGAATCGAGGCGCTGGCCGGCGAGGCGATGGACGGCGGTCCGGTGGTGCTCTCGTGGGCCGACATCGGACCCGGCAGTCACGAGACCGGCGGCAACGTCACGATCCACGAGTTCGTGCACAAGATCGACCTGCTCGACGGCGAGGCCGACGGCATCCCCCCCCTGCCGGCGGGCAGGCACGCGCGCTGGGTCCGCCTGCTCGAGGACACCTACGACGCGTTCTGCGACGCGCTCGAACACGTCGAGGCGCAGATCCCGCGCAGCGTCGACCCGGAAAGCGCCGCGGCCGACCGGTACTACGAAGCGCTGCCGCTCGACCCGTATGCGGCCACCGATCCGTCGGAGTTCTTCGCGGTGTCCGGCGAGGCGTTCTTCGTGACGCCGGTGCGCCTGAGGAGCGCGTATCCCGAGTGGTACCAGGCACTGTCCGACTTCTTCGGGCAGGACCCCGCCGGCGCGCACGACGCCGAGGCGTCATCGATCCGTTAACGCCTCGGCGTGACAATGGCAAGCACCATTTCGGCAGTTTAACGACACCCGACCTCCGGTCACCCCCCTGACTACTCCTGAAGTCGGGTACCGGACTCCGGCGAGGAGGTGTCGGATATGCTTACAGTCGTGGCGCACGGCTGCTGCCTTCGCGACGGAATTTCCACCTCCATATCACTCCCGGGAGTATAAAGACCGGCGCCGGAGAAATGCCGTCCGAGTGCGAGATTTCACACTATGCAATGCCGATTGGCTCTAAGCTGAACGCATCCTGAACCGGCGCGCGGGACTGCACACGACGACGCCGACGACTCTCCTCCTGCCCGATGATCCGACTGTTCAACCACTACCTCTCGGTTCGTACGCTGCTGCTAACGCTGATCGAGGCGACGGTTCTGTTCCAGTCCGTCCTGCTCGGGTTCCAGTTGCGGTTGTCGAGCGACGTCACGCACCTGCCCATCACCGAGGCGGCCATCTTCACGTCGGTCATGCTG
>JAKOZZ010000092.1 GCA_029779755.1 Pseudomonadota bacterium
GCAGCCCTATCTGGCGGGCATGAGCCGCGGTGCGCTGTTCGTGGTGATGACCGCAGGCATGGCGTCGATCGCCGGCACGGTCTTCGGCCTGTACGCGCTCGTGCTGGGCCCGGTGGTGCCGGGCGCGGCCGGGCATCTGCTGGTGGCCTCGATCGTGAGCGCGCCCGCGGCGATCACCGTGGCGCTGCTGATGGTGCCCGACGCGCCCGTCGGTCACGCCGCCCGCGCCGGGCGCACCGACGACGCGCAGCTGCAGCTCCCCGCGTCGGGCGGCGCGATGGACGCGATCGTGCGCGGCACCCAGGATGCCCTGATGCTGCTGCTCAACATCACCGCGATGCTGATCGTGCTGGTCGCGCTCGTCAGTCTGGCCAACCTGGCGATCGCCGCGCTGGCACCGGACATCGGGGGGCAGCCGCTCAGCCTGCAGCGCATGCTCGGATGGCTGATGGCGCCGCTCGCCTGGCTGGTCGGCGTGCCGTGGTCGGAGGCTTCGCAGGCCGGGGCGCTGCTCGGCACCAAGACCGTGCTGAACGAGTTCCTCGCCTACCTGGACCTGGCGCGCCTGCCGGCCGATGCATTGAGCGAGCGCGCGCGCCTGCTGCTCACCTATGCGCTGTGCGGGTTCGCCAACCTGGGCAGCGTCGGCATCATGGTGGGCGGGCTCACGGCCATCTGCCCGCAGCGGCGCGCCGACATCGTGCAGCTGGGCATGCGCTCGATCGTGTCGGGCACGCTCGCCACGTGCATGACGGCCGCCTGGGTGGGGGTCTTCACCCCTTAGCGCGCTTCATCCCTTAGCGCGCTTCACCCCTTGGCGCGCGCGCGGGCCAGCGCGTCGGCCAGCGCATTGTTGGGCGCCGGACCGCGCCCGCCGCCCGAGCCGCCGAACCCCCGTCCCGCGTTCGGGCCGTCACGTCGCGGTCCGCCGCCTCCGGGCGCGGGTCGCGGTCCGCGCGGTTCGCCGCGTGCGCCGGCCGTTGCGCCGCCGCGCGCGGCCCGTGCGCCGCCCGACGCCGCCGACGGGCTGCGCAGCGACAGTGCGATGCACCGCCGCTTCAGGTCCACCTCGAGCACCCGCGCCTTGACGATGTCGCCGGCCTTCACGACTTCGCGCGGTTCCTTCACGAACCGGTCCGACAGCTCCGACACGTGGGCCAGCCCGTCCTGGTGGACGCCGATGTCGATGAAGGCGCCGAACGCGGTCACGTTGGTCACGGTGCCTTCGAGGATCATGCCCGGCGTCAGGTCCGACAGCTCGGTCACGCCTTCGGCGAACTTCGCGGTGCGGAACTCCGGGCGCGGGTCGCGTCCCGGCTTCTCGAGCTCGCGCAGGATGTCGTTGACGGTGGGCAGCCCGAAACGCTCGTCGACGAACTCGCGCGCGTCGAGCTGGCGCACCGCTTCACGGTTGCCGATGAGCCGCGGCGCGTCGGTCTTCAGGCGCGCGAGCATGCGCTCCACGACTCCATAGGCCTCGGGGTGGACGGCCGAGGCGTCCAGCGGGTTGTCGCCGTTCGTCACGCGCAGGAAGCCGGCGCACTGCTCGAAGGTCTTCTCGCCCAGGCGCGGCACCTCGCGCAGCGCGCTGCGCGACCGGAAGGGGCCCGCGCTGTTGCGCCGCTCGACGATGTTGCGCGCGACCGCAGGGTTCAGGCCGGACACCCGCGCCAGCAGCGACGGCGACGCGGTGTTCACGTCGATGCCGACGGCGTTCACGCAGTCCTCGACCACGGCGTCGAGCGCACGTGCCAGCGGCACCTGGTTGACGTCGTGCTGGTACTGGCCGACGCCGATCGACTTCGGGTCGATCTTCACCAGCTCGGCCAGCGGATCCTGCAGCCGGCGCGCGATCGACACGGCGCCGCGCAGGCTCACGTCGAGCTCCGGCAGCTCCTCGCTGGCCGTCGCGCTCGCCGAGTACACCGACGCGCCGGCCTCCGACACCACCACCGGCGTGACCGTCAGCTCCGGGTGGCGCTTGACGAGATCGCGCGCGAGCTGCTCGGTCTCGCGCGACGCGGTGCCGTTGCCGATGGCGATCAGCTGCACGCCATGGGCGCTGCACAGGCGCGCCAGCTTCGCGATCGAGCCGTCCCAGTCGTTGCGCGGTGCGTGCGGGAACAGCGTGTCGGTGGCGACCACCTTGCCGGTGCCGTCGATGACGGCCAGCTTCACACCGGTGCGCAGACCCGGGTCGAGGCCCATCGTGACCCGCGGGCCGGCCGGCGCGGCCAGCAGCAGGTCCTTGAGGTTGGACGCGAACACGCGGATCGCCTCGATCTCGGCGCGCTCGCGCAGGTCGCCCAGCAGGTCGAGCTGCAGGTGCACCGACAGCTTGGTGCGCCACGTCCAGCGGACGGTGTCGAGCAGCCAGCGGTCGGCCGGGCGGCCGGCGTCGCGGATGCCGAAGTGGCCCGCGATCGCGTTCTCGAACGCGTTGAACGGCGCGGCATGCGGATTCTCCGGCGGCTCGGCCTCCGGTGACAGATCGAGCCGCAGCACGCCTTCGTTGCGACCGCGCAGCATCGCCAGTGCCCGGTGCGAGGGCACCTTGCTCAGCAGCTCGGTGTGTGCGAAGTAGTCGGAGAACTTGGCGCCTTCCTCGGCCTTGCCCTCGACCAGCGTCGCGCGCAGCCAGCCCTGTTCGCGCATGCGCTCGCGCAGGCGCGTCACCAGGTCGGCCTCTTCGGCGAAGCGCTCGGTGAGGATGTCGCGCGCACCCTGCAGCACCGCCTTCGTGTCGGCGAACCCGGCCTCGGCGTTGATGAAGCGCTCCGCTTCGATCTCCGGCGTGTGCTCGGGCTGGGCCAGCAGCAGGTCGGCCAGCGGCTGCAGCCCCGCCTCGCGCGCGATCATCGCGCGCGTGCGGCGCTTCGGCTTGTACGGGGCGTACAGGTCCTCGATGCGGGCCTGCGTGTCGGCCGCGAAGAGGTCGTTCTTCAGCGCTTCGGTGAGCTTGCCCTGCCCGGCGATGCTGCGCACCACCGTGGCGCGCCGCTCCTCGAGTTCGCGCAGATAGCGCAGACGCTCCTCGAGCAGGCGCAGCTGCACGTCGTCGAGCCCGTCGGTCGCCTCCTTGCGGTAGCGCGCGATGAAGGGCACGGTCGCGCCTTCGTCGAGCAGCGCCACGGCGGCGGACACCTGCCCGGGCCGGGCCTGCAGTTCGCCCGCCAGCGTGCGCGTGATGCGCACGGCGACCGCGTGGTCGTGCAGCTCGGGGAAGTCGGTGTCGGGCGCGAGCGTCGGTGCATCCGGCGCGGCGGTGTTCGAAGGGGCGGCTGCCGCCGAGGCCGGTTCGCGAGGGTCGGTGTGCAAGATGAGTCGGGGGTCGGGTCGAACGGAGGGCGCATTATAGGGACACCGCCATCCCCCTCCGCGGACCGCGCCCCGCCGACGTGCGGACTGCGCCCCGCCGACGTGCGGACCCGCTCGCGCGTCGCACCTCGGCGGTCGTGCGCCGCGCCGCATGTCCTCACATCGTCGCGCCCAGCGTCCAGGGCACGAACTCGTCGTTGCCCATGCCCAGCGCCTCGCTGCACGTGGCCTCGCCGCTGGCGACCCGAAGGATCAGCTCGAAGATCTCCTGGCCCTTCTGCTGGACGCTGACCGTGCCGTCGACGATCTCGCCGCAGTTGATGTCCATGTCCTCGGTCATGCGCTCGTACAGCGCCGAGTTGGTGGCGAGCTTGATCGACGGTGCGGGCTTGCAGCCGTACACCGAGCCACGGCCGGTGGTGAAGCAGATCAGGTTCGCGCCGCCGGCGACCTGGCCGGTCGCCGAGACCGGGTCGTATCCGGGCGTGTCCATGAACACGAAGCCGCGCGCCGTCACCGGCTCGGCGTACTCCGCCACGTCGACCAGGTTGGTGGTGCCCGCCTTGGCCACCGCGCCCAGCGATTTCTCCAGGATGGTGGTGAGGCCGCCGGCCTTGTTGCCCGGCGACGGGTTGTTGTCCATGCTGCCGTCGTTGCGGGCCGTGTAGTCCTCCCACCAGCGGATGCGTGCGATGAGCTTGTCGGCCACCGCCTGCGACACGGCGCGGCGCGTGAGCAGGTGCTCGGCGCCGTAGATCTCGGGGGTCTCCGACAGGATCACCGTGCCGCCGTGCGCCACCAGCAGGTCGCAGGCCGCGCCCAGCGCCGGGTTGGCGGTGATGCCCGAGTAGCCGTCGGAGCCGCCGCACTGCAGCCCGATCGTGATGTGGCTGGCGGGCACGGGTTCGCGGCGCACGGCGTCGGCCGTCGGCAGCATCGCGTTCACCGCGGCGATGCCGGCTTCGACGGTCTTGCGGGTGCCGCCGGAGGTCTGGATGATCAGCGGCTTGAGCAGCGCGCTCTCGTGCATCTGCTCGGCCATGAACAGCGAGTCCATCTGGTTGGCCTCGCAGCCCAGGCCGATGATCACGACGCCCGCGAAGTTCGGATGGCGGCAGTACCCGGCGATCGTGCGCCTCAGCACGTCGATGCCGGCACCGGTCGACGCCATGCCGCAGCCCGACGAATGCGTGATGGGCACCACGCCGTCCACGTTGGGGAACTGCGCGAGCCGTTCGGGCGTGAAGTGCGCGGCGACGTACTTCGACACCGACGCCGAGCAGTTCACCGTGGAGATCACGCCGATGTAGTTGCGCGTGGCCACG
>JAKOZZ010000118.1 GCA_029779755.1 Pseudomonadota bacterium
CGCGTGCTCGACCGGACTCAGCTCGTCGACCCGTCGGTCGAGATGCGGCGCGATCGCTGCGTGCAGCTCGTCGACGGCACCCAGCGCGCCGTGCAGCAGTTCACGGAAGTGCGCGCGGTCGCACCGGTCGAAGCCCGGCGATTCGCGCAGGTGCGCCTCGATCGCGCCGGCGTCCTCGCGCGAGACCAGCCACTGGTACAGCCCCTGCATCGCAAATTCGCGGGCGCGGCGACGCGCGCTGCGCACCGGCGCCTTCGCGGCCCGCGGCTCGGCGCCCCGGGCCTCGGCGGCCGACGAGGCGGTCGCCGGGGACTCGGCGGTCGCCGGGGACGCGGTGGTCACCGGGGACGCGGCGCCCTCCGAGGCAGGTCCGGGCGAGACATCGGCGTGATCCGGCGCGACACCGGCAGGCACCGGAATGCCGACAGCGGACTCCGGCGCGCCACCGGCGACATCGCCGCCCGCGATCGGCTCAGTCGTCGTCATCGATGTCATCGTCGTTGGCGGCGTCGGACAGCGTGTCGATCGAGGCCGACAGGTTGGCCATCTCGACCGCGACCCGTGCGGCGTCGGCGCCCTTCTCGGCGGCCCGCACCTGGGCCTGCTCGTCGTTCTCGGTGGTGAGGACGGCATTGGCGATCGGGATCGAGAAGTCGAGCCCGACGCGGGTGATGCCTGCCGCGCTCTCGTTCGACACCACCTCGAAGTGATAGGTCTCGCCGCGGATCACGGCGCCGAGCGCCACCAGGGCGTCGAACTCGCCGGTCTGCGCCAGCTTGCGCAGCGCCAGCGGCAGCTCGAGCGCGCCCGGCACCGTGCACACGAACACGTCCTCCTCGGCGACGCCGAGTTCGAGGAGCTCGGCCAGGCAGGCCTCGCGCAAGGCCACGCACACCGCATCGTTGAAACGGGCCTGCACCACACCGATCCGCAGACCGTCGCCGTCGAGATCGGCGTTGAAGACTTCCAGGGTCACGACGTTTTCCTCATTCGCCGGAATCGAAGCCGCACACCTCGATTCCGTATCCGGTCATGCTGGGCATCTTGCGGGGCCTTGCCAGCAGTCGCATGCGGCCGACCCCCAGATCCTTCAGGATCTGCGCGCCGACGCCATAGGTTCTCAGGTCCATCTTCGCTTCGCGGCGTGCGGCCGGATCGGCCGGCTGCCCGCTGTGCTCCAGGTGCGCGAGCGCCTCGAGCTGGCCGAACAGGTTCGTGCCCGGCTGCGCGCAGTTCAGCATCACGAGCACCCCCTCGCCGTGCTGCGCGATCGTCTGCAGCGCCCGATGCACCGGCCAGGAATGACTGGTGATGCCGGTCTCGATCAGGTCGAGGATGGTGAGCGGCTCGTGCACCCGCACGACGACCTCACGCTCCCGGGTGATCTCGCCCCGCACCAGTGCCAGGTGCGGCGACCCGCTCGGCTTGTCACGGTACGCGACCAGGCGGAACGGGCCGTGCGCGGTCTGCACCATGCGCTCGGCCACCCGCTCGACGAGGCTCTCGGTGGCGCTGCGGTAGTGGATCAGATCGGCGATGGTGCCGATCTTCAGGCCGTGCACCTTGGCGAACTCGATAAGATCGGGCAGCCGCGCCATCGTGCCGTCGTCCTTCATGATCTCGCAGATCACCGACGCCGGCGTGAGCCCGGCCATCGCACCGAGATCGCAGCCGGCCTCGGTGTGACCGGCGCGGATCAGCACGCCGCCGTCCTGGGCGCGCAACGGGAAGATGTGGCCGGGCTGCACCAGGTCTTCGGGACGCGCGTTCGCGGCCACGGCCACCTGGATGGTGCGGGCGCGGTCGGCGGCGGAGATGCCGGTGGTCACGCCTTCGGCGGCCTCGATCGACATCGTGAAGTTGGTGCCCGTCTTGGTGCCGTTGCGGGTCGCCATGAGCGGCAGGTTGAGCTGCCGGCAGCGCTCGGCGGTCAGCGTCAGGCAGATGAGCCCGCGGCCAAACCGCGCCATGAAGTTGATGGCCTCGGGGGTGACGAAGTCGGCGGCCAGCACGAGGTCGCCCTCGTTCTCGCGGTCTTCCTCATCGACCAGGATGACCATTCGGCCGGCCTTCAGCTCGGCGATGATTTCGGGGATGGTGGCGATAGACATCCCTGTAGTTTACGCCGCGCACCTCGAACTCGACCCGGTCCAGCTCGGACGTGCCCGGCCCGAGCAGGCGCAGCGTGTGCCGGCCGGGCGCAGGGAACCACGCGGCGGCCTGCGCGGGCGCAAGCGTGCGGCCGTCGAGCTCCCAGCGCACGGCCTGTCCGGCGGTGCGCGCGCGCAGCCGCAGCCTCTGGTTCGCCGGCGGGATGTCCGGGTCGAGTGCGATCACCATGCCTGCCGTGGGGTAATCGATGCCGATGCCGGGCGCGACCTCGCGCGCCACGATCTCCCGGGTCTGCGTGCCCGCCAGGAACCACTCCTCGCGCTCGGGTTCGGACACGCCGGTGAAGCGCACCGTCGCGCGCACCGTGCCGGGGGGCGGCCCGGCGCGCACCGACGGCTGCGCGCCGTGCAGCGCCGCGACGACGTGCGCCCAGACCGGTGCCGCGCCGGCCGCGCCCGACACGTCGCGCATCGGCGCACCGCCGGCATTGCCGACCCAGACACCGACCGTGTACCGGTCGGTGAAGCCCAGGCACCAGTTGTCGCGCAGGTCCTTGCTGGTGCCGGTCTTGACCGCCGCCCACGAGCGCGTCGCCAGCAGGCTGTCCCAGCCGAACGTGAGCGCACGGGCGTTGCGGTCGGACAGGATGTCGGCGACGACGAAGGCGGCGGCCGGATCCAGCACGGTGCGGGTCGGACGGGACAGGGCGGCCCGCAACGCACCGGAGGCACTGGCCACCGATGCGCGATGCGATGCCGGTGCCGCCACGACGCGCACGGGACCGATGCGCCCCCCGTTGGCGAGTGTCCGATAGGCATTGGCGAGTTCGAGCAGCGTGACCTCGGCCGCGCCGAGTGCGAGGCTGTAGCCGTAGTGGTCGCCGGCGTGGGCGAGGCTGGTCAGTCCGAAGTCCTGCAGGGTCCGGGCGAACACGGCCGGCGTGACCATCCGGCCGACACGCACGGCGGGCACGTTCAGCGACGCGGCGAGCGCAGTGCGTGCGCTCACCAGCCCGTGGTGCGTGCGGTCGTGGTTGCGGGGGATCCAGGAGCCTTCGCCCACCGGCAGGTCGAGCGGGGTGTCTTCCAGCAGCGAGGCCGCCGTGATCCGGCGCTGCGCGATCGCCAGGCCATAGAGGAAGGGCTTCAGCGTGGAGCCCGCCTGGCGGGGGGCGAGCACCGCATCGACCTCGGGCGCCTCGGAGAGCGGACCGGAGGAGCCCACCCAGGCGAGCACCTCGCCGCTGCGGTTGTCGAGCACGATCACCGCACCGTCGCCGACCCGACGGTCGACCACCTCGCGCAGGTGCGTGCGCAGCGCATCGCGGGCGACCCGCTGCAGCCCGGCGTCGAGCGTCGACACCACCGTCGTGCCCGGACGCGACAGCAGCCGGCGCCCGAGGTGCGGCGCGAGCTGCTCGCCCTGGTCGGGCCGGGCGGCCGGGCGCGCGAGCACCACCCGCGCCATGCCTTCCAGACCCGCGCACAGCGGGGCGAACGCCTGCTCGGTCAGCAGCAGGCAGGCGCGCCGCGCCACGCGCTCGGCGGGTGCGTTCGGGCCGCGGATCAGCGCGGCGGCCAGGGCCGCCTCGCGCGCGTCGAGCGCATGCGCCTGGCGGCCGAACTGCAGCTCGGACAGCGCCCGCAGGCCGACCAGCTCGCCCCGGAACGGCACAAGGTTCACATAGGCCTCGAGGATCTGTGCCTTGGTCCAGCTGCGCTCGAGCGCAAGGGCCGTCGCGGCCTGGTCGAACTTGCCGGCGACGCTGCGCCGGCCCGGATGGACCGGCCCGTCGAGCAGCCCGGCGAGCTGCATCGTGATCGTGCTCGCGCCGCGGGGCGCGCGCGACGTGCCGGCGGCGTCGGCCAGCGCTGCGCCGACCGCCTGCCAGTCGATGCCGGCATGCGCGAGGAACCGGCGGTCCTCGGACAGCAGCAGCGCGCGCCGGAACGCAGGCGATGCGTCGTCCAGCGCGAGCCAGTCGAGCCGGCGCACGGTCGGGTCGATGCGCATCGTCTGCAGCACGCGGCCCTGGCGGTCGACCAGACGCGCATCGGACGATCGCCACTGCGCACGCACGTCGTCGAAGCGCGGCACCGCCGACGCCGTCGCCGCGCACAGCACGGCGGACAGGCCCGCGAGCAGCGCCGCGATCGGACGCGACCGGATCGCGCGCGGCACGATCGCGGCGCGCTCGATCACGGGGCGTCGGATCACCGTACGCTCGATCGACGCACGCCAGGTCACGGTGCCACCGACAGGTCCGGGTTCGGCAGCGCACCGTGCACGTCCGGGGCGTACATCGCCTCGATCCGGCTCGGCGGCAGACGGAACACCCCGGACTGGTTCAGCCGGAGGGTGTAGTGCCACACGTGCCGCCCGGCGGGGAGGTGCTCGAAGTAGGCGCGCGTCGCCGCGTGGCCGCGCTCGACGAAGGTCGGCTGCGCCTGCAGTTCACGCGCCGCGCCGGAGGGTTCGCGCACCGCGATCGCCGAATCGCGCCCGAGTCCGGATCCGAGCACCGTCGCGCCCGCCGGCACCGGATCGTCGAGCACGACCCAGTTCATCGGCTGGCGCGCATCGAACTCGAGCCGCACGCGCACGATGTCGCCGCGGCTCCAGCGCGTCGCGTCACGCCGCTCGACGGGTTCGAGACGGCGCGCGAGGCGGTAGCCGCTCGACACCGGCGCCTCGAGCGGAACGGTCGCCAGCGACTGCACCGCCACCCACGGTCGGCCGGCGCCGCGGTGCTGCACCGTCAGCGTGGCGGGCGCGTCGGGCTGCGCGATCTCGACGTCGGCCCGCGGCGCGGCCCAGTCGTGACTGATGGGGGCCGGCCCGGCCGGCGCGATCTCGACACGGGTGCGTCCGCCGACCGGCGCGTGCTCGTGCACGGCCGCGAAGCGCCGCACGGCGATCGCGCCCCAGGCGTTGGCGGTGGTCGTATCCCACGCCCCGCGACGCATGCGCCCGAGCAGCGCCGCCAGCAGCCGGGGCGCATCGTCACGCCACTCGGGCTGTTCGACGACCTGGAGCAGCAGACGCGCCGCAACCGCATCGTGCGACGCCATCAGCCACCACAACGCCGTGTCGCCCTCGGACCCGAGCGCCAGCCGGGTGCCGCTCGCGACCAGGCGCGCACGCAGCACCTGCCACGCCTGCTCTAGCTGCGCGGCCTGTCGCGGCAGCGCCGGCAGCCGCTGCAGCACGGCGATCCAGTCGAGCAGCACGACGTCGGGCAGGCGCTGGACCGCGATGTCGAACGACGACAGCATCGCCACGCTGGCGCGCCCGTGACGCGCGAGTGCGGCGAGCGCGGCGAGCCGGCGCAGCGGCAGATCGGGCTGCGGGCTCCAGACCTCGCGCCGGATGCGTCCCTCGACGAACGCGGTGAGCCCGGCCAGCATGCGTTCGCGGGCCTCGCGCGGCAGCGGCAGCGCGGCGGCGTCCGACAGGGACAGCAGGTGGGCGGTGAGCGTGTCGCTGCCCGAAGGCGGCGCGCCTTCGGCCGCGGCGAAATACGTCGCCAGGCCGTCCGCGTCGAGATAGGCGGGCAGCTCGACCATCAGCGCGTCCCAGGCGGTGCGGTCGGCCAGGCCGGCCGCCCGAGAGGCCCGCTGCTCGAGACAGGTGTACGGATACCGGGTCAGCCAGTCGCGCACCCCGTCCAGCGAACCCGCGATCGACGCCGACAAGGCGATCCGTACCGCCGACCGGCCCGCCAGCGCACCGGCTTCGTGTCCGAGCGGCAGGGCGAACGTGCCGTCGACCCGTGCGAGCGTCGCCTGCCGGACCGTCTGCGGCACGGCGGGCGCCACCGACTGCCGCAACACCAGCCGGTCGGCGGCGGCGCCCCCCTCCTGCCGGGCCGACAGGGTCCAGTCGATGCGCGTCGCACCGGCAGGCACCTCGACCGGGACGTCGATCCGCGCCGAAGCGCCCGCAGCCAGCTCGAGCGTGCCCCGATGGGTGCCGATCTCGACCGGACCGGTGCGGGCCGCGGTCGCCGCCGATCCGCCCTCACCGTGCGCCGGATCCGGCGCCCCGCCCTGGGCCGCCTTCGCGACCGCCTCCACCTGCACCCGCATCGCGCGCGTCGTCGTGTTGCGCACGGTGAAGCCCGCGGCGAACGCGTCGCCCTCGCGCGCCATGGGCGACAGACCGCCGATCAGCTGCAGGTCCTGCGACGACCGGATCGTCGCTTCGCCGGTGCCGAACATGCCCGCGCCGGCGTCGGCAACCGCGACGATGCGGAACGCGGTCAGTGCGTCGTTGAGCGCCACCGGCACGCGCGCACGCCCCTGGGCATCGAGCACCACCCTCGGATTCCAGTACACCAGCGTGTCGAACAGTTCGCGCGTCGGCGCGCGCCCGCCGTCGCCGCCGGGCGCCATCGCCTTGCGGCCGAAGTGGCGCTTGCCCACGACCTGCATCTGCGCCGTCGCGGTCTCCACCCCGTACGCGCGGCGCTGCATCATCGCTTCGAACAGATTCCAGCTGTGGTTCGGCTGCAGTTCGAGCAGCGCCTGGTCCACTGCGGCAACCGCCACTTCGGTGCCGGCGGGCACCGGCCTGCCCGTCGCGTCGCGCACCTCGATCGCGACGTCGACCGTGCTGCGGACCGGATAGTCCTTGCGGTCGGTCGCGACCGCCACCCGCAGCCGTGACGACTCGGGGCTGACGGTGAGATCGGCGATCCCCAGACGGAAGGCAGGACGCGCGAGGTCGACCGTCGCCGTGGGCGCCAGCGGCCGCCCCGCTGCCTCGCCCGCCGCGCGCCATTCGCGCCACCAGTCGAGCGGCGCGCGCCACCCCCAGACGAACATCGAATACCACGGCACCTCGCGCAGGCGGCCGCGCACCGCCAGCACCGACACGTAGACGTTGGGCGTGTGCGCGGCGGTGATCGGCACGGACAGCACCGGATCGCGCCCGCTCAGGCGCACGACCCGCGTGTCGAGCACGCCCTCGCGCTCGAGCGCGACGAGGGCGGTCGCCTCGCGGAACGGCATGCGCACCTGCAGGCGCGCGGTTTCGCCCGGCGCGTAGGCGCGCCGCTCGGGCACGAGGTCGATGCGATCCTGGTTCTCGGCCTCGAACCACGTCTCGCCCCCTTCGCTCACCCACACCGACGTGCTGGCCGACGCCGTCCGCCCGGCCGGATCGGCGGATTCGGCCACCAGCAGCACGCGCCCCGCCTCGCCGGGGCGGAGGGCCATCCGGGCGTCGCAGGCGAGCACGCCGCCGGCATCGGTGCGGCCCAGACAGACCTCACCCAGGGCACGCGACTCGGTCACACTCTCGTACGCGTAGAACCCTCCGATCAGCCGCTTGCGATGCGTGATCGTGCGCAGCAGGGTGGCCCGAACCCGCACGCGGGCGCGCTCCACGGGCCGGCCGGCCGTGTCGAGCACCGCCGCCCGCACGGCGATCTCCCTGCCGGGCGACACCCAGCGCCCGGTGGCGATGCCGACCACGTGCGCGGACGGCCACACGACCACGCTGCGGCTGACGGACTGGAGCTCGCCCGACGGATCCGCGTAGGTGAGCTCGGTCGACAGCCGGTGCGGCACGGCGACCGGCGGGAGCGGACCGACCTCGACGCGTGCCGCGCCTGCGGCATCGAGCACTGCCGTGCGCCGGTCGGTGACCAGTCGCTCGCGGTGCACCCCCGCGACCGGCGACCGCGCGCGGTCATCGGACCCGCGCGGCGGCTCGGCGTCCGTCGCCTCGCCGTCCTCGGGCATCAGGTCCTCGCGCGCGAACGAGAACGCGTCGAACCCGTCGAACCGCGGCGCCCAGACCCGCAGCAGCGCGCTCAACGACACCGGCAGCCGCGCCGCCGGCCCGCCCGACAGATACGACACCCGCACGTCGGCCGGCACGGCCGCAGCGGCCACCACCGGAGCCGAGGCCAGGCCGATCGCCGCGTCGAATACCGGCAGCCGGAACGCCTCGACCCGGAACGCGCCCGACAGCAGCCGACCGTCCCAGAGTCGGCGCCCGGGGGCGTCCGATGCGGAGGCCTCCGATGCGGAAGCGCCAGGACCGGCCGCCTGCGGCCGCGTACCGTCCGGTCCGTAGTCGAGGAACACCTCGTAGCGCCCCGACCGGGCCGCCGGCGGCAGACGGAACACCACGTCGGACGCGGCCCCGCGCCAGCGCAGCGGCACCGCGTACGACTGCTCGGAACCGACGTGCACGACCGTCATCGACGCGGGCAGGTCGCGGTCGGCGGGACGACCGAATCCGTCGAGCCCGGCCAGGCGGACCAGGTGCTTCATCGACACGGTCTCGCCCGCCCGCACCAGGGTGCGGTCGAACACCGTGTGCGCACGCACGGTCCGCGCCCGCTCGAACCCGGTGGGCACGTTGAAGCGCCACGACTCGATGCCCTGGTTCCAGTCGGACCACACGAACGAGAAGTCGTCGCGCCCGAGCCGGTCGCGCGCGCGCGCCGACACGAAGTAGCCCGGGCGGTGCTCGTCGCACGACGCCGGCTGCTCGGCCAGTGCGGTCGCCACGCGCGCGATGCCCTCGCGGTCGGTGCGGCCCTGCCACAGCGCGCGCCCCGCGCAGTCGGAGATGCGGATCTGCGCGTCGGGCACGGGTGCGCCACGATCGAGGGTGGTGACCCAGACGAGCGCGTTCTCGCGGCCGTTCTTGAAATGCACCGCCAGGTTCGTCACCAGGGCGGCCGTGCGCACGTACATCGGTGCCGGCGGCTCGAGCAGCGACGCCCCGAGGCTGCGCGACTGGATCTCCAGCACGTGGAACCCGGGGTCGGGCAGCGGGACGCCGATCACCTCGAACGGCCACGCCGCGCCCGCCGGTGCGGGCGACGGCAGCGGCAGCGCGCGGGCGCCGACGCGCGTGCTCAGCAGGGAGATGGCGCGGGTGTCGACCTCGGGTTCGGGCCGGCCGGACGCACGTCTCGACGGCCGCTGCCCGAGCGCGGCGCGCAGTGCGTCCTCGCCGACCATCCGCTGGTTCAGCAGGCTGACGCGGGCGAACCAGGCCATCACCTCGGCGTCGTCCTGCGCACGCAGGGTCCGCAGCTGGTCGGGCTGGGGTGGCGCGGCCCGATCGGGCCCGGGCGGCACGGCCTGATCGCGCCCGGGCGCCACGACGCTCAGTCCGGCCGACGGCTCGATGCCGCGCAGCGTGACCGGCATCGCGGGCTCGGCATGCGACTCGAGGATGCCGAAGGGCGCGGCGGCGAATTTTGCCAGCGGGGGATACGCCGCCGTCCGGCTGTCCATCGGGAAGGCGGCGGCGTTCGACAGGGGCCGGCCGTCGGCGTCGCGCAGACCGTCCGGCAGCAGGATGCGGAACGGCGTCGACTCGGGAAAGGGCCCGCGGAAGACGACGGACGAGACGACGCTGCTGTCCGACTCCGGCACCGGCATGCGGGGGCCGGCCGGGAACGCGAGCCGCACCGCCTGCGCCAGGGCGCGATCCACCGGCGCATTGAACTCGACCCGCATCTCGCCCAGCGGCGTGCACGGGGCCGCTGCGTTCTCGCGCGTGCAGCCGAACGCGGCCGCGAACGGCGCACGCACCTTGTAGCGCAGCACCTGCCGGCGACGGGTCGGCACGCCCTCGCGCGACACGATGCCGGCATCCCACACCAGGTCGAGCGCCGCATCGCCCGGCAGGCGCCGCGCGCATCCGAGCACCAGTACGAACCGGTCGCGGGCCGCGTACCGCGCCACCAGGCGGTCGCGGTCGTCCCCCTCGACCACGCGCACCGGCACCCGCTCGCCCAGCCCGGAAACCTCGCACCAGGCGCGCTGCCGCAGCTGGACGGGGTCGACCGCGCCGCTGAGCACGAGGACGAAGACCTGCTCCTCGTCGACGTGGGCGCCGGCCGGCGGCAGGGTGCGCACGACCGCAGGCCCGCCGGTGGTGAACACGACCTCCGCCGGCACGGACGGCGCAACGCCGTCGAGCGTGCGCAGACCGGCCCGCGGGCGCGCTACGCAGCGGGCACCGGCCGCCAGCGGCTGCTCGAACTCGTGGACCCAGGTGCGCTCGTCCGTCCAGCGTCCGGCGCCCGGGGGCGTGCCGCTGCACACCAGGTCGAAGGGGGCCGGATGGCGCGGCTCGCCCAGGCGCACCATCGGATCGGTGAACACCGCGCGCACCTGACGTACGACGGCCACCTCGCCCTGCGGGCTGAACGCGCGCAGTCCGGCTGCCTGCGCGATCGGCAGCCAGGCCAGCAGCAGGGCCAGCACCATCGACCGGCACACGCTGCCCGGGCTCCCGTCCTTCGATCCGATCCGCATCCGATCCTCGCCCCGAGCGCCCCCGGACGCACCGGCGCCGGGCGGATCAGGCATTCTGTCGGGGCGCCGGGGCGGGGACAAGCGGCAAACGCCGCCCCGGCCGGATCAGTCGCCGCGCATCATCCGCTCGACGTAGCGCGCGATCAGGTCGACCTCGACGTTGACCCGGTCGCCGACCCGCAGGTTGCGCAGGGTCGTCACCGCGATCGTGTGCGGGATCAGGTTGATGCTGATCACCGCGCCCTGCGGCGTGTCGGTCACGGAATTCACCGTCAGGCTGGTGCCG
>JAKOZZ010000129.1 GCA_029779755.1 Pseudomonadota bacterium
CCTACGTGAGCGGCGACACCTGGAACGTGAACCCGATCGCGCTGGCGCGCGTGGAGCGCCTGTTCTGCCGCAACGAGCGCGCGCTGATCCGCACGCGCCTGCGCACCACCGGCCACCCGGTGTTGCTGGTGCCGGTCGCGGCGATCCTCGTCGCCAGCCTGCGGCTGCGCTTCGTCGACGTGCGGCTGCACCTGCGCTATCAAGGCCCCAACCAGATCCCCTGCGACGCGGCGCTGACCAAGGGCGAGGAGATGGGCGGGTTCGAGCACGGCTCGACGATCATCGTGTTCGCACCGCCCGGCTTCACGTTGTGCCCGCAGGTCGCGCCCGGGGGGCGGATCCGTGCGGGCGCGCCGCTGATGAGGCTGCCGGCGGCAGCGTCCACGCCTTGAGCGCCCGCATCAGGGGGCGCTTCTTCGACTGGTGCGACTGCATGCGCTCGAGGATGTCGTCGAGCATGCGCAGCGCGTCCAGGATGTGCGGGCCCTTGTTCAGCATCACGCACTCGGCGCGTTCGCCCATCGCGGCGTCGGTGATCTCGGCGCGCGACGGCAGGCCCGACTTGGCCAGCGTCTCGAGCACCTGGGTGGCCCAGACGACCGGCACGTGCGCCGCCTCGCACGCCCACAGGATCTGCTCCTGCACTTCGGCCAGGCGCTCGTAGCCGCATTCCACCGCCAGGTCGCCGCGCGCGATCATCACCCCTGCCACGGGCGCGCCCATCGCCGCGAAGAGCATCTCGGGCAGGTGCTCGAAGCCACGCTGCGTCTCGATCTTCAGGATCAGCCCCAGCTGCGGCGCGCCGGCGTTGCACAGATTCCGGCGCAGCGTGCGCACGTCGTCGGCCGATTGCGCGAACGACAGGCCGACCAGGTCCGCGTGCCGCGCCACCACCGTCAGATCGTCGAGGTCCTGCGCCGTGAGCGCGGGCAGGCGCAGGTCGGTGTCGGGCAGGTTGATGCCCTTGTCGGAGCGCAGGGCTTCCCCGCCGTCGCGCGCAACGGTGATCTCGATCTCGACCCCGGTGCGGATGCGGCGCCGCACGACCCCGCCGATGCGGCCGTCGTCGAACCAGATGCGCGCGCCCGGCGCGATCGCCGCCAGCGCCTGGGGCAAGGTGCATGCGATCGTCGCGGGCTCGGATCTTCGGCGACCGGCCGGCCGCCCGATGCCGTCGCGCACCAGGTGCAGCCGGTCGCCCCGATGCAGGATCAGTGCGCCCGGCGTCGCCGCGATGCCCGACACCGGGCTTTCGCGCGGCTGGACGTGCCTGCGGCGCAGGCGCAGTGCAACATCGGGCGTCACGTAGGCGGTGCGCGCGCACTCGACCAGCGCGCCCGCGTCGCCGCAGTCGATCACCGTGAGCGTGCGTTCCGCGCCCCGCGCATCGACCAGGTCGATCCGGTCACCGGGCCGCAGGTGGGCGAGCCAGTCCGGGTCCACCTCGAAGTGCCATTGCGCGCCGGGCACCGTGGCGATCGCCGCCCGTGCACGCAGACCGACGCGCGCCGGCACCGACACCGCGCCGAGCGCGTCGCGCTGCGGCTTGATCTTCGACACGGCGGGCCCGTCGGGCAGCGGCCCGGTGCGCAGCTTCGGTCCGCCGAGATCCATCAGCACACGCACGCTGCGGCCGGCGGCACGGGCCGCCGCACGCACCTGCCCGGCCATCGCGATCCAGTGCGCGGCGTCGTCGTGCGCGCAGTTGATGCGTGCGATGTCCATGCCGCCGGAGACCAGCGCCGCGACCAGCGTGCGGTCGTGCGCCGCGGCGCCGGGCAGGGTGACCATGATGCGCACGGCGCGCTCCTCGGGCGGCGGGCCGAAGAGCTGCTCGGCGTTGCGGGCCAGCGCCGCGCGCCCACGCTGATAGCCGAGCGGCTCGTCGGCGGTGTGCGGCGTCCAGGCGCGGCCGCACACCAGATGCAGCAACCCGAGCACCTTGTCGAGGTTGGCAAGCACGTGCGACTCCGCACGCCCCAGCGACGACAGACCGACCCAGGCCAGACGCTCCTGCAGCGGGCGCAGGTCGACCTGCCGCAGCGCGAGGTAGTGCGCGAGATTGCGCGCGCTGTCGTGATGGCGGCGATCGATGTCGCACAGCCAGGGCTGCAGGCGCGCCTCGTGCGCACACATGCGGGCGCGCAGCGCGGTGAGTTCGTCGATCAGCCTGTCGCAGACCGCGGCGTCCCAGGCGGGCGCCGCCGAAGCCGCTTCGTTCGTCTCGTCGGGGATTCCGTCCATGCCGGGCCTCGCTGCGGGATGCCCCGCAGCGTAGGCGACCGACGTGGCAGCGGCGTGACGGTGGCCCCGTGCGGACTCAGGCCCGCCCGTACAGCGTCACCACGCAGGCGCCGCCCAGGCCCAGGTTGTGCTGCAGCGCCATCTGCACGCCCTCGACCTGGCGCTTGTCGGCGGTGCCGCGCAGCTGGTTGGTCAGCTCGTAGCACTGCGCCAGCCCCGTGGCACCCAGCGGATGCCCCTTGGAGAGCAGCCCGCCCGACGGGTTGGTGACGATCTTGCCGCC
>JAKOZZ010000148.1 GCA_029779755.1 Pseudomonadota bacterium
GCGGACCGCGGCCGGTCAGGCCGAACAGGGCGGGCAGGCGGTGGAGCGGGTGGTCCAGACCATGCATTCGATCGCGCAGGCCTCCGACCGCATCGGCAAGATCGTGGGCGTGATCGACACGATCGCGTTCCAGACGAACATCCTGGCGCTGAACGCGGCCGTCGAGGCCGCGCGCGCCGGCGACGAGGGCAAGGGATTCGCAGTGGTCGCCGGCGAAGTGCGCAGCCTGGCCACGCGCTGCACGGCCGCGGCGGCCGAGATCTCGACGCTGATCCGCGACTCGATCGGGCGCGTTCAGGACGGAGCGGCATCGGTGGACGAAGCCGGCAGCACGATGAACACGATCGTCCACAGCGTGCAGCAGGTGAGCGGGCTGGTCAGCGAGATCGCGTCGGCCTCGCACGCGCAGAGCGCCGGCCTCGATCGGATCAACGAGGCGATCGTCGCGATGGAACGCGCCACCGAGCACAACGCGCGCATGGTGGAGGACACCACGCGCCTGGCGGGCAGTCTCGAGGCGCAAGCCGACCTGCTCGCCAGCACCGTGGGACGGATCCGGGTCGACCGGGTGGCGTCCTGACGCGTCAGCGCGTCGGACACGGCGCCACGCCGGCAGACGCGGCGTCACCGCGTCAGCGTTCGCGCTTCGGCGCTTCGGCCGCGCCGACGGCGCCCGATTCGGATGCGGCCGGTGCGGCGCGTTCGATGAGCACCCCACGACCGACTGCCGTGGACGTGGCCCCCTCCGCGCGGGCCGTCCGCGCCGGCGCGCGCGCGCCGCGCGCCTTCGTCGCAGGCGTGTCCGGCACCGCGCCCACCACCAGGCCGCCATCGACCATGCGGCGGATGTTGGCGTCACCGACGCCGCGCACGCGCTGCTGCAGGTCGGCGATGTCCTGGTAGGGGGTTCGTCGACGCTCCTTCACGATGCGCTCGGCAATCGCCGGACCGATGCCGGGCACCGTGCGCAGCTCGGCCTGTGTCGCCGTGTTGGCGTCGACCGCGGCGAGGGCGTGCGCCATCGACACCACGAGCATCGCGATCGCCAGCATCCATCGGCGGATCGCCGTTCTCCATCGGCGGATCATCGTTGAACGCCTCTACCAGCGCTGCTGCGCCAGCCACTCGACGTAGCGCGCCACGCCCTGCTGCACCGTCAGGAACGGCTGCGTCCACCCAGCCGACCGCAGCCGGTCGATGCCGGCCTGCGTGAAGCTCTGGTACTTGCCCTTCAGCGCATCCGGAAACGGCACGTATTCGATCAGGCCGGCGGCCACCAGCTCCGGCAGGGGCATCGGTGCATGCCCGTCGCGCGCGCGCATCGTGTTGACGACGGTGGTCGCGATGTCGTTGAACGGCTGCGCGCGCCCCGTGCCCAGGTTGAAGATGCCGCTGCGCTCGGGATGGTCGAGGAAGTGGAGGTTCACCGCCACGACGTCGTCGACGTGGATGAAGTCCCGGCTCTGCTCGCCTGCGCCCCAGCCGTCCCAGCCGTCGAACAGCCGCACCCGCCCCTCGTTGCGGAACTGGTGGAAGTTGTGGAACGCGACCGACGCCATGCGCTCCTTGTGCGACTCGCGCGGCCCGTACACGTTGAAGTAGCGCAGCCCGACGACCTGGCTGCGCAGCGCGTCGAAGCGCCGCCGCACCACCTGGTCGAACAGGAACTTCGAGTAGCCGTAGACGTTGAGCGGCCGCTCGAAGGCGCGGTCCTCCTCGAAGCGGTCGCTGCCGCCGTAGACGGCTGCCGACGACGCGTAGATGAACGGGATGCGCTCTCGGGCCGCGTACTCCATCAGCGCGAGGGAGTAGCGGTAGTTGTTGCGCATCATGTAGCGCCCGTCGCTCTCCATCGTGTCCGAGCAGGCGCCCTGATGCAGGATCGCGCGCGGCTTCGGCAGGCCCGCGAGCGCGTCGAGCAGCGCGTCCTTGTCGAGGTAGTCGGCGATCTCGCAGTCGACCAGGTTGTGGAATTTGGCCGCACGGGCCAGGTTGTCGACGGCCAGGATGTCGGTCTCGCCGCGCCGGTTCAGCGCGTGCACCAGATTGCTGCCGATGAATCCGGCCGCGCCGGTCACGATGATCACGGTGGCTTCCTTGTGGTTCAGGCGGCGAACAGCTCGTCGGGCGACACGGCCGCGGTGCCGAGCTTGCCGACGACGATGCCGCCGGCGCGGTTGGCCAGGCGCACGGCGTCGTCGACCGGGCGCCCGGCGGCGAACATGGCCGCGATCACCGCCACGACGGTATCGCCCGCGCCCGAGACATCATAGACCTCACGCGCCTGCGCGGGCACGTGCAGTTCTCCGGCCTCGGAGAACAGCGTCATGCCCTCCTCCGAGCGCGTCAGCAGCAGGTAGCGGATCTCGAGCGATCGCCGCAGGGCCTGCGCGCGCTGCACCAGGTCGTCTTCGTCGCGCCAGGCCCCCACGACCTCGCGCAGCTCGGCACGGTTGGGGGTGAGCATCGTCACGCCCCGGTAGCGCGCGTAGTCGTCGCCCTTCGGGTCGACGATCACGTCGGTGCCGGCCGCGCGTGCGTCGGCGATCAGCAGCTCGATCTCGGACAGGCTGCCCTTGCCGTAGTCGGACAGCACCAGCACCTGCGCGTCGGCCAGCCGCGCCCGCACCGCCTCGAGCTTGCGCGCCAGCGCCTGCGCACCGGGCGCCTGCTCGAAGTCGATGCGCAGCAGCTGCTGCTGGCGGCCGATCACGCGCAACTTGATGGTGGTGGGCAGCTCGGGATCGCGCACCAGCCCACAGTCGATGCCGACCGCACGCGCCAGTGCCTCGATGCTGCGGCCCGGCTCGTCGTCGCCCACCACGCCGACCAGCGCCACATGCGCGCCCAGCACGGCGGCATTGCGTGCGACGTTGGCCGCACCGCCCAGGCGCTCCTCCGAGCGGCGCACGCGCACCACCGGCACCGGTGCCTCGGGCGAGATGCGTTGCACGTCGCCGAACCAGTAGCGGTCGAGCATCACGTCGCCGACGACGAGGATGCGGGCCGCGGAGAAATCGATCGGTGCCATCGTCAGCCGCGCTCCCATCGTCAGCCGCGCTCCAGTTCCTCGCTGCGCTTGGGCGCATAGGCGTCCCAGCGCCCGCAGCCCGGGCAGTGCCAGTAGAACTGGCGCGCCTTGAAGCCGCAATGTCCGCACACGTAACGTCCCAGGCGCCGCACCTGCGACTGGATGGCGCGCCGCGCGAGCGCGTCGTCGTCGCGGGTGCCGCCGTCGCGGCTGCCGTCGGGCGCCGCATCGCCCGCGCCGGCACGCGCGCCCTCGGCTGGCGCATCTCCCGCCCCCGCGCGCGCGCCCTCGCCACCCTGCAGGCGCACGTGCAGCCAGCGGTCGAGGGCCAGCACCGACGGCTGGCTGCGCAGCGCCTCGGCACCCCAGCGCAAGGCGGCAGCGCGCCCTTCGCGCTCGACCTTCGCATCGAGGATGGCCGCGTAGGCGTCCGCCGAAGGGTGCCGCGCGTGCACGTCGGCCAGCGTCGCGATGCCCTGGCCGACCTCACCGAGCTGCCGATGCGCGTCGAGCCACCCCACCGCCACCAGCGACAGGTGCTCGGGCCGGTGGGCGAGCAGGCTGCGCCAGGCCTGCACCGCCGCGCGCGGGTCGCCTTCGGCGAGCATCAGCTCGCCCTTCATCAGCAGCGCGCGCGCGTGGGTGGGCTCGATCTGGAGCGCCGCATCGAGTGCGCGCAGGGCATCCTCGAACCGCTGCGGCCCCTGCGCGGCCAGCGCGCGGGCGGCAAGTTCACAGTGGAAGTGCGCCAGTTCCGCGACCGCCGGCCCGCCGCCGTCGGCCCGCAGCCGGTCCGCCAGCGCGATCGCCGCCGGCCAGTCGCGCACCATCTGGGCGATCTCGAGCCGGTGCCGCAGCGCAGATGCCGCATAGCGGGTGCCGTCGAGCCGGTTGAACGCATCCTCGGCCCGGTCGAGCAGGCCGGCCTTCAGGTAGTCCTGGCCCAGCTCGTACACCGCATGCTCGCGCTGATGCGCATCGAGCCCGGTGCGCTCGGCCAGGCTCAGGTGCACGCGGATGGCCCGATCGGTCTCGCCACGGCGACGGAACAGGTTGCCGAGCGCGAAGTGGAGCTCGACGGTCTCGGGGTCGAGCTTGACGACGTCGATGAAGGCGTCGATCGCCTTGTCGTGCTGCTCGTTCAGGAGGAAGTTGAGCCCCCGGAAATATGCGTCGGGCAGGTGTCCGGCGGCGGACGCGCCACCGCCGCGCTGATCGATGCGCGCGGCGAACCAGCCGAGCCCGAAGAACAGCGGGATCGCCAGCAGCCACCAGAGTTCGAGTTCCACGACGGGTCGGCGCAGTGCGGGATGGGCGCGGAGCGGACGATCCGGCGGCTTCGGCCGTCGGACTCAGATCCCCAGACGCGACGAGGACTCGGCGGCGACAGGCGGCGGCACGTCGGGGGACGGCGCCTGCGTGATCGCACCGTTGCTTCCGGCCTTGCCCGACATCTTGAGCTCGCGGCGCAGGCGGCCGAGTTCGCGGCGCTGCCGGTACAGCGTGGGCACCACGCCCAGCAGGCCCATGGCGACGCCGACGGCGAAGAACGCCAGCAGGAAGATCACCAGCGGTGCGCGCCAGACGAGATCGATGCCGAAGAACCGCAGTTCGGTGACGCCGGTGTTCGACAGCGCGAACCCGAGTGCGGCGACGAACAGGACGACCCGAAAGGCCCAGGCCAGCACGCGCATGTCAGTCTCCGATCCGGACGGTGTCGGCGATCCGCGAAGCGGCTGCGCGCTGCGGCGTCTCGTCGGTCCGTGAGGTGCCGGCGGCGTGCACGGGGTCGACGACGTGCGGACGGGCGCGCCTGGCGGCGCCGATCCGGTCAGCCCTCATCGCGCAGGGCGGCATCGACCCGTTCGCGCAATTCCTTGCCGGGCTTGAAATGGGGAACCCGCTTCTCCGGCACCAGCACGCGTTCCCCGGACTTGGGGTTGCGGCCGATGCGGGGCGGGCGATGCGACAGGGCGAAGCTGCCGAATCCGCGGATCTCGATCCGGTGCCCCTCCGCCAGGGTCTTGGCCATGGCGTCGAGGATGGTCTTGACCGCGAACTCGGCGTCCTTCGCGACCAGCTGCGGATAACGCTCCGCGAGCCGGGCGATCAGCTCCGACTTGGTCATCGTCGGAGCGCCGTGATCGTCGACTCTGTCCACTGGTCGCTTCGCTCCGGGACCGGTTTACTGGTCCTTCTGGCTGTCGAGCTTGGCGCGCAGCAGTGCGCCCAGGTTCGTCGTGCCGGTGGCGGCACCGCTCTCGGCCTGCACGCGCTGCATGGCTTCGGCGGTCTCGACGTTGTCCTTGGCCTTGATCGACAGGCTGATGGAACGCGTCTTGCGGTCGACGTTGATGATCATCGCCTCGACCTCGTCGCCTTCCTTCAGCTGGTTGCGGGCATCCTCGACGCGGTCGCGCGAGATCTCGGACGCACGCAGGTAGCCTTCGATGTCGTTGCCGAGATCGATGACGGCGCCGCGCGGCTCGACGCTCTTGACCGTGCCGCGCACCATGGCGCCCTTCTCGTGGCCACCGGCGTAGTTGGTGAACGGATCACCTTCCAGCTGCTTGATGCCCAGCGAGATGCGCTCGCGATCGGTGTCGATGGCCAGCACCACGGCCTCGACCTCGTCGCCCTTCTTGAAGTCGCGCACGGCTTCCTCGCCCGCCTTGTTCCAGGACAGGTCGGACAGGTGCACCAGGCCGTCGATGCCGCCGGGCAGGCCCAGGAACACGCCGAAGTCGGTGATCGACTTGATCGTGCCGCGGACCTTGTCGCCCTTGCGATGGTTGTCGGAGAACTCTTCCCACGGGTTGGGCTTGCACTGCTTCATGCCCAGCGAGATGCGGCGGCGGTCCTCGTCGATCTCGAGCACCATCACCTCGACCTCGTCGTTCAGCGACACGACCTTGCCCGGGTTGACGTTCTTGTTGGTCCAGTCCATCTCGGACACGTGCACCAGGCCTTCGATGCCCGGCTCGATCTCGACGAACGCACCGTAGTCGGTGATGTTCGTGACCTTGCCGAACATGCGCGTGCCCTGCGGATAGCGGCGGCTGATGCCGACCCACGGGTCGTCGCCCAGCTGCTTGACGCCCAGCGAGACGCGGTTCTTCTCCTGGTCGAACTTGAGGACCTTGGCGGTGACTTCCTGACCGACCGACAGCACTTCCGACGGGTGACGCACGCGACGCCAGGCCATGTCGGTGATGTGCAGCAGACCGTCGATGCCGCCGAGGTCGATGAACGCACCGTAGTCGGTGATGTTCTTGACGACGCCCTTGACGATCGAGCCTTCCTGCAGCGTCTCGAGCAGCTTGGCGCGCTCCTCGCCCTGCGTCAGTTCGATGACGGCACGGCGCGACAGCACGACGTTGTTGCGCTTGCGGTCGAGCTTGATGACCTTGAAGTCGAGGGTCTTGCCCTCGAACGGCGTGGTGTCCTTGACGGGGCGCATGTCGATCAGCGAGCCCGGCAGGAATGCGCGGATGCCGTTGGTCATGACCGTCAGGCCGCCCTTGACCTTGCCGGTGATGGTGCCGGACACGAGGTCGCCGTTGTCGAGGGCCTTCTCGAGGTTGATCCAGGCCGCGAGGCGCTTGGCGCGATCGCGCGACAGCCGGGTTTCGCCATAGCCGTTCTCGAGCGCGTCGATCGCCACGGAGACGAAATCGCCTTCCTGGACGTCGATCTCACCGCGATCGTTGAGGAACTCTTCGAGGTCGATGTAGCTCTCGGACTTCAAGCCGGCGTTGACGACCACGAAGTTGTGGTCGATGCGCACGACTTCGGCGGTGATGACTTCACCGGCGCGCATTTCCTGCTTGGAGAGCGATTCCTCGAAGAGCTGGGCGAAACTTTCAGCAGCTGCAGTAGTCAATTTGTTGATTCCGGATGAATAAAAACACGCCGGGCGAGCGCTGCCATTGCTTCACGGCACGCGGCGTCCCAGCGGAGTTCTCGACCATGCCCGACCGCGGCCCGCGTCCGTGCGGATCCGGCAGCCGAAGCCCCTTGCGCCGGGGCCGGATCGGCACGGCGCCCGGCGGCGCGCCGACGATTCAGCCCTGCCGCAGGCGCCCGTACGCATCGAGCACCACCTGGGTCGTCTCGTCGACGGACAAGTGGGTCGAATCCAGTACCAGCGCACCTTCTGCGGGCTTCAGAGGCGCCTCGGCCCGGGACGAATCCCGCGCATCGCGCGCCCGCAAATCACGCAAAAGGTCGGCGATATTAGCAGAAAACCCCTTTTCGATCAACTGCTTATACCGACGTTCTGCGCGCGACTCGGCACTCGCCGTCAGGAAGACCTTGAGCGCCGCGTCTGGAAAGATCACCGTGCCCATGTCCCGGCCGTCGGCGACCAGGCCGGGTGCCCGCCGGGCGCGGCGCTGCAGGTCGACCAGGGCGGCCCGCACGGCGGGCAGGCCGGCGATGCGCGACGCGGCATCGCCGACGGCCTCGGCACGGATCGCATCGGTGACGTCGTCGCCGTCCATCCGGATGCGGCCGCCCTCGAACACCGGTGCCATGCCCCCCGCCAGCGCCGCCAGCACGGCGGCGTCGGGGACGTCGAGCGGCAGCCCGGCGCGCAGGGCGCGCAGTGCGGCCAGCCGGTAGAGGGCTCCGGAGTCGAGGTAATGCCAGCCGAGCCGCTCGGCCACGCGCTGCGCGATCGTGCCCTTGCCCGAGGCCGTCGGCCCGTCGATGGCGATCACCGCGGGCAGCGGCGCGCCCGCACCGGCAGTCCCGGCGTCCATGAATTAGTTCCTGTGAAGATTCGACACCGCGCCCGACACTGGCTGCGCCGGATTGGTGCATCACGCCCCGTTCCGGCCGACCGGCCGCGCCACGGGCGGATGCGCCGGCGGACAACGAAGCTGCAACGGCATTCTACCGGGGGGAGGCGATGAGGACCGGCTACACGCCAGGCAACTGGCAGGCGACGCTGCGGGCCGCGATCGAGGCGGCGGAGCGCGAGACGTCTCCTTCGGAGGGATCGATACCCGCCCGGCTGCGCGCGCAGCGCACGTCGGGCCTGGAGCGCGAATCGATCGAACTGCTGGCACACGTGCAGATTCCGATGCTGGCCCTGCGCACCCGCTACCCGCGGATCCTGAACCGGCTGGCCCGGCTGCGACACGACCGGCGGCAGTTCGACGCGGAGATCGCGACCCTGCTCGGGCGCCGGCGCCCGCAGCGCCTGGGGTTCCCGCCCGAGGTGCGGGCCGAGCTGCTGCAGCTGAGGATCGTGGCCATGGGCTGGGCCGGGGGGGCGCGCTGACCGGAGGCGCGCTGATCGGAGCCGCCGACCGGCGGAACGCCTTCGGACCGGCGCACCGCCCGCCGATGCCTCAGCGGCGACGCGCAGGCCCCAGCGACGCGCGCCAGCGGCTTGCCGCCTCGAGGCGCACGCGCAGCGCGGCACGGTCGCCCTGCTCGATCGCCGTCAGCACCTCGGCCAGTTCGGCCTGGAACGCACGCGCACAGTCGAGCACGGCGGCGCGGTTGTCGAGCAGGATGTCGGCCCACAGGTCGGGTGAAGACGCGCCGATGCGGGTCGTGTCGCGCAGCCCCGCGCCCGCGAAGCGCAATGCGTCGTCGGCATTGGGGCCGCCGGCGATCGCCCCGCACAACGCGAACGCCACGGCATGCGGCCAGTGCGACACCTCGGCGAACACGGCATCGTGACGGGCCGGATCGAGTTCGGTCGGTCGCGCGCCCATGGCCGCCCACAGCGCGTGCACGCGGTCGAAGGCGGCGGGATCGGTGTCGGCCAGCCGGCAGACCACCGCCACGCAGCCGTCAAACAGATCGGCACGCGCCGCGTCCGGACCGTGGCGCTCGGACCCCGCGATCGGGTGTCCCGGCACGAAGCGCGCGAACGCGGGCCCCAATGCCGCCCGCGCCGCGGCGATCACGCTCTGCTTGGTGCTGGCGCAATCGGTGATCAGCGCGTCGTCGGCGATGGCAGCGCGCGCTTCGACGAGCACGGCGGGCATCGCCGGCACCGGCGTGGCCAGCACGACGAGGTCGGCGCCGGCGACGGCCTGCGCCACCGACGCGGCCACGCCGTCCAGATGGCCGAGATCCCGGGCGATGCGCGCATCGTCGCCGGGCGTGAAGCCAACCACCGCGCCGGCGAGTCCGCGCGCGCGCAGCGTGGCCGCGAACGACCCGCCGATCAGGCCGACACCGAGGACGGCAACGCGCCGGAAGGCGGGCGCCCGGGGCGCCGCCATCGAATCTGCACCCATGGCCGCGCGGTCAGCCGCGGCCGAGCACCTGGCGCAGGGCGGCCAGGAACTTCGCGTTCTCGTCGGGCAGACCGATCGAGACCCGCAGCCACTCGGGCAGCCCGTAGGCGCCCACGGGGCGCACGATCACGCCCGCACGCAGCAGCTTCTCGTAGACGGCCGCGCCGTCACCGACGCGCACCAGCACGAAGTTGCCGTACGACGGTACGTATTCGAGGCCGAGGCGGTCGAACTCGCCCTGCAGCAGGTCGAGCCCCTGACGGTTGACCTCGTAGCTGCGCGCCAGGAACGCGTCGTCGGACAGCGCCGCCACCGCCGCGGCCTGGGCCAGCGAGTTCACGTTGAACGGCTGGCGCACGCGATTGAGCAGGTCGGTGAGCTCGGGCTGGGCCAGACCGAACCCCACCCGCAATCCCGCCAGTCCGTACGCCTTGGAGAAGGTGCGCGAGATCAGCAGGTTGGGATGGCGCTGCAGCCAGCGCGCCGAATCGAAGCGCAGCTCGGGCCGCAGGTATTCGTTGTAGGCCTCGTCGAGCACGACGACCACGTCGGCCGGCACCCGCGCGAGGAAGCGCTCGATGTCGGCCGCCGGCGCGAACGTGCCCGTCGGGTTGTTCGGATTGGCGATGAACACCAGGCGGGTGTCGGGGGCGATCGCCGCCGCCATCGCGTCCAGGTCGTGGCCGTGGTTGCGGGCCGGCACGACGATCGCGCGCGCACCGACCTCCTGCGTGGCCAGCGCATAGACCGCGAACGAATACTGCGCATACACCACCGACTGCCCCGGCTGCACCAGCGCATGCGCGGCCAGCTCGAGGATGTCGTTGGAGCCGTTGCCCAGGGTGATCCAGTCGGCCGGCACGTCGTAGCGGCGCGACAGCGCGGCCTTCAGCTCGAAGCCGTTGGAATCCGGATACCGCGCGAGATCGCCCACCACGGCGAGCATGGCGGCCTTCGAGGCTTCGCCCATGCCGAGCGGGTTCTCGTTGGAGGCCAGCTTGACGATGCCGGCCTCGTCGAGACCGTACTCGCGTGCGAGCTCGGAGATCGGCTTGCCAGCCTGGTACGGCGCAATGCCGCGGACGTAGTCGGGTGCGTGGAGGGACATGCTTCGGCGCCGCCGTGAGAGTGTTGTGCGTGCGCGCGGCCCTCAGGCGGCGCGCGGATAAGACCCGATCACCTTGCAGAACGCCGCATTGGCGCGCAGCTCGGACAGCGCCGCCGCCACCGGCGGATCGTCCTGGTGGCCGATCAGGTCGATGTAGAAGTAGTACTCCCAGTCGCCCTGGCGGGCGGGGCGCGACTCGAACCGCTTCATCGACACGCCGTGCCGCGCGAGGGGCTCGATCAGCGCGTGCACTGCGCCGGCGCGGTCGGGCACCGACAGGATCAGCGAGGTCTGGTCGAGGCCGGACGGCGCGCACACGTAGCGTCCGATGACGGCGAACCGCGTGCGGTTGTGCGGGTCGTCCTGGATGCCCGGCGTGACGATCTGCAGGCCGTAGCGCGCGGCCGCAACGTCGCTGGCGATGGCCGCGGTGTGCGATTCGACCGATGCGAGCCGGGCGCCTTCGGCGTTGCTCGACACCGGCACCCGCTCGAGACCCGGCTGATTGCGGTCGAGCCAGTTCTGGCACTGCGCGAGCGCCTGCGGATGCGCGCACACGCGGGTGACGCCGTCGAGCGCACCGCTGCGCGACATCAGGTTGTGCCGCACCGCGATCGAGACCTCGCCGCAGATCGGCAGGGTCGTCTGCAGCAGCAGATCGAGCGATCGGTTGACCGCACCTTCGGACGAGTTCTCGACCGGCACGACGCCGAAGTCGGCGGTGCCGGATTCGGTGGACCGGAAGACCTCGTCGATGGACCCGCAGGGGATCGGATCGACGGACGACCCGAAGTGCTTCAGCAGCGCCTGCTCCGAGAACGTGCCGGCCGGACCCAGATACGCCACGCGCATGCGGCGCTCGAGCTCGCGGCAGGCCGAGATGATCTCGCGGTACACCGCCACGATGCCGGCGGACGGCAGCGGGCCGGTGTTGATCGTGTCGAGCTTCGCGAAGATCTGCGCCTCGCGTTCCGGCCGGTAGACGGGCGCGTCGACCAGCTTCTTGACCTCACCGACGTGCTGTGCGAGCGACGCCCTGCGGTTCAGCAGCTCGACGATCTGCCGGTCGACCGCATCGATGTCGCGACGCAACTCGCCCAGGCGGTCTTCGATCGAGCCTGCGCCTTGGTCGGGCTGCGACATGTCAGATTTTTCGACTTGCATAACAGCACAGTCTAGCAAACAGCGCTCGCGCACCCGGGCCGGGACGTGTCGCAGATCACGGCGATTCCGACCGCCTGCGCCCACCATGGCGTGGACCTCTTCGAATCCCGGAACACCCATGAACACCACACGCCGCCTCCTCAACGCCACCGCCCTGACGATCGCAGCCACGTGCGCCGGCGCGGCCGGCGCAACGACCGTCAGCTTCGATGGATGGAACGTCGCCGGCACCCGGCCGGTGATCAACATCGTCCAGCCGGCCGCGGCGCCCGACTACGTGCACGCCGGCGAGTTCCGCATCCGGATCGACGGAAATCCGGACACGTCGTTCTGCATCGAACTCACGCAGAACATCGGGCTCGGCCAGACCTATTCGAACTACACGCTGCAGGATGCGGGGCTGCGCTTCGGCGCCTTGCAGCTGGATCGGCTGTCGCGACTGTTCGAGCACCACCTCGACGCGTCACGCGCGAACACGGCCAACAGCGCGGCATTCCAGGTCGCGGTCTGGGAGATCGCCTACGACGGCGCGAACGGACTGAATCTCACCGGCGGAAACTTCAGGATCGGCGGCAGTCAGTCCGGCCCCGGCGCCACGGCGGCCCTGTGGCTGGCAAACCTCGACAGCCAATCGGCCGGCGGCTGGGCATTCAAGGTGCTGACGAGCCCGACCCACCAGGACCAGCTGATCGCAAGCCGTGTGCCGCTGCCCGCCACCGCCCTGCTGCTGGCAGGCGGCCTCGCCGTTCTGGCCGCACGCCGGCGGCGAACCGCAGGCTGACCGACGCGCGCGCTGCGCACCCGGCCACTCGGCAAACGCCCGCGACGCGCCCCCGCCGAGGGTCCGCCGTCAGGCGCCGGGCGCCGACCGCTCAGGCGGGCGGCTCGCCCGAAGTCGCATCGGACGGGCCGCCGGATGCCGGATCGGCACCCGCTTCAGCCCCCGCTTCGACCCCCGCGTCGTCCTCGCTGTCGGACTCGACGACGCGCTGCACGCCGGTCAGACGGGTGCCCTCGTCGACGGAGATCAGGGTCACGCCCTGCGTGGCGCGGCCCATCTCGCGGATCTCGGACACACGCGTGCGCACCAGCACGCCACCGGTCGTGATCAGCATGATCTCGTCGCGGGTTTCGACGAGCACCGCGGCGACGACCTTGCCGTTGCGCTCGCTGGTCTGGATGGCGATCATGCCCTTGGTGCCACGGCCATGGCGCGTGTATTCGGCGATCGGCGTGCGCTTGCCGAAGCCATTCTCGGTGGCGGTGAGCACCGACTGCTGCTCGTCACCGGCCACGAGCATCGCGATCACCTGCTGCCCTTCGTCGAGCGTCATGCCGCGCACGCCGCGCGTGTCGCGTCCGAGCGGGCGCACGTCGTTCTCGTCGAACCGCACCGCCTTGCCCGCGTCGGAGAACAGCATCACATCGTGCTGGCCGTCGGTGACCGCCGCACCGATCAGGTAGTCGCCCGCATCGAGCTTGACCGCGATCTTGCCCGCCGCGCGCACCTCGGAGAATTCGGACAGCGCGGTCTTCTTCACCGTGCCCAGCGAGGTGGCCATGAACACGAACCGCGCCTCGCCGAACTCGTCCGAAGACACGGGCAGCACGACGTTGATCTTCTCGCCTTCGGCCAGCGGGAACACGTTGACGATCGGCCTGCCCCGCGAATTGCGCGTCCCCTGCGGCAGCTCCCACACCTTGAGCCGGTACACCCGGCCGCGGTTGGAGAAGCACAGCACGACATCGTGCGTGTTGGCCACGAACAGCTGGTCGATCCAGTCCTCGTCCTTGGTGGCGGCGGCCTGCTTGCCGCGCCCGCCGCGCTTCTGCGCGCGGTACTCGGCCAGGGGCTGACTCTTGATGTAGCCGGAGTGCGACAGCGTCACCACCATGTCGGTGGGCGTGATCAGGTCCTCGGTGCCGAGCTCGGTGGCGTTCAGCTCGATCTGCGAACGGCGCTTGTCGCCCTTGCCCTCGCTGAACTCGGCGCGGATGGCCGCGAGCTCGTCGCGGATGATCTGCGTGATGCGCTCGGGACGGGCGAGGATGTCGAGCAGATCGGTGATCTGGCCGATCACCTCGCGGTACTCCTGCACGATCTTGTCCTGCTCGAGCCCCGTGAGGCGCTGCAGCCGCATCTGCAGGATCTCCTGCGCCTGCACGTCCGACAGCCGGTAGGTGCTGCCGTGCAGGCCGACCGCGGGATCGAGCCCCTCGGGCTTGTACGCGGACACGTCCGAGCCCGCGCGCTCGAGCATCTCGCGCGCGACGCCCGCCGCCCAGTCGCGCGCCATCAGGCGCTCCTTGGCGATCGGCGGCGTGGGCGACGCCTTGATCAGCTCGATCATGTCGTCGACGTTGGCGATCGCCACCGCCAGCCCCTCGAGCACGTGGCCGCGCTCGCGCGCCTTGCGCAGCTCGAACACCGTGCGCCGGGTGACCACCTCGCGACGGTGCGCGAGGAAGTACTCGATCATCTGCTTCAGGTTCAGCAGCCGCGGCTGGCCGTCGACCAGCGCGACCATGTTGATGCCGAAGGTGTCCTGCAGCTGGGTGTTCTTGTACAGGTTGTTGAGGACGATCTCGGGCACTTCGTTGCGCTTGAGCTCGATCACCACGCGCATGCCCGACTTGTCGGACTCGTCGCGGATGTCCGAGATGCCTTCGAGCTTCTTCTCGTTGACCAGCTCGGCGATGCGCTCGAGCAGCAGGCGCTTGTTCACCTGGTAGGGCAGCTCGTCGACGATGATGGCGTCGCGATTGCCGCGGTCGAACTTCTCGAAGTGGGTGAGCGCGCGCATCACCACGCGGCCCCGGCCGGTGCGGTACCCCTCGCGCACGCCCGCCACGCCGTAGATGATGCCGGCGGTGGGGAAATCGGGCGCAGGCACGATCTCGATCAGCTCGTCGACCGTGATGTCGGGATTGCGCAGCATCGCCTGGCAGGCGTCGACGATCTCGCCGAGGTTGTGCGGCGGGATGTTGGTCGCCATGCCCACCGCGATGCCGGCAGACCCGTTGATCAGCAGGTTGGGCAGCCGCGCCGGCAGCACCGTCGGCTCGAGTTCCTTGCCGTCGTAGTTGGGCTGGTAATCGACGGTCTCCTTGTCGATGTCGGCCAGCATCTCGGCGGCGATCTTCTCGAGGCGGCACTCGGTGTACCGCATCGCCGCGGCGTTGTCGCCGTCGACCGAACCGAAGTTGCCCTGCCCGTCGACCAGCGGATAGCGCAGGGAGAAGTCCTGCGCCATGCGCACCAGCGTGTCGTAGATGGCCGAGTCGCCGTGCGGGTGGAACTTACCCATCACCTCGCCGACGACGCGCGCACACTTCACGTACGGCCGGTTCCAGACGTTGCCGGCCTCGTGCATCGCGTAGAGCACGCGCCGGTGCACCGGCTTGAGCCCGTCACGCACGTCGGGAAGCGCGCGGCCCACGATCACGCTCATCGCGTAGTCGAGGTACGAGCGCCGCATCTCCTCTTCGAGGCTGATCGGTAGCGTTTCTTTGGCGAACTGGTCCATGCTGGGGGCGGCAGGCTGCAAGACGGCATCGGCCACGGCGGCGGGGCCGATGCAGGAGGCGGCGACGCGGTGGGTTCGGGCCCGGAGGCGACGACCCGAAACTGCGATGGATCCCCGGCCAGGCGACTTCTAAACCTTTGAATTTTAACATGTGGCGCTTCCGGGCCGGGACCCGCGCGCGCCGGACGGGACGGCCGACCGCATGGTGGCCGCCCGGGGCCTGTGGTTAACTTTCGCGCATGGAACTGATCTGCCCCGAATGGATCGCCCCGGTCGCACCGGACCCGCACGTGCTGACCGGGCACGCCGTGGTGGTCGACGACGACCGGATCGCGGCGCTGCTTCCCGCCGCCGAGGCGCGCGCCCGGTACCCCGGGGCGACGGTGCTCGAACTGCCGGGCCACCTGCTGGCCCCGGGCCTGGTGAACCTGCACTGCCACGCGGCGATGACCCTGCTGCGCGGCGCCGGCGACGACCTGCCGCTGCAGCGCTGGCTGCACGACCGCATCTGGCCGATCGAGGGGCGCCTGATGTCGCCCGACTTCGTGTTCGACGGCAGCCTGCTGGCGTGCACCGAGATGGTGATGTCGGGCATCACCTGCTTCAACGACATGTATTTCTTCCCGGAGCAGACCGCCGCGGCCGCCCGGGTGATCGGCCTGCGGGCCGCCCTCGGCATCGTTGCGGTCGAGTTCCCGTCGGCCTACGGCAGCGGCGCGGCCGAGTACCTGCGCAAGGGCCTCGCGCTGCGCGACACGCTGCGCGACGACCCCCTGGTCAGCTTCTGCCTGGCGCCGCATGCGCCCTACACGGTGTCGGACGCCATCCTCGAGCAGATCGCCAGCCTGTGCGCCGAGCTGGGCATGCCCGTCCATATGCACCTGCACGAGACCGCGCACGAGGTGGCCGATGCCGTCGCGCGCACCGGCGAACGGCCGCTGCAGCGTGTCGCACGCCTGGGCCTGGCCGGCCCCGACCTGATCGCCGTCCACGCGGTGCACCTCGACGTGGCGGACCTGGCCCTGATCGCCGAGCACCGCATCTCGGTCGCGCACTGCCCGCATTCCAACCTGAAGCTGGCCAGCGGCGTCGCCCCGGCCGCCCGGCTGCGCGCACTGGGCATCAACGTCGGCATCGGCACCGACGGGGCGGCGAGCAACAACCGGCTCGACCTCCTGTCCGAGGCGCGCACGGCCGCCCTGCTGGCCAAGGGCACGTCGGGCGACGCCACGGCCTGGTCGGCGGCCGACACCCTGCACGCGATGACCCTGGCGGGCGCGGCCGCGCTGGGCCTGGCCGACCGCATCGGCTCGATCGAACCGGGCAAGCAGGCCGACCTGATCGCCGTCGACCTGTCCGGCGTCGACGGCCTTCCGGTGTTCGACCCGGTCTCGCACCTCGTCCACTGTGCCGGCCGGGAGCACGTCCGGGAGGTCTGGGTGGCCGGGCGGCATGTTGTCCGAAAGCGACAGCTCGCCAATGCCGACGCTGCGGCCCAGGTCGGCAGCGTGGCCGGGCGTAGTCGCCTATGGCACAATCGGATTCGCGAGATTCTGCCGGCGGGCCCGAGTGCCATTGTTTCTTGACCCGGCCAGGGTCGGCTCCATGTCCGGAATCGTGGAATCGTTCTACCGAGAGGAGAAACATGAACAAACAGGTCAAATTGGCATCGTTGGTCGCAGCAGGGCTGCTGTCGCTGTCCGCAGCGGCGACGGCACAGACGGCCGATCCGAAGAACAGCGGCTACGTCATCAGCCCGAACAACGAAGTCGTCAAGAGCGGTGCCGGCCTGTGCTGGCGCACCGGCTACTTCGCCCCCGCGCATGCGATCAAGGGTTGCGACGATGACCTGCTGCCGAAGTCGGCCGCTCCGGCTGCTCCGGCCTCCCCGATGGCCCCGGCGCCGGCGCGTCCCGCCCCGGCACCTGCGTCCCCGGCTGCCCGCCCGGCCGCTGCCGCCCCGGCCGCGCCCACCAGCGAGAAGGTCACCTTCGCCGCCGATGCGTTCTTCGACTTCGACAAGTCGGTGCTGAAGCCCGAAGGCAAGGCGAAGCTGGA
>JAKOZZ010000155.1 GCA_029779755.1 Pseudomonadota bacterium
GCGGTGATCGCGCGCACCTGATCGTTCGTCGCGCGCCTGCGCGCCAGGGCGAGCAACCCGGCGGCAAGCAGCCATGCCGTCGCCGGCAGTGGCACCTGACCGGACTGGCCGCCCGGCGCGATGCCCGACGCGGTCGTCACCACGGCATCGGCCGGGGCCACGAAGTCGTACTCCACCGTGTTGCCGAACTGATAGCTCCACGAAATGGGGCCCGACTGCCCGTCGGTGGCGGCGCTGATCGCGCGGATGCCCAGCGCCCAGGCGAAATCGCCCGTCGGTGCAAACGTGGCCGACACCGTCTGGTTCACCGTGCCGGACAGGTTGTCCAGGAATGCGCCGCCGCACGGGTTGGTGGCATTGGTGTTGTCGCCCAGCGACCAGAAGAAGCTGGTGACGACGTTCGTGGTGCCGCCGCCGTTGCAGAACGGCAGGTTCGCATCGTCCAGCGTGCCCGGCTGGTAGATCAGCAGGGTGACGATGCTGAAGTCGAAATAGTTCTGCCCGCCGAGCGGCGCCGGGATGTTCGACGCATGCACGCCCGACACGTCGATGTTGAACGTGACGTTCTGCCCGTTCCATACGTACGGCGCGCCGCCCGGGCCGGAGAAGGCGAAGCCGTCCCCGATGAACGCACTGGCCGAAGTCTGGCCGCCCGTCGTGCCGTTGCTCGCGAAGGCGGTCGACACGCGCAGCGCGCCGGTGGCGAGCGAGGCGCTGGCGCTGGCCGACTCGGCGCCGTTGGTCTGCGCCGACGACGACGAGTTCGCCTGCACGAACCGGCGCGAGAACCCCGTGACGCCGGGCAGCAGCGGCACGGTGGGCAGCACGGCCGACGAACTGGTCTGCGTGGACGCGCCGCTGAGGTACTGGATGGGGGCGGCGCAGACGGCCGATGCGGCCGTGGCGAGCGCCAGCGCGGCGCCGCGCGCCAGAGGGGTGTGGAATGAACGCATGGGTGGGCCTCCTGGTGGGGACGAGTGCCTCGTCTGCCGATGGAAGGCTGCAAGCGCCGTGCCGCAACGGCGCGTTCGCGCGGCGCCCTGATACGTTCGTACCAGATCGGGGACGCACCGGCGGCGTTCGCGCTACCGTCGCACGCAGCGTCTGCGGCTGCGGCCCTGCGGTCGGCGTGCGGCTGTAAAGCCGACCGACACTCCCGCGCGCGGTTGCCTGCCGCGCTGCTGCGCAGCGATACTGGCCGCGCACGTCAGCGTCCTCAGCGTCTTCAGCGTCGCCCGCACCGGAGGTCCGTTCGCCATGTCGCAGTCCGTCGATCCCGACCGAGCGCTCAGTCAGTTCGTGCTCGCGCTGTATCGCGAGGCACGGTCGCGCGACCCCGGGTCGTTCTGCCTGTGGGTGCTGCGGTCGATGCGCGCGCTCGTGGCGTTCGACTCCGCGATGTGGGGGCACGGCGCCACGTCCCCGACGGTCGAGCTGTACGACGTGCATCTGCTCGACCAGCCGCAGGCCATGCTGGCCAACTACGCGCGCGTGCGGCAGGACGACTTCCTGGCGCGTGCGGTGGGCGAGCGGCCCGGCACCACGGTCGAGCTGTACTCGATCATCGACCGGCCCGCGTTCCTGCGCACGCGCATGTACCGTCTGCACGCGCGGCAGTTCGGCATGGAGCACCTGCTGTGCACCTGCATTCCCGAGATGCCCTCCGGTCTGCTCAACGTGGTGAGCCTGTGGCGCGCGGACCCCGCGCAGCGCTTCACCGAGCGCGAGCGCGCCACCAAGGAGTTCCTGATGCCGCACCTGGTCGAGACGCGGCGCCTGAACATCTTCAGTGCGATCCGCCGGCGCGCGGAGGTCGACCGGGGCCGGGCCGTGCACGCCGCCGTCTGCGACCGGCGCGGCGTGCTGCACGAAGCCGAGGACGGGTTCGGCCCGCTGCTGCAGACCGAGTGGCCCGGCTGGAACGGGCCCGGTCTTCCGGAGCCGCTGGCGCGTGCGATCCGCGGCGGGCGCGTGTCCACGCTCGTCGTGCACGGGCTGCGCTTCACCTGGGCGGCCGTCGAGCGGCGCGTGCTGATCACCGCCCGTGCCGCCACCGCGGTGGACGCCCTCACGACGCGGGAGCGCGGCGTCGCCCTGCACGTGGCCCACGGCGGCACCGTCAAGGAAGTGGCGCGTGCGCTCGCGCTCGAGCCCAACACGGTGCGCAACCACCTGTCGGCCGCGCACCGCAAGCTGGGCGTCAACAACCGCGCGCAGCTCGTGCGCGCACTGCTGGATGCCGGAGCGCTCGATGTGGCGTGAGCGGAATGCGGCGCGTGCCCTGGCCTGCATTGCGGCGAGTTGGGCACTGACGGCGATCACCCCGTCGACGACGCAGGCGCAGCCGACGGAGCACGACCCGTCGGTGCTGGCCAAGCTGCGCGACGGGCGGCTGCAGGAGATCAGCCCGAGCTCGCGCGGGCGGGTCGATCTGGTTGCGGTCATCCAGGGGCTGCGGGATGCCGAGTGCCGTCTCGACGTGCAGTCCCGCCGCAGTGTGACGGACCTGCTGCAGCTGGCGATGTCCGGCATCCGCAGCGAGGATGCACCGTCGCTCGTGCTGCTGCGCCAGCACCCGACGTACGCGCGCACGGGTGTGATGATCATGCAGCACGGGTGCGACGGGCCCGTCGTGCGGCAGGTGGCGGCCAACCTGGTGCGCTGGCTGGAGAATCCGCCGGTCGAGGCGAAGGCCTCGCTGCTGCGCGAAGAGCTCGTGCACTGGACGCAGGCGGGATTCGCCCTGCATCAGCTCGATCCGTCGCAACGGGCGGCGCTCGAGCGCACGCTCGGGCCGACGCAGGTGATGCGCTGCCACTACCGCAACGTCGACGTGGTGAACAACACGTTCACGCACAGCGTGATGCGTGTGGCCTGGCACCGTGGCGCGCCCGAGGGCGTCGCCGTCTGGGCCACGACCTACGGGCATCCGCTGGGCAACATGGGCCCCCTGGCGCTGGAGGCCTGCCCGGACAGCGAGCAGGCGTTCGACGCGGCGCGTGATGCCGCTGCGCGCCGTTCCGCGCGGGCCGGCGCAGGCCCGGCAGGCGCAGCGCCGGCAGGAGGAGGCTCAGCGGGTGCAGGCACGGCGGGCGCCGGTTCGATGGGTGCAGGCCAGACCGCCGCACGGCCGGGCCGGGACGAGACGCGCCAGGCGCTGCGCTGCCGGATGGCGCAGGGCCAGCTCGCCAGTGTCGAGGACCACGGCCGCCGGCGCCCCGAGGACCGCACTGCCGACTGGGCGAGCCGCGTCGAGGAACTGCGCGAAGCGGCGCGCCAGAAGTGCGCGGGCCAATGAACCAACCCTGCCGCCACCGCCACCGCCACCGCCACGCCACGGCCACCCCACCCGCCACCGTCATGCACCACGTCTTCGTCTACGGCACCCTGAAGCAGGGCTTCTCCAACTTCCACGTCAACGGCGGGCAGCGTGTGCCCGGCCGGTTCGTGACCGTGCAGCGCCTGCCCCTGTACATCGTCGGCGCCGAGCTCGTGCCCTGGCTGGTCGACGCCCCGGGCCGTGGCGAACACGTGATCGGCGAGGTGTACGCGGTCGACGACCGGGTGCTGGCCGACATGGACGTGCTCGAGCAGGTGGACGAGGCGGGCTGGTACACCCGCCGCACAATCGCCGTACGCCCGCTGGAGGCCCCTGCGACCGCGCCGATGACGGTGTTCGTGTACTTCGGCGATCCGCAGCGCGTGGCCCGCGAGGGGGCGCATGCGGGCCCGCTCGCGGAATTCAGCGCGGAGCAGGATCGGCGGTATCGGGGCGGGTGACGCGATACCAGGCAGATGCGTTCGGCACGGAGTTCGTTCATATATTGCGTGTGTGCATGATAAATGAACACCGGTAATCCTGAACAATGAGGGTCGATGAACCCCTTGGCGGCCTGGCCGTACCGGCGGGGCAATTCCGCGTTCTCCGACGACATCAGCGGATGAGCTCAGCCGTGCAATGCTTCGATTTCCCTTGCCGTTCGTGGCCTAGGGCAGAGTCATTACGCGGTTATGATTTTTCTACCCCGTACACGGTTCTGCTCCTGACCCCCAGGAAGCCTGCCTCGCGTGACCGATCCGGTGGACGGGTTCGTCCCGGCAGACAGAAGGGAGACTCGAGTGTGTTCAACGATGGATTTGTTCGACTACAATGAACATACGCAAAAAATGAACAAATAGTGAGTGCCGAATGGATGGCGAGGTCAACGAACACCTGATCGACCAGGTCCTCGGGGCGCTGAAAGACGTCACCGGGCTGGAGATGCGTCGCCTGCACGCGCCCTCCGGCGTGCAGGGCGAACGCTTTCCGGTCACCGTGCTCGAACTGCGGGACGGACTGGTGGAGCGTCGATTCAGGGCTGTCACGCATCCGGCGTCCCCCCGGACGCTGCCTTCCGCCCTGCAGGATCTGTTGACGGATCCCGCCCAGACCGACCTCGTGCTCGTCACGTCGCACGTCACCCCCGACATCGCCGACCGATGGCGACGGCTTCGCATCCAGTTCCTGGACGCGGCCGGCAATGCGCACTTGCGCGCGCGCGACCTGTTCGTGCTGATCACGGGACGTCGACCGTCGGCCGAGCTGCGCGCGCAGTATCTGCCGCCGGTCCGGACCGGCGGCACGCCCGCTGCACTGCGCGTCATGTTCGTTCTGCTGTGTGATGCCGGTCTCGTCAGAGGCGCCTATCGCGACATCGCCGAAGCGGCAGGGGTTGCGCTGGGCGGCGTCGGACCGATCATGGAGAACCTCGCAGAGCGCGGCCTCATCGTGCACACCCGCAAGAAGTCGGACCGAAGACTGCTTCAGCGCATGAAGATGCTCGACGAATGGGTCACCAACTATCCCATCCGTCTCAGGCCGAAGCTGCATGCACAACGGTTCCGCGCGCCCGCGCCCGACTGGTGGACGAACGTCGACCTGACCCGGCACCATGCGCAGTGGGGCGGCGAAGTGGCCGCGGACCGGTACGTCCGCTATCTGCGACCGTCCACGTGCACGGTGTACGTCGACCCGAACCCCGTCTGGCGCGCGCGCGCCGGGCTGGTCATCGAACACCGTCTGCGCCCCGACCCCACAGGCGACATCGAACTGATCGACCGATTCTGGACGCTGCCCGCCCGTCCGGATGGCAGCGACGATCTCGTGCCGGCCGAACTCGTCTACGCCGACCTGATGGCCTCCGTCGATGCGCGTGCTCACGAAGCGGCACGCATGCTCCTGGAGAAGGTGCTGTCCGATGAACGTGCTGACTCTGCAGAAGCCGCTCGCGTCGCCTTACGTTGACGCCATCCGGACGCTGCATACGGTGTCGTCCGAACTTGGCGTGCCGTTCCTGATCGTCGGTGCCACGGCGGATCTCATCATCAGCGAGCATGTGCATGGCGACGCATCGCGCGGTACGCATGACATCGATTTCGCGGTTGCGCTGCACAGTTGGGACGTCTTCGATACCTTGAAGACCCGAATCGTCGGGACCGGTCTGTTCAGTGCCGATCCCCGTCTTGCGCATCGACTGCGTTCCACGCGATCGGCGATGCACATCGACTTGATCCCGTTCGGGCAGATTGCCGATGCAAACGCCGAGATTCGTTGGCCTCCTGGTGACGCCGAGGTCATGAACGTGCTCGGGTTCGAGGAGGCTCTGCACTCGGCCGAACGGGTCGAGATCGAGGCCGGGCTGATCGTGCCGGTGGCTTCGCAGCCGGGATTCGCCCTGCTCAAGATCTTCGCGTGGCGTGATCGCGGTCGAAACGCGGCGATCTCGAAAGATGCTGGCGATATCGTCCGGATCATCGATCGGTACCAGTACCTCGAACGAATCTACACAGACGTGCCCCACGACGTTCAGGAGGCCCACGGGTTCGAACCCGAACGCGTCGGCGCCTGGCTGCTCGGTCGCGAGGTCGGGTCGATCGCCAGCGCTCGAACGCGCGCCGAACTGATCGGGCTCCTCGACGAGGCCGGCATCGGGCGGATCGCCGCTGGCGGACTCACCACGACCGTGCGGTCCGGATCCAAGGTCGAACGCAACATCGCTCTGATGCGCGCCTTCGCCGACGGTATCGCCTTCACCCCCCTGACCGGAGCCCCTCCATGATCACCGCAATCGTCGAATTCACACTCCCCCAGCCGATGACCCTGGCGCAGGCCAGGGAGACCTTCCTGAGCACGGCGCCCAAGTACCGGGGCATGCCGGGGCTGATCCGCAAGTACTACTTCCGGTCGCAGGATGGCGCGAAGGCCGGCGGCATCTACCTGTGGGCGTCGCGGGCGGACGCCGACCGGGTGTATACGGACGAATGGAAGACCTTCGTGCGGGGCAAGTACGGCACCGACCCCGTGCTCACGTTCCTC
>JAKOZZ010000220.1 GCA_029779755.1 Pseudomonadota bacterium
CAACGGCGTGTCGCGCATCCATCGCGGCGTGTCGGCCGCGATCTGCGCCCCCCTGTGGCCGCAGATCGATCCCGACGAGAACCCGATCGACTCCATCACCAACGGCGTGCACATCCCGACCTTCCTGTCCGACGAGTGGGCCGAGCTGTTCACCCGTCAGATGGGGTCGGGCTGGAGCCAGCGGCCCACCGATCCGGCGTCCTGGGAAGGCGTCCACCGGCTTCCCGATCTGCAGTACTGGAGCGTGCGCCTGTCGCTGAAGGCGCAGATGCTCCACCTGGTGCGTCATCGCATCGCGGTCGCGCATGCGCGCAACCGCGGGTCCGACGCCCACCTCGACCGCCTGCTGCGGCTGGCCGATCCCGACAATCCGGACGTGCTGACGATCGGCTTCGCGCGGCGCTTCGCCACCTACAAGCGGGCGGCGCTGCTGTTCGAGAACCTGGACTGGCTGCGCGAACTGGTCGCGGACCGCAAGCGCCCGGTGCTGTTCGTCTTCGCCGGCAAGGCCCACCCGGCCGACGAGCCGGGCAAGGCGCTGATCCGCCGCCTGCACGAGGTCGCGTCGATGCGCGAGTTCGAAGGCCATCTGCTGCTGGTCGAAGGCTACGACCTGCGCCTCGGGCGCCGGCTGGTGCAGGGCGTCGACGTCTGGCTGAACAACCCGATCTATCCGCTCGAGGCGTCCGGCACCTCCGGCATGAAGGCCGCACTCAACGGCGTGATCAACCTGTCGGTGCTGGACGGCTGGTGGGACGAGGGCTACGACGGCAGCAACGGCTGGGCGATCAAGCCGGTCCACGAATCGCTCGACGACGCCAAGCGCGCACGCGACGAGGCGCGCACGCTGTACGAGATCCTCCAGGACAAGGTGATCCCGCTCTACTACGAACGCGGTCCGATGGGCTTCTCTCCGGGCTGGGTCGCGATGTCCAAGCGCTCGATGGCGACCATCGCGCCGCGCTTCAACGCGGCGCGCATGCTCGGCGAGTACGTCGACAAGTTCTACGTGCCGGCGGCGCGGCGCTGGAGCCGGTGCTCGGCCGACGGCTTCGAGTCGGCCGCGCAGCTCGCGCACTGGAAGGCGCGGGTGCGGCACGCATGGGATGGCGTGGGCCTCGAGCTGGTGCAGGCGGCCCCGGCGCACATGCAATACGGCGACCGTGCCCGCGTGCAGGTGCGCGTGCGCCTGAACGGCCTCGAACCCGCCGACGTGTGCGTCGAGATGCTGGTCAGCGTGCGCGGTCTGCACGGCGTCGAGCAGGCCCGGCACCAGCTGCTGCTGCATCCGGAGGGGCCGGCGCAGGACGGCGTTGCGTACTATGCGCTCGATCTCAGCCCCGACTGGTGCGGCAAGACCGAATACCGTGTGCGCGCGTATCCGGTGCACCCGCACCTCACGCATCGTTTCGAACCCGGCCTGATGCGCTGGCTCTGAGCGCGCATGGACCCCGACGACGTGCTGCCGATGCGTCCGATGCGCGTGCTGTTCGCGGCGTCCGAGATGGCGCCCTGGGTGAAGACCGGCGGCCTCGGCGACGTGGCCGGCGCATTGCCCGATGCGCTGGCCGCGGCCGGCTGCGACGTGCGCGTGCTGCTGCCGGCCTATCCGCGCCTGATGCAGGCACTGCCGCAGCGCTCGCTGGTGGCGCACGTCGACCGCCTGGGCGGCGCGTTGCCCCCGGCGCGACTGTGGCGCGCGCACCTGCCGGGCGGGCTGCAGGTGCTGCTGCTCGACGCCGAATCGCTGTACGCGCGCGACGGCAATCCCTACCTCGGTCCCGACGGACGCGACTGGCCCGACAACGGCATGCGCTTCGGCCTGCTCGCGCGCGTTGCCGCGCTGCTGTCGTCGGGCGACTCGCCGCTCACCTGGCGCCCCCAGGTGCTCCACTGCAACGACTGGCAGACCGGGCTCGCGCCGGCGTTCCTGCACTTCCTGCACCCCGGTCGCGCGGCGGCCAGCGTGATGACGGTGCACAACCTGAGCTTCACCGGATCGTTCGACGCGGCGCTGATGACGGACCTGGGCCTGCCGTGGCACGCGTTCCGCTTCGACGCGGTCGAGTTCCACGGACGGCTGTCGTTCCTGAAGGCGGGGCTGCAGCTCGCGGACCGCATCACCACGGTGAGCCCCACCTATGCCGACGAGATCCTGCGTCCGGAGTTCGGCTGCGGCCTCGAGGGCCTGCTGCGGCATCGGCGTGACCGGCTCAGCGGCATCCTGAACGGCATCGACACCGTGGTCTGGGATCCGGCCCGCGACCCGGCGCTCGAGGTGTGCTACGACGCCGCGACGCTGGCGCGCAAGCGAGAAGGCCGCGCCGCGCTGCAGCGTGCGCTCGGCCTGGCCGCGCAGGACACCGCGCCACTGCTGGGCGTGATCAGCCGCCTGACCGAGCAGAAAGGGCTGGACCTGTTGTTGCAGGCCGCCGACCGGCTGCTGTCGCAGCGCATGCAGCTGGCGGTGCTGGGGTCGGGCGAAGCCTGGATGGAGCAGGGCTTCCGCGACCTGGCAGCGCGCCATCCCGGCGCGTGCGCGGTGCGCATCGGGTTCGACGAGACGCTCGCGCATCGGATCGAGGCCGGTGCCGACCTGTTCGTGATGCCGTCGCGGTTCGAACCCTGCGGGCTCAACCAGATGTACAGCCTGCGCTACGGCACTCCGCCGATCGTGCGGCGCACCGGCGGTCTGGCCGACACGGTGGTGGACGCCAGCGGGCCCCCTCTGCACGACGGCACGGCCAACGGCTTCGTGTTCGATGCGCCGTCGGCCGACGCGCTGGCCGGCACCGTCGAGCGCGCCGCGGCGCTGTGGCGCGACCGGCCGCGCTTCGAGGCGCTGCAGCGCGCCGGCATGCGCGCCGACTTCGGCTGGCACGTCGCCGCGCGGCGCTACCTGGCGGTGTACCGCGCGGCCGCGTCGCCCGCGGACGCGGACTGAGCGGCCTCGGAGCGCCCGTGCCTCAGAACGAGCGCGGCATCTGCAGCACGTGCTCGGCCACGAAGGACAGGATCAGGTTCGTGGAGATGGGCGCCACCTGGTACAGGCGGGTCTCGCGGAACTTGCGCTCGACGTCGTACTCGCAGGCGAAGCCGAAGCCGCCGTGCGTCTGCAGGCAGGCGTTGGCCGCCTCCCACGATGCCTTCGCCGCCAGGTACTTGGACATGTTGGCTTCGGCGCCGCAGGGCTTGTGCGCGTCGTACAGCTCGCAGGCGCGCATGCGCATCAGGTTGGCGGCCTCGACCTCGATGTAGCTCTCGGCGATCGGGAACTGCACGCCCTGGTTCTGGCCGATCGGGCGGTCGAACACGCGCCGCTCGGTCGCGTACTTGCTGGCGCGCTCGACGAACCAGTAGCCGTCGCCGATGCACTCGGCGGCGATCAGCGTGCGCTCGGCGTTCAGGCCGTCGAGGATGTACTTGAAGCCCTTGCCTTCCTCGCCGATCAGGTTCTCGGCCGGGATCTCCAGGTTGTCGAAGAACAGCTCGTTGGTCTCGTGGTTGACCATGTTGCGGATCGGCCGCACGGTCAGGCCCTTGCCGATCGCCTCGTGCAGGTCGACCAGGAAGATCGACATGCCGTCGGACTTGCGCTTGACGTCGGCCAGCGGCGTGGTGCGCGCCAGCAGGATCATCATGTCGGAGTGCTGGATGCGCGAGATCCAGACCTTCTGGCCGTTGACCACGTAGCGGTCGCCACGGCGCTCGGCGGTGGTCTTCAGCTTGGTGGTGTCGGTGCCGGTGGTCGGCTCGGTCACGCCCATCGACTGCAGGCGCAGCTTGCCGGCCGCGATCTGCGGCAGGTAGCGCTGCTTCTGCTCGGGGGAGCCGTGGCGCAGCAGCGTGCCCATGTTGTACATCTGACCGTGGCAGGCGCCGGCGTTGCCGCCGCAGCGGTTGATCTCCTCCATGATGATCGACGCCTCGGTCAGGCCGAGCCCGGAGCCGCCGTACTCCTGCGGAATCATCGCGGCGAGCCAGCCGGCGTCGGTCAGCGCGTTGACGAAGGCCTCGGGGTAGGCACGTTCGTCGTCGACTTTCTGGAAGTAGGCCGAGTCGAATTGTGCGCAGACGGCGCGCACGCCCTCGCGGATGTCGGGGAAGAGGTGGTCGAAGGAAGACATGGTTGTGCTTGAATGGAATGAACGGGGAACCGGCGGGCCTGCGCCCGGACTCCGCGATTATGAAGGGTCGGCGCGGACGCGGTGCGCAACCGGGTCTTCGCCCCGATGACGATTGCAGATGACGAAACAACCTGACAGGAGACTGGAATGCAGATCAGCTTCAAGGGCCGCAAGGTCGTGGTCGCCGGCGGCAGCCGCGGCATCGGGCGCTCGATCGCCCTGCAGTTCGCGGCGGCCGGCGCCGACGTGTCCATCTGCGCCCGGGGCGAGGCGTCGATGGCCGGGACGGCGGCCGAGCTGCGTGCGCACGGCGGCAAGGTGCACACGATGGCCTGCGACCTGGCCGACGGCCCGTCGGTCGTCGGCTACGTGAAGGCCGCGGCCGAGGCGCTGGGGGGCATCGACGTGCTCGTCAACAACGCCTCCGGCTTCGGCCGCAGCGACGACGAGACCGGCTGGGGCGCCAGCATCAACGTCGACCTGATGGCCACCGTGCGGGCCTCGCAGACAGCGATCCCGTTCCTCGCGCAGCGCGGCGGCTCGATCGTGCACATCTCGTCGATCTCGGGGCTCGCGCCCAGCGTGCGCACGCCGCCGTACGGCGCGGTCAAGGCCGCGCTGATCCAGTACACGCTGACGCAGGCGGCCGCGCTCGCCGGCAAGCGGATCCGGGTGAACTGCGTGGCGCCGGGCTCGATCGAGTTCCCCGGCGGGGTCTGGGATCAGGCGAAGCAGCACAACCCGACGCTGTACCAGGGCATCCTGCGCAGCATCCCGTTCGACCGCCTGGGCGGGCCGGACGAAGTCGCCAACGTCGTGCTGTTCCTGGCCAGCGACCTCGCCAGCTGGGTGACCGGCCAGACGATCGCCGTCGACGGCGGACAGATGCTCACCTGAAGGAGACCGACATGACCGATCCGCAACCCGAAGAAGTCCTGTACGAGGTGCGCGACCACGTCGCGACGATCACCTTGAACGCGCCGCAGCGCATGAACACGATCTCGCGGCCGATGCTCCAGCAGCTGGGGGCTCGCCTGCTCGACGCCGACGGCGATCCCGCGGTGCGCTGCGTGATCCTGACCGGGGCAGGGCGCGCCTTCTGCGCCGGGCTCGACGTGGTCGCGATGGCCGAAGGACGCCAGACGAACCTGAGCGGCACGCCGCGCTCGACGATCGACCTGAAGACCACGCCGCCCACGGTGCTGCACGCGATGGAGAAGCCCGTCATCTGCGCGGTCAACGGCGGCGCGGCGGGCTACGGGATGGACCTCGCCATCGGCTGCGACATCCGCATCATGGCGCGGTCGGCGAAGTTCGCCGCCGCGTTCTGCAAGCGCGGCGTGCTCCCCGAGTCCGGCAGCACGTGGTACCTGCCGCGCATGATCGGCTGGGCAAAGGCGGCGCAGCTCATCTTCACCGGCCGCACGCTGACCGCCGACGAGTGCCTGGAATGGGGGCTGACCAACGAGGTGGTCGACGACGGCGCCCAGCTCGAGCGCGCCCGTGCGCTGGCGCTCGAGATCGCCGCCAACGCACCACTCGCGGTGCAGGCGGCCAAGCGCCTGATGCGGATGGGCTGGAACGAGCCGTTCCCCGAGCACGTGCATCACGTGTACCTGCAACTGCTGCCGCTGCTGCAGACCGAGGACGTCAAGGAAGGCATGCGGGCGTTCGCCGAGAAGCGGGCGCCGCGGTTCGAAGGGCGCTGAGGCCGACGGCGCTCCGGGCGGGCCGGCGCAGGCCGGCGCGCCCGACGTGCAAGGTGCGGACGAGCGTGCAAGGTGCGGACGAGCGTGCAAGGTGCGGACGAGCGTGCAAGGTGCGGGCGAGCGCGCACCGGCGCCGTCCCTGACGCCGGCGCGGGAATTTCCTTCGCTGAAATAGAATCGTCTGGAGCGGCCCGACAGGCGCGCCCTACACACCCATAGAAACCGGAGGAGATTCCATGCACGCATTCGTGCGCACCATCGCCGCACTGGCCGTCGCGGCCTTTGCGGTCGGCGCTCAGGCGCAGTCCGAGCCCTGGCCCAGCAAACCGATCCGGCTGGTGTCCCCGTTCCCGCCGGGCGGCACCACCGACCAGCTGGCGCGGCTGTTCGCGCCGCGCCTGACCGAGGCGCTCGGGCAGCAGGTGATCGTCGAGAACCGCTCGGGCGGCAACGGCACCATCGGCACCGGCATCGTCGCCAAGTCGCCGCCGGACGGTCACACCTTCGTGATCGTGTTCGACACGCACGCGGTCAATCCCAGCCTGCTGCCGAACATGTCGTTCGACACGAAGAACGACCTGGCCCCCGTGATGCTGATCGCCACCGGCGCGATGCTGATCACCGGTCATGCCTCGCAGCCGTACAAGACCTTCGGCGACCTGCTCGGCGCGGCCCGGGCGACGCCGGGTGGGGTCAACTTCGGCTCGATCGGCACCGGCAGCCTCGCGCACCTGGCCATGACGCAGATGGGCGCGCAGGCCAATTTCCGCATGAACCACGTGCCGTACAAGGGAGGCGGGCCGCTGGTGACCGACACCGTGGCCGGACACGTGCCGGTGTCGATGGCGACGGTTGCGCTGCTGACGCCGCACGTGCGCAACGGCACGATCGTGCCGCTGGCGGTGACGTCCGCCCAGCGTGACCCGGTGCTTCCGAACGTGCCCACCGTCTCCGAATCGGGCGTGCCCGGCTTCGAGGCCTACGCCTGGTGGGGCATGCTCGCACCGGCCAAGACACCGCCGGCCGTCATCCAGCGCATGAACGCCGAAGTCGCCAAGATCCTGCGCGACCCGGCCGTGCGCGAGCGCCTCGGCGGGCTGGGCATGAACATCCAGGCGTCCGGCCCGGAGGAACTCGGCCGGTTCATCGACGGCCAGATGACCCGCTGGGCGAAAGTCGTCAAGGACTTCAACATCCGCGCCGGCGATTGACCCGGTCCCGCACCGGGGGCGGCATCACGTGCCTCCGGTGCGACCGGCCTCCGGACCCGGGCGTCCGGGTCCGGCCTGACCGGCCCGGTGTCGACGGGCTCAGCCGAGCCGCGACAGGGCGTCGACGACGGCGCCCGGCTGCTCGTGGATCACCAGGTGCGCCGCCTGCGGAATCGTCACGAGCTCGGCGCCGCGGATCGCCGCGCGGAAGGCCTCACCGTAGGCCGGCACGATCAGGCGGTCGCTCTCGCCCCAGACCAGGACCGTCTTCGCCTTCACCCGGTACAGCCGCTGCGCGAGGCCGCGCTCCGGGATCGGGAACAGCAGCTTGCCGGCCATGCCGAGCTGGCGCGCATTGGCGACGAGGAAGGCCTTCAGCCACTCCGGGTCGTCCATCTTCGTGCCCGCGGCCATCTTCGCCTTGCCCGCCTCGACGTCGTGGTACAGCACCTGGGGAAGCTGGTAGGGCAGCATCGCGAAGATGTCCGGGATCGGATGCGCGTCCAGCCACAGGCCCGCCGGCGCGATCAGCCCCAGCCGTGACACCGCGTGCGGTGCGATCGCGGCCATCTCCGCCGCGATCATGCCGCCCAGCGAGTGGCCGACCAGGATCGGATCCTCCAGGCCCAGCGCGTCGACCACGTCCCAGGTGTGCAGCGTGACGTCGAGCATGTCGCGCAGCGCCTCGCACTCGTCGCTGGGGCCGTAGCCCGGCAGCAGCGGCGCATACACGCGGTACCGGGCGGCGAGGGCGGTCAGGAACGGATCGTCGGCCGTCAGCCCGCCGGCGCCGTGCAGGAACACCAGCGGCCGGCCGCTGCCCCCCTCGAACACGCGGACGGGGACGTGATGCGTGGAGATCGTCTCGAGCTTCATCGTGTCGTCTCCTCAGGCGCCGACGTGGGCGGCGACCTGCGCGGTCGTCGGCAGCGTGCCGGGGCGGGCCTGGGCCGCCAGCGGCTTGCACCAGAAGCGATCGTCGTGCGCATGCTCGGGGAACATGTTGCGCAGCTTCGGCATCACCCGTTCGGCGAACAGCCGGGTCGAGTACATGCACTTCTCCTTGGGCATGTTGCCCACGTGCAGCAGGCAGAAGATGTTGCCGACGTGCAGCCCCTTGATCAGGTCCTCCATGCGCTGCCGCACGGTCTCGGGGCTGCCTGCGATCACGTGCCCGCCCTCGACCAGGTCCTTCCAGGTGAGCGACGCGTACCCCGCGCGCGGCGGCGCGTACTGCGAGAGCGCGCCCGTCTGGATCGTCTTGATCGTGCGGTAGCCGGGCGCGTCGGCGAAGCCCGGGAACACGTGCAGGCAGCGGTTGTAGAAGTACAGCACGTGCTCGGCATAGAGGCGTTCGGCCTCCTCGTCGGTCTCGGCCACGCAGATGGTCTGCGCGAAGCCGGCGCGATAGGGCGAGGTGTCGGGCGCGTTGCGCTGCGCGACGCGGTCCCAGTAGCCCTGCAGCAGCGCCTTGGCCCGGATGTAGCCGGAGAAGGACAGGTACGAGTACGAGTAGGTGTTGTCGATGCAGAAGTCGTAGGTCTCGACCGAGCCGCCGCCGGGGATGTGGATGGGCGGATGCGGCTGCTGGACCGGGCGCGGCCAGATGTTCACGTAGCGCAGCTTGGTGTAGCGGCCGTTGAACGCGAACGGCTCGGGCTCGGTCCATGCGCGCATGATCAGCTCGTGCGCCTCGGCGTACTTCTCGCGCGTCAGCGCGGGAATCTGGCCGTAGCAGTAGTTGGTGTCCATCGACGTGCCGACCGGAAAGCCGGCGACCAGGCGTCCGCCGGAGATGCAGTCGAGCATCGCGAACTCCTCGGCCACCCGCACGGGCGGGTTGTACAGCGCGATCGAATTGCCCAGCACCACCAGCGCGACGTCCTGTGTGCGGCGCGCGAGGCCCGCGGCGATGATGTTCGGCGAGGGCATGATGCCGTAGCCGTTCTGGTGGTGCTCGTTCACGCCGATGCCGTCGAAGCCGAGCGTGCCCGCGTACTCCAGCAGGTCCATGTACATGTTGTAGACATGGTGGGCCTTCGCCGGATCGAACAGCTTTGCGTCGATGTCCACCCACACCGAACGGTTCTTCTCGCGGAAGTCGTCGGGCAGGTCGGGCCACGGCATCAGGTTGAACCAGGTGAATCGCATCGTCGTCTCCTCCTGTGTGCGATCGGGCCCGTGTCGCGCGCGGCGTCGGGTGTGCGCTTGTCTCGGGCGTGCGCTTGTGATCGGTCCATTCTAGGGGCTGCATCGCCGCGGCGGGGGCTAGAATCCGATGCCCCGCGACGGGACCGTCGGTGGCGCCCCGCCCGGGCGCGCGCCCGGCGTGCGCGCGGATCGCGCGGGAGGGATCCGGATGAACGCTGCCTACCGTGCCGGGCTGCTGCGGTTCACCGACGGCGACCGGCTCGAACACATCGACGACGCGCTGCTGGTGGTGCAGGACGGCCGCGTGCTCGACGCCGGGCCGGCCGCGGACCTGCTGCCGCGTCACGCGCACGTGCCGTGCACCGCGCTCGCCGGCCGCACCATCGCGCCCGGCTTCGTCGACCTGCACGTGCACTATCCGCAGCTCGACGTGATCGCGTCGCCGGCCGAGGGCCTGCTGCCCTGGCTGGAGCGCTACACCCTGCCCGCGGAGGCCCGCTTCGGCGACCCGGCCCATGCGCGCGCGGTCGCCGCGGTGTTCCTCGACGAGCTGCTGCGCAACGGCGTGACCACGGCGATGGTCTACTGCACCTCGCATGCGGACTCGGTGGACGCATTCTTCGAGACCGCGGCGGCGCGACGCCTGCGCATGGTTGCGGGCAAGTCGCTGATGGACCGCCACTGTCCGGACGCACTGCGCGACGACACCGAGTCCAGTCTGGCCGACTGCGAGCGCCTGATCCGCCGCTGGCACGGCGTCGACCGGCTCGGCTACGCGCTCACCCCCCGCTACGCACCGGCCTGCACGCCGCGCCAGATGGCGGGCGCCGCCGCCCTCGCGGACGCGTATCCGGGGGTGTGGGTGCAGACGCACGTCGCCGAGAACCGCGACGAGATCGCGTGGGCGCGCGCGCTGTTCCCGCAGGCGCGCAGCTACCTCGACGTGTACGAGCGCGCGGGGCTGCTGCGGCCCCGCTCGGTGTACGCGCACTGCATCCACCTGGACGACGAGGACCGCGCACGCATGGTGGCCTGCGGTGCCGCGGCGGCCGTCTGCCCGACGTCGAACCTGTTCCTGGGCAGCGGGCTGTTCGACTTCGCTGCCGCGCATGCGGCAGGCATGGCGTACGGACTGGCGAGCGACGTGGGCGGCGGCACTTCGTTCTCGCCGTTCCGCACGATGCTCGCCGCCTACGAGGTGGCGCGGCTGTCCGGGGTGAACCTGTCGCCCGAGGCGCTGTGGTTCCGGCACACGCTGGGCGCGGCGCGCGCGGTCGGGCTCGACGCGCAGGTCGGCAATCTGGCGCCGGGCATGGAGGCCGACTTCGTCGTGCTCGATCCGCGCGCCACGCCGCTGCTGGCGCGCCGCACGTCGATCGCGTCCACGCTGGCGGAGTGGCTGTTCGCGCTGATCGTGCTGGGCGACGACCGGGCGGTGGCCGGATGCCATGTGCTGGGGGATCGGGTGACGCTGGCGCAAGACGTGCGCTGATCGGTGCGGGCGAAGGTGCGGGCAACAGGTCGGGCCCGGAGGCGGGTGCTGGCCCCTGCTACGCAGGGGTGCCCTCGGTGCTCGGTTGACTGGCCGTGCGGCGAGACTCGCGGCGCGCCCTTCGGGCGCTCTGCTCGAACAGGTCGCCGCAAATTTGAGGTACGAAGCGCGCTGCGCGCGCCGGCCCGCCACCCTGCGCGCCTCGGCTGCGCACACGCCCCCGGGCCCGACCCGTTGCCCGCACCTTCGCCGAGACGTCCGTTGACTGCGGAGAACGCGGTGCGGCGGACTGCGCGCGTCAGTGCCTGTCCGCGCATGCCACGCTCATTGTGGCCGTCGCCGCCGCCGCTGCTCTTCATCGCACGAATCTGATGCCACTCGGCGCGGCAGGCGGTGGGGGGGGCGGCCGGGGATGTGTG
>JAKOZZ010000261.1 GCA_029779755.1 Pseudomonadota bacterium
CCCCTTGCCGATCCGAGAGCTTCTTGCCGAACGTCTCCCGTTTCGTCACGTGCGCGGTGGCGAGATCCAATGCGCGCTGAGCCATGGCGACGTTGTGCATGCCATGGCGCAGCCGGCCGTAGGCCAGCCGGTGCTGGCCCATGTCGAAGCCGTTTCCTTCGCCGCCCAGGAGATCCTCTTCGGGCACGACGAGATCCTTGATCTCGACCTCGGAGTGGCTGCGTCCGACGTACTGGTACATCGGATGCTGGACCGCCATCGTCTCGATGTCACGAACGATCCGGTAGCCGGGATTGGGCAGTTCCACGATGAAGGTCGAGAAGCGCTTTCGGCGCGGCGCATTCTCGTCCGTCTTGGCGACGATCACGGCAATATCCGCAACCCGTGCCGCGGACGAGAACCACTTCTCCCCGTTGAGCACGTAATTGCCCTTGCCATCCTTGACCGCCCGGGTCTGCATGCCGGTGGCGTCGGCGCCGGCAGCCTTCTCGGTCATCGAATAGCAGATCCTCTTCTTTCCCTCCAGCAAGGGTCGCAGGAACTTCTCCTTCTGGTACTCCGTTCCATGCGCCAGCAGCGTCAGCATCGTCGCGTCGTCCGGGCCCTGGGTGTTCATCGACAGTGCGCCGAGATGGCTTTCGTTCAGTTCCATCTGGACGAGCGCGTTCGCCAGAGGGCCCAGTCCCATGCCGCCGTACTCCACCGGGATGAACGGGCACCAGAGTCCGCGCTCGCGCGCCTTGGCGCGCAGTTCGGCGAGCACGGCCTCATAGGGCTCGCCCGCCAGCACCCGCGCTTCGGCAGGCTTGCATTCCTCATGCACCCACGAATGCACCCGCGCGCGAAGTGCCTTTGCCTCGGGTGGGATCTCGAAATCGATTGCCATTGCCTTCTCTCCAGTCAACGCGAACCTGCGCGTGTCTTGTCATCGCCGACGCGTGCGCGCACTGCGTGTTCGCAAACCGGCAGAAACCTACTCGCCGGTAGGATCACCGACAACGAACGGACTGGTCAAGCGAGCGGCCGGAAGCGAGAGGATCGGCGCGTGGCGAGGGATCGGCGCGTGGCGAGGGATCGGCGCGCAGCCGCCGGCGCGCGATCGGGGCGCTGCTACACTCGCGCTGCTCCAGTCATGGCGCCCCGGGCGCCTCGTTCCAACCGCGGCGCCGCGGGCGCCCCGTACCAACCGAAGCGCCCCGGCGCCCTGTTCGCGCACGCACTCCGATGAGATTCTGCTCCGCCTGCGGCAACTCCGTGGAACAGTCCGTCCCGCCCGGGGACAACCGGCCGCGCCACTGCTGCGGCGCCTGCGGCACCATCCACTACCAGAACCCGAAGATGGTGCTCGGCACCATCCCGGTCTGGGGCGACAAGATCCTGCTGTGCCGCCGCGCGATCGAGCCGCGCTACGGCTACTGGACCCTGCCGGCCGGCTTCATGGAGAACGGCGAGAGCACGGCCGAGGGCGCGGCCCGCGAGACCAGCGAGGAGGCCGGCGCACGCATCGAGCTGGGCGAACCGTTCTCGATCATCGACGTGCCTCAGGTGGACCAGATCCACATGTTCTTCCGGGCACGCATGACCGAGACCACCCTCGATCCCGGCCCCGAGAGCCTCGAGGCGCGGCTGTTCGACGAGTCCGAGATCCCCTGGGACCGCATCGCGTTCCGCACGATCTCGCAGACGCTGCGCTGGTTCTTCGAGGATCGCCGCAGCGGCGTGTACCGGCTGCACACCTCGGTGATCCGCTACGACCGCCGCACGCTCGACTGACGCGTGCCGCTCACCTGGATCGCCCCCGGCCAGCCGCTGCCTTCGCCGGCACGGGCGATGCGCGAGCCCAACGGTCTGCTGGCCGCCGGCCGCGACCTCAGCGCACAGCGTCTGATCGAGGCCTACACGCGCGGCATCTTCCCGTGGTTCTCCGACGGCCAGCCGGTGCTGTGGTGGTCGCCCGATCCGCGCATGGTGCTGTTCGTCGACGAGTTCAAGGTGTCGCGCTCCCTGGCCAAGACGCTGCGACGGCTGCGCACCGAGGGCCGCTGGCGGGTGACGAAGGACCAGGCCTTCGAACGCGTGATGCGCGCATGCGCGGCGCCGCGCCCGGATCAGGACGGCACGTGGATCACCGATGCGATCGTCCACGCGTACTGCGCGCTGCACGCGCAGGGCCTCGCCCACTCGGTCGAAGTGTGGTCGGACGGCGACCTGATCGGCGGGTTGTACGGCGTCGGCCTGGGTCGGATGTTCTACGGCGAGTCGATGTTCGCGCGTGCGACCGACGCCTCGAAAGTGGCGCTCGCCGCACTCGTGGCGATGCTTCGCGACGCCGATTTCCGCGTGATAGACTGCCAGCAGAACACGCGTCATCTGGCTTCGCTGGGCGCGCGCGAGATCGGTCGCAGCGAGTTCCTGCACCTGGTGTCGACGCTGACGGCCTTGCCCCCTCCCGACTGGCGCAGGCTGTCCATCGAGATTCCCTACGCATGACGCAGCTCAACGAACTGCCGTTCTCCACCCTGCAGTTCTACGCGACCGCGCCGTATCCGTGCAGCTACCTGCCCGCCCGGCAGGCGCGCTCCCAGGTCGCCACCCCGAACCACCTGATCAACGCCGACGTCTACAGCGAGCTGGTGCGTGCCGGCTTTCGCCGCAGCGGCGTGTTCACCTACCGGCCGCACTGCGACGGCTGCCGGGCCTGCGTGCCGGTGCGCGTGCCGGCGGCGCAGTTCTCGCCCAACCGCAGCCAGCGCCGCGCGCGCCGTCAGCACGCGGACCTGCGCGTGCTGGTGGCGCGTCTGGGCTTCTCGCCGGAGCACTACGCGCTGTACCTGCGCTACCAGGCCGCACGCCACTCGGGCGGCGGCATGGACCACGACAGCCGCGAGCAGTACGCGCAGTTCCTGCTGCAGAGCAAGGTCAACACACGGCTGGTGGAATTCCGCGACGCCGACGGCACACTGCGCATGGTGTCGATCATCGACATCCTGAACGACGGGCTGTCGTCGGTGTACACCTTCTTCGATCCCGACATCGCCGGCGCCAGCTACGGCACCTTCAACGTGCTGTGGCAGATCGAGCAGTGCCGCCAGCTCGACCTGCCGTACCTGTACCTGGGCTACTGGATCGAACACAGCCCCAAGATGGTCTACAAGGCGCGCTTCCGGCCGATCGAGGCGCTCGTCGACGGGCAGTGGCGGCCGCTGCTCCAGCCCTGAACCTCCCACCGTTCCCGATGAGCCTCTACCACCTCGCGCGTCCGCTGCTGTTCTGCCTGGATCCCGAATCCGCCCACGATGCAACGCTGGCCGGCATCGACCTGGCCGCCCTCAGCGGCGCCCTGCGTCTGGTCGCCGGGCCGGTGGTGGACGATCCGGTCGAGGTGATGGGGCTGCGCTTCCGCAACCGCGTGGGTCTGGCCGCCGGGCTCGACAAGAACGGCGCCCACGTCGACGCCTTCGCGACGATGGGCTTCGGCTTCGTCGAAGTGGGCACGGTGACGCCGAAGGCGCAGCCGGGCAATCCGCGTCCGCGGATGTTCCGCATTCCGCAGCGCAATGCGCTGATCAACCGCATGGGCTTCAACAACGACGGTGTCGACGCGTTCCTGCGCAACGTGGGGCGCGCGAAGTACGACGGCGTGCTGGGGCTCAACATCGGCAAGAACGCGGCCACGCCGATCGAGCACGCGCTCGACGACTACCTGCTGTGTCTGGAGCTGGTGTACCCGCGTGCCGGGTACGTGACGGTCAACGTGTCGTCCCCCAACACCAAGAACCTGCGGCAGCTCCAGGGAGCCGACGAACTCGACCGCATGCTGTCGGCCCTGCGCGCCCGGCAGCTCGAACTGGCCGACCGCCACGGGCGCTACGTGCCGATGGCGCTGAAGATCGCCCCCGATCTCGACGACGACCAGGTGGCGGTGATCGCCGACGCGCTCACGCGCCACGGCATCGACGCGGTGATCGCCACCAACACCACGGTCGCACGGGACGCGGTCGCCGGCCTGCCGCATGCCGACGAGGCGGGCGGACTGTCGGGCGCACCGGTGTTCGAGAAGTCGAACGCCGTGATCCGGGCGCTGCGGGCACGGCTGCCGGCAGCCTTCCCCATCATCGGCGTGGGCGGCGTGATGTCGGGCGCCGACGCCCGCGCGAAGATCGACGCCGGCGCGACGCTGGTGCAGCTCTACACCGGCCTGATCTACCGCGGCCCGGCCCTGGTGCGCGAGTGCGCGCTGGCTCTGGCGGCGCAGGCGCGCACGGCGGCTACTCCGCGCTGAGCCCGGCGCGCCGCAACGCGGCGGCGCCCAGCGCGACCGGCTGACCGTGCGGGGTCTTCTCGGCGGCGATGCGCCACGCGTTGCGCAGCGACGTCATCACGAGCGGCTGCGCCAGCCCCTTGTCGAGCAGCAGCTGCTCGAGGGCCGACAGCCAGTGCGCGTAATAGGTCTCGCCGGTGTCCGGATCGCCCTGCGCCTGCGCATTGCGGATGGCGCGCGACAGGTACTGCGCCCACTCGGGCCAGGTGAACACGCCGCGCTGGTGCAGCGCCAGCGTCATCGCGAACGCCTGCGCCTGCCAGGGTTCGGCGAATACCGGCCCCTCGCTGTCACACGGCAGGTGCGGCAGCTCGGAAAGCGACGGCAGGGCTCCGGCGGGGGGCGCGGCCGTGCTCATGCGGCCTTCAGGTAGGGTTCCCAGCAGTCGACGCAGACGCTCGACGCGGTGGTGTCGGGGCCCCACAGGTCGCGCGCCTCGAACTGCACGGTGTACAGCCAGTGCGGCTGCTCGCCCCGGCCGGTGCCGTTGGTGTCCGGAAACACGTGCACACCGTGACAGTGCGTGACGATGCCGGGCTTGTCGCGCACGTAGCGCGGCAGACGGGTGTGGGTGGCCGGATGCATCTGCAGGGTGCGCACCGCGTCGCCGACGGCGAAGCGGGCGGGCGCCTGCGCGGGCCGCTCCGACGGCGAGCCGCGCATCAGCGCCGGCACGACGGCCTCGGCCTGCAGCCGGCGCACGCCGTCGACGCCGGGCCGCACGGCCGTGCCGGTCTTGAGCTCGTCTTCCGTGACGAGGCCGCGCTCGATCATCATGCGGTCGAGCGCATCGAGCCAGATCTGGTAGTAGGAATTGGACAGGTAGCGCAGCGGCGGCAGGCTCTCGCGGGCGGCGCGGGCCTGGTCGATGTTCCACTGGCCCGAGGCGCCCATCAGCACCGTCAGGGCCAGCGCCTTGCGCTCCCAGTCGGCGTGGAAGATCGGCTCGTCGACCTCGGGACGCACCGGGCCGAAGTTCATCGTGCCGCCCATGTCGTGCAGGCTGTTCATCCGGAGCTCCTTCAGGCGGCGGCCAGGGCGTCGGGCGACAGCGCCAGACCGGTGCCGATCATCGAATCGCGCGTGACGAGCCGGGCCAGCTGCGCTTCGGACCAGCCGTCGGTGCCGGCCGGCCGCATCGGGATGACCAGATAGCGGATCTCGGCGGTCGAGTCCCACACGCGGATCTGCGTGGAGGCCGGCAGCTGCACGCCGAACTCGGCGATCACGCCGCGCGGATCGATCACCACGCGCGAGCGATACGGCGCCGACTTGTACCAGACGGGCGGCAGGCCCAGCACCGGCCACGGGTAACAGGAGCACAGCGTGCAGACCACGACGTTGTGCACGTCGGGGGTGTTCTCCACCGCCACCATGTGCTCGCCCTGGCGGCCGCTGAAGCCGAAGCCCTCGGCCGAGCCGATGGCGGCCGTGGCGTCCTCGAGCAGCCAGCGCCGGTAGGCGGGATCGGTCCAGGCGCGCGCGACCACGCGGGCGCCGTTGTGCGGACCGATGCGGGTTTCGTACGTCTCGATCAGGACGTCGAGCGCGGCCGGATCGATGTAGCCCTTCTGGACCAGCAGCGTCTCGAGCGCGCGCACGCGCAGATCCATCTCGGAGAGGGTCGAGCCCGGGTGGGTGTGACCCGGGCCGTTGGCGGGGGTGTTGGTGTCCATGCGTATCATTCTGCCGGAACCCGTGCGATGCGTGCAGGCGCACCGCCGGGCGCGCCGCGCTACCGGCAATCGGCAACATCATCACCACCTCGATGCCCGACATCGTCCTTGCCACGATCAACGCCCGGTACGTGCACGCGTCCCTGGGCCTGCGCTGCCTGTTCGCCAATCTCGGCGCGCTGCAGGCGCAGGCGCGCATCGTGGAGTTCGTGAGCGGAGGGGGCATCGAGTCCATGCTCGAGCGGATCCTGGCGCTGCGGCCGCGCATCGTGGGCTTCGGCGTGTACGTGTGGAACGTGGACGAGACGACGCGGCTGGTGGCGCAGCTCCGGTGCGTGGCGCCCGAGGTGCGGGTGGTGGTGGGCGGGCCCGAGGTCAGTCACGAGCCCGACGCACAGCGACTGTGCGCGCTGGCCGACTTCGTGGTGTCGGGCCCCGGCGAGCTGGCCTTCGCGCAGCTCTGCCGGCAGCTGCTGCACGGGCCGCGGCCGCTGATGAAGTCCATCACGGGCGCCACGCCCGACCTCGACGCGCTGGCCTCGCCCTATCCCTACTACGACGCGCGCGACGTGCGCGAGCGCTTCGTGTACGTGGAGGCGTCGCGCGGCTGCCCGTTCAAGTGCGAGTTCTGTCTGTCGTCGCTCGACCGGACGGCGGAACCGTTCGCGCTGGAACCCTTCCTGGCGGAGCTCGATGCGCTGCACCGGCGCGGCGCGCGGCGATTCAAGTTCGTGGACCGCACCTTCAACCTGAAGGCCGCCACCGGCGCCGCGATCCTCGAGTTCTTCCTGCAGCGCCTGGCCGCCGCGCCCGACGACCCGGTGTTTGCGCACTTCGAGCTGGTGCCCGACCACCTGCCGCAGCGGCTGAAGGACGTGATCGTGCGCTTCCCCCCGGGCACGCTGCAGTTCGAGATCGGCATCCAGACCTGGAATCCGCAGGTGCAGGCGCTGATCGGGCGGCGCCAGGACGACGCGCGCGCGCAGGACAACCTGCGCTGGCTGCGTGCGCACACGCATGCGCACCTGCACGTGGACCTGATCGCCGGCCTGCCCGGCGAGGACCTGGCCAGCTTCGGCGCCGGCTTCGACCGCCTGGTCGCACTGGACCCGCACGAGATCCAGGTCGGCGTGCTCAAGCGTCTGCGCGGCGCCCCCATTGCGCGGCACACGACGTCGCACGGACTCGTCTTCAATCCCGATCCGCCGTACAACGTGCTGGCCACGGCCGACCTGCCCTTCCCCGACGTGCAGCGCATCAGCCGGTTCGCGCGCTACTGGGACCTGATCGGCAATTCGGGGCGCTTCCCGCGGACGCGCCCCCTGCTGCTGGGCGCGCAGCCCTTCGATCGCTTCATGGCGCTGTCGGACTGGCTCTACGCGCAGACCGACGCCACCCACCGCCTCGCTGCGGAACGGCAGTTCGAACTGGTCCGCGCGTGGCTGCTGGGGCCGGGGGGCACCGGGGCCGGGGACGTCGATGCGGCCATCACGCACGACTATGCCGCCAGCGGACTGCGGGGACGACCGTCGTTCCTGTCGCGCGGCCTGTCGGGCCCGGCGCGGTCGTCTGCGACGCCGGTACGCCAGGCGCGTCACCTGGGCTGAGCGCGCCCGGGCGCCGATGCCCGGGCGTGGCTATACTCGCGCGGCCCGGTCGGCCCGACGTCGCCCGGTCCGCCGCCTGGCCAGACCGGTCACGCGCCGCCGACGCACGCTGCGTGCGCCACATCCGCCCCCAACATCCGCGAAGGTCCTTCCATGTCCGTCCATTCCCTGCCATCCGCGCGTGCCGTCGATCCGGTCACGCAGGCGAAGATCCAGCTCGCCGCCGCGCATCGCCTGGCCGTGTACCACGAGCTCGAGGAAGGCATCGACAACCACTTCACCGTGACCGTCCCCGGCCACGACGACCGATACCTGATCCTGCCCTTCGGCCTGCACTGGTCCGAGGCGAAGGCCAGCGACATGATCGTGTTCGACGAGACGGGCGCGACGCTGGACGGCGAAGGGGTGGTGGAGCTGTCCGCGCAGTGCATCCACGCGCCGATCCACCGGATCACGGGCAAGCGCGTGGTGCTGCACACCCACCAGACCTGGGCGGTGGCCCTGAACATGCTGCAGAACAACCGCCTGCTGCCGACCAGCCAGACGGCCGCGTTCTTCCACGGCCACGTCGCCTACGACGATCACTATGCGGGGACGGCCGACGTGCTTGAGGAAGGCGAGCGCCTGGCCCGGCTGATGGGCGACAAGCACGTGATGTTCATGAAGAACCACGGCGTGCTCGTGGTGGGCGACACGATCGCCCAGGCGTACAAGCGCCTGTACCGGCTCGAGCGCGTGTGCCGCACGCAACTCCTGGCGATGAGCACGGGCCAGCCGCTGCAGATCATTCCGGACGACGTGGTGGCCCTGGTGCAGGCGCCCCACCCGGACGACCGCCACTCGCGCGGCGAGCGCGACCGCCTCTATTTCGAGGCGATGATGCGGGTGCTCGACCGCGAGATGCCGGGCTACGCGGACTGAGCACCCGGTCGGCCGGGCGCGGCGCCGGCCGCGCACTGCGCCGGCAGGACGCGCGGCCGAATTCTCAGGCCATCGCCAGGGGCATCAGGCGCTCGGCCGACTCCCGCGCCGATGCGCGCGCACTGCCCAGCACGGCCGCGATGCCGTAGCCCGAGCGCGCCGTGTCCCGGCGGATCGGCTGCGGATACGACAGCCCGGTGGCGTCGCAGAGCGCGGCCACCGCCGGCGTCGTGATCGTGGCCCCGCGCTTGAGCACGATCGCGGTCTCGCCGGAAGCCAGGCGCACGTGGCACCCGGGCGGATAGACACCGAACTCCTTGACGAGCGCGGCCGTCATCGGATGGCCGGGGTCCTGCATGAACATCTGGCGCCCGGCGCGGTCGGCTGCGATCGCATCCCGGTTCGCGCGCGGGCTCAGCTTGGCCGTGTAGACGTCGGCGCGGTGCAGCAGCGCCGCCAGCTCGTGCACGTCGGTGCGACCGCTGGGATACCCGCTGCCGTCCTGCTCCTCGTGATGCTGGGCGACGGCCGCGAGCCAGTCCGGATCGGTGACCCCGGCACGCTCGAGGATCTGCACGCTGCGCATCGGGTGCGCGCGGATCTCGGCGCGCTGCGCGGGGGTGACCGGCGTGAGCTGCCGCGCGAGCACGCCCTGCAGTTCGAGCATCGACAGGTTCATCGTAAGCGCCGCCTTGAGCGCGCGGCCGCTTTCATCCACGTTCCAGCCCAGCCGACGTGCGACCAGGAAGCTGGTGACGGCGCTCTGCAGCGAGCGCTTGACGCCGTAGGCCAGGCTTTCGCCGGCCTGCTGCTGCACCACCTGGAAGACGGCCAGATCCGGATCGCGGCGGATGAGCATCTGCACCGGCTCGACCGCGTCGTCGAGGGCCTCGCGGAAGCTCTCGCCTTCCGCCGACATCAGCACGTCGCCCACCTTGTTCAGACACTGCGTCCACAGCTGCGGCAGCTGGGACGGCGCGGCCGCCTCCACGTCGAGGCGCACGTCGCCGAGCTCGGCAATGTCGACCAGCGCCCCCCGCTGCATCAGCGCGCCGAGCTGCTCGGCATCGGCGATGACCTGCCCGCGCGCCAGCAGCAGCGTCTGGTCGGCCGCACGCACGTTGAACGGAAGCGGCGCGCCCAGGCGGACACGATGCTTGACCAGCGAGAGTTCCGTGAATCTCATGGCGTCTGTCTTGTTCGAGGTGTTCGGGAAAGGGGACGAACGACCGGCACAGCGCGCGGTCCCGTCCGGACACGAGGAATATCGGCACTCCAGCCATCCGGCTTGAGCCGGGGGGATGCCGTTCCCCCCTGGGAATCGCGCGCGTGTCCGCCCGGCCTGGCGGCCGAGGCCGGGCGCCGATCGGGCACACTGTCGTCTGGAGCCCCCCGACCGACGACCGCCCACGATGACCACCGCCCTGCCCGTACTCGACGCCGCGCGCACCGCGGCCGCCCTGCCCTGGGACCGCCTGCTGCCCGCGCTCTCGGACATGCTGCTGCGCAAGCACCGCGGCCAGACCCTGGCGCCCGAGCGTCTGGCCGTGCCGCTGAATGGCGGCATCCTCCTGGCGATGCCCGCCACCGACGGGACCTTCGCATCGACCAAGCTGGTGACGGTGCACGCCGGCAATCCGGCGCGCGGGCTGCCCAGCATCCTCGGCGAGGTGCTGCTGATGCGCGCCGACACCGGCGAGCGCGTGCTGATGCTGGACGGCCCCACCGTGACCGGCCGGCGCACGGCGGCCCTCTCCGCGCTGGCCGCGCGCACCCTGCTGCCCGACCCGTACGCATCGGCCCGCGGTCCGATGCTGATCATCGGTGCGGGTGTGCAGGGCCGGGCACACATGGAGGCGTTCGCCGCGGTGCTGGGCGTGCGCGACGTGCAGGTGGTGGCGCGGTCGGCGCTGTCGGCCGAGTCGCTCGCCGCGCACGGACGCTCGCTGGGCCTGGATGCACGCGCATGCACCGACCCCGATGCGGCGCTGGCCTCGGCGTCGATCGTCGTGACGGCCACCACCAGCCTCGCGCCGCTGTTCGCCGACCGGGTGCGCGCCGATGCCTTCGTCGCGGCGGTGGGCGCCTATCGGCCCGAAATGTGCGAACTGCCCGGCGCGCTGGTGCGCCGCGCCAGCGTCTTCGTCGATGACCTGGAGGGCGCGCACCACGAGGCGGGCGACCTGCTGCAGGCGGGCCTGCCGTGGGAACGCGTAACCGCGCTCGAGTCGGTCGTCGCCGGCGAGGCGCCGCGCCCCGCGCACGGACCGATCGTGTTCAAGAGCGTGGGCCAGGCGCTGTGGGATCTGGCGGCGGCGCGGCTGGCCTTTGAAGGCACGATCGGCGCCCGGCCGGAGCCGTCCCGCGTGCCGGGTGCACTCGCGGCGGAACCCGCACCGGGCGCGGACGGTCGGCGATGACACGCGCACCGGACACCGACCGCGCCGACGTCATCGTGATCGGCGCCGGCATCGTCGGCGCATCGTGCGCGTTCCGCCTCGCTGAACTCGGCCGGCGCGTGATCGTGCTCGAGCGCGAACCCGCGCCCGCCGGCGGCTCCACCGGCCGCAGCGCGGCGGGCGTGCGCCACCAGTTCAGCGACGCGGTGAACGTTCGCCTGTCGCAGGCCAGCATCGCCGAGTACCGGACCATGGAGGCGGCGGCGTACAAGCCGATCGGCTACCTGTTCTACGTGCCACCCGATCAGTGGGACGCGCAGATGCGCGCGGTCGCGCTGCAGCGCTCCCTGGGCATCGACGTGCGCGTGCTCGACCCGGCACAGGCGCAGGCGATCGTGCCGGCCGATGCGCAGGGGCTGCAGGGCGCGACCTGGTGCACAGCCGACGGGGTGGTGGATCCGCACGGCATCTGCATGCACTACGTGGCACGCGCGCGGGATCTGGGCGCACGCGTGCTGGTCAACCGCGACGTCACCGGAATCGGACGCGTCGGCGCCGACGGTCTGTGGCGCGTGCACGCCGGCGACCGGGTGTTCGAGGCGCCCCAGCTGGTGAACGCGGCCGGTGCCTGGGCCGGCCGGATCGGCGCCCTGGCGGGGCTGGACGTGCCCGTGCAGCCCGCCCGCCGCGTCGTCTTCGCCACCGCGCCCCTGCCCGAGGCGCTGCGCCTGCCCCACCCGTATCCGCTGACGGTGGACCTCGCCAGCGGCCTGTGGTTCCGCTCCGAAGGCGAGCGGCTGATCTTCGGCCTGTCGAATCCCGAGGACACCGGCTTCGAGGAAGGCATCGACTGGCCCTGGCTGGAGACCACCTACGAGGCGGCGATCACCCATTTCCCGTGGTTCGAGCACCTGTCGATCGACCGCAAGGCAAGCTGGTGGGGGTACTACGAGGTCACGCCCGACCACAATCCGGTGCTCGGCCGGATGCCGGGTGCGCCGGGCTGGTTCAATGCCTGCGGATTCTCCGGACACGGCGTGCAGCAGGCGGCGGCCGTCGGCCGGCTGATCGCCCAGGAGGCGAGCGGACAGGTGCCGTTCATCGACATCGATGCCTTGCGCATCGAGCGCTTCGCGCGTGGTGCGGCCCATGGGACCGAGCGCCTGATCGTCTGATGCGCGACGCCCGTCGCGCGTCCACACGAGGGATCGCGCGACCATGCGGGGATCGCGCGCGCATGAGGGGAGCGTCGCGCGCGGATGCGGGACGCTGCGGGCGCCGCGCCCGGCTCAACCGCTCGACTTCGCGCGCTGCGTCGGCTTGAAGATCGAATAGTTGCCGTTGGCGCTGGCCACCAGGGTGTCGCCGACCATCAGGCGCGATTCGAGGTTCGCGACCGACTTGCCGCGGTTGATCACACCCGTCACGCACACCACCTGGCCTTCGTACACCGGCTTGAAGTAGTTGACCGTGATCTGGATCGTCGCGCAGATCTCGCCCTCGTCGAGCGTTGGGTACAGCGCCGCGCCCATGCCGGTGTCGGCCATCGCATACAGCACGGCGCCGTGCACCACATGGTGGGGATTCAGGTGCTTTTCGCCCACCGTCAGCACGCACCGGCTGAAGCCGGCGCGCTGCTCGTCGACGACGAGATCGATCAGGTCGGCATACGGATGCTTCTGTTCGGCGAGCTTGGGGCGCGACATGGCGGGCTCCGGGTTCGGTCGTGACGGGGCGGCGCGGAACGGCTCAGCCTCCGGCGGGGCCGGAGGAGCTCGAAGGGCCGGAGGGGCCCGAGGAGCCGGAAGGGCCGGAGGGTCCGGCGGGCCCGGAAGACCGTGGCGCGCCGGGGCCGCCCTGGCCGCTGCGCTGCGCCCAGCGCTCCTTGAACGTGGGTCCCGACGGCGGCATCAGGTCGCGGGTGCCGGTCCAGCCGCCGGCCAGCGGCATGCTGGAGATGCGGCCCCGCTCGCCGCCCACGAACTTCAGCACGCGCGACGCCAGGCGCACCATCGGCCGGTACAGGCCGGGCCGCGCGGCGGCGAACTTCCAGGCCATCAGTCCGAGACGCTCGCCGAGCGGGCGCAGGCGGCGGTCGAGCTGCTTCTCGCGCAGCTTGCGCAGCAGGTCGGGCAGCGGGATCTTCATCGGACACACGACGTGGCACTCGCCACACATCGTCGCCGCCTGCGGCAGGTCGAGCGCGTTCTCGATCCCCACGTACGACGGCGTGAGCACCGAGCCCATCGGTCCCGGGTAGACCCAGCCGTAGGTGTGCCCGCCGATCTTCTGGTAGACCGGGCAGTGGTTCATGCAGGCGCCGCAGCGGATGCACCGCAGCATGTCCTGGAACTCGCCGCCGATCAGACCGCTGCGCCCGCCGTCGACCAGCACGAAGTAGGTGTGATCGGGTCCGTCGGGCTCGCCGCCCGGCCGACCCACGCCTTCGCGCGTGCCGGTCAGGATCGAGAAGTAGTTGGAGATCGACTGGCCGGTCGCGGAGCGCGGCAGCAGGCGCGCGACGGCGGCGAGGTCGTCGAGCGTGGGCAGCACCTTCTCGATGCCCGTGACCACCACGTGCACCTTCGGCACCACGGTGCACATGCCTTCGTTGCCCTCGTTGGTGAACAGCGCGACCGAGCCGGTCTCGGCGATCAGGAAGTTGCCGCCCGACACGCCCATGTCGGACGACAGGAAGTGCGGGCGCAGGAACTCGCGCGCCTCGCGGGTCATCTGGGGGATGTCGGTGAGACGCGGGCGCTGGTGCACGCGCGCGAACAGATCCGACACCTCGTCCTTGCTCTTGTGCACCACCGGCGCCACGATGTGCGACGGCGGCTCGTTGTTGTTGATCTGCAGGATGTACTCGCCGAGGTCGGTCTCGACGGGCTGGATGCCCGCGGCCTCGAGCGCACGGTTCAGCGCCATCTCCTCCGACACCATCGACTTCGACTTGGTGACCTTGCGCACGCCGTGCTTGCGCGCGATCTCGACCACCAGCTTCGCCGCATCCGCCGGCGTCTCGGCGAACAGCACGGTCGCACCGCGGGCGGTGGCCTGCTGCTCGAAGCGCTCGATCCACACGTCGAGGTTGGCCAGCGCACGATTGCGCCGCTCGATGGCGTCGTCGCGCGTGGCCTCGAAATCGTCGAGTTCGGTGATCGCCTGCGCGCGGCCCGCCACCCATTTCGTGGAGAGCTTCTTCAGGTTCTCCTGCAGACGCTTGTCGGCGAGCTTCTGACCGGCACGCGCCTTGAAGTGCATCGATGTGACTTGCATGGGATCCCCCGCGTCAGGCGTCGCCGGCCAGCACCTGGGCCACGTGCAGCACGCGCGTGGTGGTGTCGCCGCAGCGCCGCAGCCGGCCTTCGATGTTGAGCATGCAGCCGAGGTCGCCGAGCACCACGCAGCGGGCTCCGCTGGCGTGGATGTTCTCGATCTTCTCGTCGACGATCGCCGTGGAGATGTCGCCGTACTTGACCGAGAACGTGCCGCCGAAGCCGCAGCAGGCGCGCGCGTCACGCATCTCGGTCACGCGGATGGCCGGGTTCAGAGCCATCAGTGCGCGCGGCTGCGCCTGCACGCCGAGCTCGCGCAGACCGCTGCACGAATCGTGGTACGTCACCTCGCCCTCGAACCGGCCGGGCAGCGCGGACACCTTGAGCACGTCGTGGAGGAAACTCGTCAGCTCCCAGGTCCGGTCGCACAGCGCCTGGATGCGGTTGCGCAGATCGGGCTCGTCGCGGAACAGTGCCGGGTAGTGGTGCCGGATCATGCCCCCGCAGGATCCGGACGGCACGACGACATGGTCGTAGCCTTCGAACTCGGCGAGGAACTTGCGGGCAAGCACGCGCGCCGCATCGGTGTCACCCGAGTTGTAGCCCGGCTGGCCGCAGCAGGTCTGCTGCATCGGCACCTCGACGGTGCATCCCGCGGCCTCGAGCAGCTTGACCGCCGACAGTCCGATCTCCGGCCGCATCAGGTCGACCAGACAGGTGACGAAGAATCCGATTCTCATGAGCGCTCCTCCAGCGCCCGATTATCGGGCGCATTCGCCGGCGCCGACAAACCGGGCCGGATCGGGATCGCCGACCGTGCGTCGGGCACGGGCCGCCGCGACGCCCGACGACCGGCGTCCGATGCCGGTCGGGCGGTCGGGCGAGCGTGAAAAAGCCCCGCAGGGTGTTTCATAAGGCGATATAAACTTTCGTCGTGCAGCACACTCCCCGCTGCATGTCTTGCCGGCACGTCCGCCGGCAGCTGGAGTCGCAACAAGATGCCGCGTCCGCGAAAATCGCCGGATGAAGAAGGTCGCACCGCCATTCAGGTCATCGAGCGGATGGTGTCGCTGCTCGATGCGCTCGCCGAACAGCCGGACTCGGTGAGCCTGAAGGATCTGTCCGCCCGTACCGGTCTGCACCCATCCACGGCGCACCGGATCCTCAACGACCTGGTGACGGCGCGCTTCGTCGATCGCGGGGAGCCGGG
>JAKOZZ010000243.1 GCA_029779755.1 Pseudomonadota bacterium
CCCGCGGCAGCAGCGCATGCGCGCCGTCGCACGCGACGCCGGACGCGCCGGCGGAGCCGTGCACCGCGCCCGCCACGCGCACCACCAGCATGCTGCCCACCTGCGCGGGAAAGCGCGTGGCGCGCAACTGCGCATCCCCCTGCACGACGACACCGCCGTCGAGCCAGGCACGCAGGTCCGGCGGCGGCGGCACGAAACGCATCGCGGACGCCACGTCACCCGTCGGCGGAAACACGCGACGCGACGGCAGGCTCGATGGGGCAGGCATGCGCATGACGCGGCATCCTAACGCGCCCCTGCAGCGCGCAGGGCGTGTGCAGCGCGTGCTCCGATGATGCGCCGATGCTGCGCATCGGTCCGCGTGTCATCATCTCCCGCCATGACCGAGAACACCCCTCTGCTCTTCACCCCGCGCTCCTTGCGCGGCCTCACGCTGCGCAACCGCATCGTGCTGTCGCCGATGCTCACCTACGCCGCCCGGCACGGCTTCGCCAGCGACTGGCACTTCACCCACCTGGCCAAGTACGCGGTGGGGGGGGTCGGCCTGGTGTTCGTCGAGTCCACCAAGGTCGATCCGGCCGGCTGCTCGACGCCCAATGATCTCGGCCTGTGGAAGGACGACTTCATCGCCCCGCTGCGCCGCATCGTCGCCTTCGGGCACGCGCACGGTGCGGCCATGGGCATCCAGCTCGCGCACTCGGGCCGCAAGGCGCGCATGTCGGTGCCATGGGAAGGGCGTGCGCCGCTTCAGAACGCGCCCGGCGTGGATCACGGAGAACCCTGGAGCCTCGTCGGCCCGAGCGCGATCCCGCACGGCCCGGGGCACGACACGCCGCGGCCGCTGTCGGTCGCCGAGATTGCGGACCAGGTCGCCGCGTGGGGTGCGGCCGCCCGTCGCGCCGACGCGGCCGGCTTCGACGCGCTGGAGATCCACGGCGCGCACGGCTACCTGATCCACCAGTTCCTGTCGCCGACCGCCAACCGGCGCGGCGATGCCTATGGCGGCAGCCTGGCGGGGCGGATGCGCTTCGCGCTGGAGGTCGCCGAGTGCGTGCGTGCCGCGTGGCCCGCCGACAAGCCGCTGTTCTTCCGCGTGTCCGCCGTCGACGAGGACGGCTGGACGCTCGACGACACGGTCGTGCTGGCACGCGCGCTGGGCCGCGTCGGCGTCGACGTCGTCGACTGCAGCAGCGGCGGCATGACCAGTGTCGGCGGCGGGCTCGGCGGCACGATCGCCCCCGCCCCCGGCTACCAGGTGCCCTACGCGCAGCGGGTGCGCAGCGAGGCCGGCGTGGCGTCGATGGCGGTCGGCCTGATCGAGCACGCGCAGCAGGCCGAGCAGATCCTCACCGAGGGCCGCGCCGACCTGATCGCCATCGGACGGGCCCTGCTGCACCACCCGCACTGGGTGCTGGACGCCGCACGTGCGCTCGCGCTGCCGAACCCCTTCGCCGTGGTGCCCGACGCGTACGGCTACTGGCTCGCGAAGCTCGCCGCCTCGCGCGGCGACGCCTAGACCGGCACGCCCTCGGGACGGGGACCCCTCGGGCCGGCACAGGCCCGGGGCACGTCCGCGCCCGGCCCGCGTTCAGGCCCGCGCACGCTCCAGGCACCAGACCGCGCCGTCCACATTGCATCCGACGAGGATCGCCCCGCCCGCGTCGCAGGCCAGTCCGTTCATCACCGCCACCAGCGGCCAGTGCGACACCACCATCGGGTGGACGGCGAGGCCGGTCGCCAGCGTCGCCACCGCACCGGTGCGCGGCGCGATCCGCAGCACACGGCCGCCGTGGGCGTCGAGCACGATCAGCGCGCCGTCGGCAGCGCACGTCATCGCGCCGGGGCGGCCGAGCCAGGCGCTGACGAGCACGCGCCGCCGCCCGGTGGCCAGCTCCAGCGCGCTGATGCGCTGGCCCAGGCTCTCGGCCACGTACAGCACGCCGTCGCACACCGCCATCCCGAGCGGTCCGTGCACGCCTTCGAGCACCACGCGCCGGCGGGTGTCGTCGCCGCCCCGGTCGAGCGCGAGCACCCGGCCCGTGACGAACTCGGCCACGTACAGGTCCGGGCCCTCGGCCCAGAGCGCCGACGGTCCGTGCACGCCCTGGTACATGCCCGCGTTCACCACCCGGAATCCGTAGTCGGCGGTGTCGACCGCATACACCCGCGCGTCGGTGATGCCCGCCATCGACGACTGCGCGCCCGGGGTCATGTACAGCACGCCGTCCGGTGCGAAGTGCAGGCATCCCGGCACCGGGAAGCCGCGCCGCGCATAGAAGCTGCCCGCGGTCATCTCCAGCGTGCGCGCCGCGCGGTCGAGCCGCCGCACCGACAGCCCGTCGTTGACCAGGACGACGTCGCCGTGCGCGGTCATGGCGCCGATCGTGGGCGGACCGGAGGCGGAGAATCGCCGCACCTCGCGGATCTCGCCGTCGACGCGGAACTCGATGACGGTCGCATCGCGCAGGCTGGACACGAACAGCCGCCCGTCGGGGGCGTAGAGCAGGTTGTCCAGTGGCGGGAGCACGCCCTCCGACAGGGTCTGCATCGACGTCCCGTCGGGCGCCACCCGCCACAGCATGCCGAAGCCGTTCACGTAGCCGGTCACGTAGAGCTCGCCGTCGCGCCCGACCTTCAGCGCCGAGTTGTGCGGAAAGCGCACGTCGAGCACGCTGAAGGCGCCGGTGTCCGGATCGACGCGCGCGATGCGCCCGCCGTCGACGGTGACGAGGAGCTGCCCATCGCGGTCGACGTCCATCGCGTTCGTGGAGGCGAAGGCCTTCGTGATCAGGCGCGGCGGGCGCAGGCCGTCCGGGTCGATCTCGTAGAGGCCGTTGCCGGCACCGAACTGCCCCACGAACAGGCGGCCGGTGCGCCGGTCGAACAGGATGCCGTTGGCGCCGGCCAGGCCGGCATACAGTGCGCGCACACGGCCGCCGGCGTCGATGCGGAACACCGATTCGCCGGCCAGCGCGCTGGTGCAGCTCGTCCAGCAGGTGCCGCGGCCGTCGGACGTGATGTCGTCGGCGCCGATCAGGCCCTGGGTGTGGTCGACGTAGGCCGACACCGCGCCCGTGGTCAGGTCGATGCGCGAGACGCGCGCACTGAACACGTGCCCGACCAGCACGTTGCCGTCGGCATCGAAGGCCATCCCGCAACTGCCGCGCAGCGCCGTCCCCTCGACCAGACAGCGGGCCGTATACGTGTGATCCACGATCTGCATTGCGTTCCTCCCGGGCGCCGCGCCCGGGGCGCGACGTGTTGCCGCGTCGATGCGTCGGTCGAACCTCGTCTCACTCCAGCACGATGCCCGCCCGCTTGACGGTGTCCTGCTGGAACTGCATGTGCGCCTTCAGGTAGGCGGAGAACTCCTGGGGCGAGTTCTCGACCGGCTCGAGTCCGAGATTGCCCAGGCGTGCCCGAACGTCCGGCTGCTGCAGCAGGGCATTGACCTCGCGGTTCAGCAGCGCCACCACCTCCGGCTTCATGCCGGCCGGACCGAGCAGGCCGGTGTAGGTGCGTGTGAAGACGCCCGGCAGCGTCTGCTGCAGGGTGGGCAGGTTGGGCATGATCGGCGAGGGCCGCTCGGTGGCCAGCGCCAGCGCCTTCAGCCGGCCGGACTCGATGTGGGCGCGCACGCTGGACAGCGCGTCGTACTTCATCTGCACCGTGCCCGACAGCAGGTCCTGCACGCCCTGCGTGGAGCCCTTGTAGTGCACGTAGTTGAACTTCACGCCGGCGACCTGCTCGATGCGGATCGGCAGCAGGTGATCCGACGAGCCGATGCCGGTGGTGGCGACGTTCAGCGCGCCGGGGTTCGCGCGCGCCCAGGCGATCAGCTCGCTCACCGAGTTCACCGGAAGCGCGGCGCTCACGGCGATCACCGTGACCATCTCGGACGTGCGCACGATGGGGGTGAAGTCGACCGTCGGGTCGTACTTGTGCACCGCCGGATTGGTGATCGGCGCCGTCGAGAACGGCGTGGCGACCGCGTAGAGCGTGTAGCCGTCGGCCGGCCGCTGGCGCACGTAGTCGTTGGCGATCGCACCGCCGCCGCCCGGCCGGTTCTCTACCACCACCGGCTTGCCCAGCCGCTGGGCGAGCTTCTCGGCGATCGTGCGGGCCACCACGTCGGTGGCGCCGCCGGGCGAGAACGGCACCACGATCGTGATCGGGCGGGACGGATAGTCCTGCGCGTGTGCGGGGCGCGGTGCGTGCAGGGCCGCCAAGGTGACCGCGCATGCGGTGATCAGGGCCTGTCGTCTGTCCATGGTCTTCTCCTGTGGAACGTGTGCCGGGCGCAGGGGGGCCGGACGCGCGGCACACCGCACGCCATCACGGATGTGATTCCCCGTGCGCACAAAGCGCCGGATACTCGTGTGTGACCCGCACCGCCCGGACGTCCGACGCGCGCGGGGTCGATCATGAGATGCGCGAGGGAGGGGGTGTGCAGGCAGGAATGGTCAAGTCCGCGCAGCGGGTGTTCGAACTGCTCGAGCTCTTCGAATCGGAGTGCCGCCCGCTGCGGGTCGGCGAGATCGTGCAGCGGCTCGACATGCCGCAGTCGAGCGTGTCGATGCTGCTGAAGACGCTGGCGGCGCGCGGGTACATGGATTTCGACCCGCAGGAGCGCACCTACTGCCCGTCGGTGCGCGTCGCCTTCCTGGGCGACTGGACGGTGCGGATGGCCGGGCAGCAGGACAGCGTGCAGGACATGATGCGCGCGCTGTCGGACGAGACCGGCGAAACGGTGCTGCTCGGCCGGCAGAGCGGTCTGTTCATGCAGTACGTGTCGATGATCGAGTCGCATCAGGCGCTGCGCCTGACGCTGCCGCCGGGCACGCTGCGGCCGCTGCACCGCTCCGCGATCGGCATCATGCTGCTGAGCCGGCACGACGACGAGCAGATCGGCCGCATGCTGCGCCGGTACAACGCTGAATACGGCGCCGAGTACGGCACGGCGAAGATCGCCGAGACGATGCGCTTCGTGGAGACGGCGCGCCGCAACGGCTGGTTCGAGTCGGACAGCCTCGCCACCGAGGGCAGCGGCGTGATCGCCACGCTGCTGCGCACGCGCATCCGCGGCCAGACGCTGGGCGTCGGCGTGGGGGGGCCGGTGGCCCGCATCCGGCAACGCCGCGCGATGCTCGTGGCCGCCGTGCAGAAAGCCGGCGCGTCCTGCTGACACGGCGCAGGATGCCGACCCGCGGCAGAGTGCCAGGACGCGGCCGGGTGCCGACCCGCGGCAAAGTGCAAGGACGCGGCCGGGTGCCGACACGCGGCCGCCGGCTCAGCCGCGCGCCGCGATCGCGTCCGCGATCGACAGCAGCCGCTCGGCCTGCGCCAGGTGCAGCCGCTCCACCATCTTGCCCCCGAGGTTGATCACGCCCTTGCCGGCATGCTCGGGCTGACGGAACGCCTCGACGATGCGGCGTGCGTCGGCCACCGCCGCCTCCGACGGCGAGAAGATGCGGTTGGCCGGGCCGATCTGCGTCGGGTGGATCAGGGTCTTGCCGTCCATGGCCATCTTCATGCCCTGGAGCGCCTCGGCGTCGAAGCCGGCGGTGTCGGAGAAGTCGTTCCACACCCCGTCGAGCACGCACACGCCGTGGCGCTTGGCCGCAAGCACCACGTTCATCAGCCAGGGCACCAGGTAGCGGCGGCCGTCACCGGGATCGACCCCGGTCTCCTTGGCGATGTCGTTGGTGCCCACCACCAGGCACACCAGGCGCGGGCTGAGCGCGACGCCGGCCGCGACGATCGCGTCGAGGTTCGACAGGGCCTCGACGGTCTCGACCATCGCCCACAGGCCGAACCCCTCGCCCAGCCCGGCCGCCGCACAGCGCTGCGCGAGATCGACCAGGTCGGCGGGCGACGACACCTTCGGCACCAGCACCGCCTGCGGGCGGCAGCGCGCCACCGTGTCGAGATCGGGCAGGTAGTCGGCGGTGTCGGCCGCGTTGATGCGGATCACGGTCTCGCGATGACCGAAGCCGCCGGCGTCGAACGCGGCGACGAGTTGCGCGCGTGCGGTCGCCTTCATGTCGGGGGCGACCGCATCCTCGAGGTCGTAGATGACGCTGTCCATGTCGAGGGTGCGCGACTTCTCCACCGCGCGCGCGTTGATGGCGGGGACGTACATCGCGGATCGGCGTGGGCGCTGGGGACGCGTGCTCATGCGGGATCGCTCCTGGGATTCGTTGACGGATGCACGATCCTGCATCGCCTGCCATCCGGTCGCCATCACATCCATGATGAATGGATGACGACACCATGATCGCACCCGGTCATCACATATGTGATCGCCTCGGCGTGTTGGCGCGCCGGATACTGTCCGTCCACCCCGCGCCGACGGGGGACGGATGGCAAGGAGACCCCACATGAACGATGCGACGGCTGTCACTGCCGGCGTCGCCGCCACGGCCACACTCGCGGCCTGGGTGGCCGGCGACGACCCGGCGTCCACCTCCGACCGGGCGCGCACCTGGGCCAAGCACACCCTGCTGGACTGGCTGGCCGTCACGATCGCGGGCAGCCGCGAACCGCTGGTCGACATGCTCGCCGAGGAATACCCGGCGCGCGCCGACGGCGCCTGCGCGCTGGTGGGCCGCGGCGGGGCGGTCGGGCCGATCGAGGCGGCGCTGATCAACGGCTCCGCCGGCCACGCGCTCGACTTCGACGACGTGTCGTCGCGCACCGTCGGACACCCCACCGCCCCCATCGCGCCGGCAGCGCTTGCGCTGGGGCAGCTGACCGGCGCCTCCGGCGAGCAGCTGCTGCGCGCGCTGGTCGTCGGCTTCGAGGCGCAGGCGTTCCTGGGCGAATCGCTCGGTGCGGCGCACTATCAGCTCGGCTTCCACACCACCGGCACGATCGGCACCTTCGGTGCGGCCGCCGCCGCGGCCAGCCTGCTGCGGCTGGACGCGGCCCGCACGCGCACGGCCTTCGGTCTGGCGGCCACCGAGGCCGCCGGTCTGAAGTGCAACTTCGGCACGATGGCCAAGCCGCTGCACGCCGGGCGCGCCGCCGCCAACGGCCTGCTGGCCGCCCGGCTGGCGGCCCGCGGCTTCACCGCGCACGAGTCGGCGCTGGAGTGCGCACAGGGCTTCGCGCACACGCAGGTGCCCGGCGCCGTCGCCTGGCGCGATCGCATCGACACGTCGCGCAGCTTCGCGATCGAGAGCGCCCTCTTCAAATACCACGCGTCGTGCTACCTCACGCACCCCACGATCGAAGCCGTGCGCACGCTGCGTGAGCAGCACGGGCTGGCGCTGGACGCGCTGGACGCGATGACGATCCACGTCGCCGGCAACCACCGGGGCGTGTGCGACATCGACGAGCCGCGCACCGGCCTGAACGTGAAGTTCTCCATCCGCCACCTGGCGGCGCTGGCGCTCGACGGCGCCGACACCGCCGACCTCGCGCTCTACGACGAAGCCACCGCGCAGGATCCGCGCCTGGCGCAGGCGCGCCGCCGCGTGTCGCTGCAGGTGGGCGCCCCCGGCTCGGTCGGCCCCCATGCGGCGCGCGTGGTGCTGCGCACGCGCGACGGCCGCACGCTCGAAGCCATGGCCGACGTCGGCGAACCCTGGAGCGACCTCGACGCACAGTGGTCGCGCCTGGTCGCCAAGGGCCGCGCGATCGCCGCGCCGGTGATCGGCGCCGACCGCTACGAACGACTCGTCACGGCGATCCACACGCTCGAGCGTGCGCCGTCCCTGAACCCCCTGATCGAGGCAATTCGATGAACCCGAACGACGCGACCGTCGAACGTCTGAAGGCCGACGCACGTCTGTGGCCCCGCGGCCACCGCTACGAGGATTTCGAGGTCGGACAGCAGTACGTCCACCACTGGGGCCGCACCGTCACCGAGGCCGACAACACGCTGTTCAGCACTTTGACGCTGCACTACAACCCGCATTACACGAACCGCGCCTACGCGATCGCCCACGGGCACCCCACCACGCCGGTCAACCCGCTGCTGGTGTTCAACACGGTGTTCGGACTGTCGGTGGAAGACCTGTCCGAGGGCGGCGGCCCGTTCCTGGGCGTGGAGGAGCTGTCCTACCTGAAGGACGTCTATCCGGGCGAGACGCTGTACGCGCGCTCGGAGGTGATTGCCAAACGCGAAGCGGGCAACCGGCCCGGCTTCGGCATCGTGACCTGGCACACCCGCGGCGCCAACGAGCGCGGCGAGGAAGTGGTCACGTTCAAACGATCGAATCTCGTACGCATGAGGGGCTGAACATGTCGCAGGATGGACAGGGATACATGACCGAGGAGCGTCGCATCATCCGCGACGCGGCGCGTGACTTCACGATGCGCGAAGTGCTGCCGGTGGCCAACCGGCTCGATGGCCCGGACGGCGAGATCCCGATGGAGCTGCGCCAGAAGCTGGCCGACATGGGCTATTTCGGCATCACCATCGACGAGAAGTACGGCGGGCTGGGCCTGGGCGCATTCGAGTACTGCCTGATCTGCGAGCAGCTCGCGCGCGGATGGATGTCGGTGGCGTCGATCGTGGCGCGCGCCCAGGGGGGCTGGATCAAGTCGTCGATGCCCGAGGAGATGCGCGCGAAGTTCCTGCCGAAGGTGGTGCGCGGCGAGTTCCTGAACGCCAGCGCGCTCTCCGAGCCCGACACCGGCTCGGACCTGGCGTCGATCTCGTGCCGCGCGGTGCTCGAGGGCGACGAGTGGGTGCTCACCGGCAACAAGTACTGGTGCACGTTCGCCGACGGCGCCGACTACCTGACGATCTTCGCGCGCACGTCGCCGCCGCCCAGCGGCGAGAAGCGCTGGCACGGCATCTCGTGCTTCCTGATCGAAAAGCCCCGCGGCACGTTCCCGAAAGGCATGGTCGGCAATCCGATTCCGAAGATCGGCTACTTCGGCTGGAAGACCTTCGAGCTGGCGCTCGACGGCGTGCGCGTGCCCAAGCAGAACCTGATCGGCAAGCCGGGCGAGGCGTTCCTGCTGATGGCCAAGGGGCTGGAGACGGCGCGCGCGCACACGGCGGCCCGCTCGATCGGGCTGGCGCAGGGCGCGCTGGAAGACGCGATCGCCTACGCGAAGGACCGCAAGCAGTTCGGCATGCCGATCGCCGAGTACCAGGCGATCCGCTTCAAGATCGCCACGATGGCCACCGAGATCGAGGCCGCGCGGCAGCTGCTGTACTTCGTGTGCAGCGAGATCGACCAGGGCCGCCGCTGCGACAAGGAGGCGTCGATGGTGAAGCTGTTCGCCTCCGAGATGGCCGAGCGGGTGACGTCGGAAGCGCTGCAGATCTTCGGCGGCGCCGGCTACACGAAGCTGTTCCCGATCGAGCGCTACTGGCGTGACGCCCGCCTGACCAAGATCTTCGAGGGCACCTCCGAGATCCAGCAGCGCATCATCGCCAACAACCTGCTCGGCAAGTCCGAGCTGGAGGCGATGATCTCCGAGCGCGCGTTCGAGAAGCTGATGGGCTCGAAGGGGGGCCGGGCATGAAGCTCGCCACCTTGACCAGCCCCGACAACTACTTCGAGGACTTCGTCGTCGGAGCGCTGATCCGCCACGCGCGCGGCAAGACCATCACCGCGGTCGAGAACGTGCAGATCACCAACATGGTGATGAACACCGCCGAAGGCCACTTCAACGACGACGTGATGCGCAAGGCCGCCGGCCACGGCATCTTCGGCAACCGCGGCGTGGTCGTCTTCGGCGGGATCAACCTGTCGATGGTGCTGGGTCTGGCGGCTCAGGACACCGCCGAGCAGTGCCTGCGCGAGCTCGGCATGGACAAGATCCGCCTGACCAATCCGGTGTTCCACGGCGACACGCTGTACGCGTACAGCGAGGTGCTCGAGAAGACGGACGCCGACCGCGAGGACGCGGGCATCGTGCGCTTCCGTCACTACGGCGTGAACCAGGACGACAAGCTCTGCGTGCAGGCCGAGCGCACCGTGCTGCTCAAGCGCCGGAGCCACTGGGCACAGCGATGAGCACGCCCCGCCCTTCGTTCGGCGCGCTCGACGGCATGGTCGTGCTCGACCTGACCCAGATGCTGGCCGGCCCGTACGCCACCGCGATGCTGGCCGACCAGGGCGCGCGCGTGATCAAGATCGAGCCGCCGGGGGGCGACAACACCCGGCGCGGCGGACCGCACCTGCCGGGCGCGCTGACCATCGACGAGGGCGGTTACGGCGCGTACTTCGGCTCGGTCAACCGCAACAAGGACTCGCTGGTCCTCGACCTGAAGAAGCCCTCGGCCAAGCGCGCGCTGCTGCGCATGGTGAAGAAGGCCGATGCGCTGATCGAGAACTACCGCGCCGGCGTGATGGAGCGGCTCGGGCTCGGCTACGAGACGCTGGCCGAGCTGAACCCGAAGCTCGTCTACGGGTCGCTGCGCGGCTTCGGCGACCCCCGCTGCGGCGAGAGCCCCTACGCCGACTGGCCGGCCTACGACCCGGTGGCGCAGGCGATGGGCGGCATGATGGGCATCACCGGCCCGGTGCCGGGCGGACCGCCGACCAAGATCGGCCCCGGCCTGGGCGACATCGTGCCGGCGATGTTCCTCGCGTTCGGCGTGATGTCGGCGTGCTGGCACGCGCAGCGCACCGGGCGCGGGCAGTTCGTCGACGTGGCGATGGTCGACGGCGTGCTCGCGGTGTGCGAGCGCATCGTCTACCAGTACAGCACCTCGGGCAAGGCACCGGGCCCCGAAGGCAACGGCCATCCGCTGCTGAGCCCGTTCGGCCTGTTCCCGGCGAAGGACGGCTACGTGAGCCTGGGCGTGCCCAACGACCGGTTCTGGGTGCCGTTCGTCGAGCGGATGGGCCACCCCGAGCTGGCCACCGACCCGCGCTACCTGACCAAGGAAGACCGCGTGGCACGCCGCGCCGAGGTCGACGCGATGGTGGCCGACTGGACCCGGCAGTACACCAAGCAGGAGCTGACCGAGCTGCTGGGCGGGGAGATCCCGTTCGGCCCGGTGTTCAGCGCCGCCGACATCTTCGCCAACCCGCACTTCCGCGCGCGCGGCATGCTGGTCGAGACCGAGCAGCCCGGCGCCACGCAGCCCCTGACGCTGGCCGGCACGCCGGTGCGCATG
>JAKOZZ010000276.1 GCA_029779755.1 Pseudomonadota bacterium
TGCTGGCGTTCTTCCTCGCCGAGATGGGCGACAAGACGCAGATCGCGACGATCGCGCTGGCCGCCCAGTACCAGGCCTTCGCCAGCGTGGTCGCCGGCACCACGCTGGGCATGATGATCGCCAACGTGCCGGCCGTGCTGCTGGGTGACCGCATCGCGCACCGCATGCCGGTACGCGTCGTGCACGGCATCGCGGCCGCGAGCTTCGCCGGGCTGGGCGTGGCCACGCTGCTGGGCGCGGGCGAGGCCCTCGGGTTCTAGTTCGACGATCCCGTTCGATGAAAGCGAGCACACCGATGACGACCAATGCTCTCGACGCCGCCGAAACGCCGCGGCTGCTCCTCGACGCCGCCCGCATGCAGGCGAACTGCGTGCGTATGCGCGACCGCGTCCGTGCGCTCGGCCCCCGCTTCCGCCCCCACGTGAAGACGGCCAAGAGCCTGGACGTGACCCGCGCGATGCTCGGCGCGCCGACCGGACCAATCACCGTGTCGACGCTGCGCGAGGCCGACACGTTCGCTTCGCACGGGTTCACCGACATCACTTACGCGGTCGGCATCACGCCCAACAAGCTGGCCCACGCCCGGGCGCTGGTCGCGCGCGGCATCGACCTCACGCTCATCCTGGACAGCGTCGAGGCCGCCCGCGCGGTGCGCGACGCCGTGGCCGGCGACGCGCGTGCGCCGCAGGTGCTGATCGAGATCGACACCGACGACCATCGTGCCGGCGTGCGTCCCGACGATCCGGCGCTGCTGGCGATCGCCGCCGTGCTCGCCGACGGTCCGGCCCGCCTGCAGGGCGTGCTCACCCACGCCGGCGGCGCCTACGACTGCCGCGGCGACGACGCGCTGCGCGCGATGGCCGAGCAGGAGCGGGCGGGCGCCGTGCACGCCGCACAGCGCCTGCGTGCCGCCGGCCATGCCGCGCCGGTGGTGAGCGTGGGATCGACCCCGACCGCGCTGTTCGCGCGCGACCTCGGCGGCGTGACGGAGGTGCGCGCCGGCGTGTACGTGTTCTTCGACCTGGTGATGGCCGGACTCGGCGTGTGTGCGGCGGACGACATCGCGCTGTCGGTGGAGACCACCGTCGTCGGCCATCGTGCCGAGAAGGGCTGGACGCTCGTCGACGCCGGGTGGATGGCCCTGTCGCGGGACCGTGGCACGGCGGGCCAGCCGGTCGACCAGGGCTACGGCCTCGTGTGCGACGCACGGGGACGACCGCTCGACGGCTTCATCGTCGTGGCCGCGAACCAGGAGCACGGCACGATCGCGCACCGCTCGGGCGACCCCACCCGTCGGCTCGACCTGCCGGTGGGCGCGGTGCTGCGCATCCTGCCGAACCACGCCTGCGCCACCGCCGCGCAGTTCGACCGCTACCACGTGCTCGACGCGCAGGGCGCCGTCGCGGCGCAGTGGCCCCGCTTCGGCGGCTGGTGAACCGCCCCCGGCCGGTCACACCCGCCGCAGCAGGGCCACCGTGCCCAGACCGGCCGCGGTCATCGCCAGCGAGCCGAACAGATGCGCGCCGATGGCCGCGCACGCCCACAGCATGCGCCCCTGCTGGATCAGGTGGGTGACCTCGGCCGAGAAGGTCGAGAACGTGGTGAGGCCACCGAGGAACCCGGTCATCACCAGCAGGCGCCACTCGGGCGCCAGGCCCGGATGCTGCGCGAAGACCGCCAGCGCCACGCCGATCAGGTAGCCGCCCACGAGATTCGCGGCCAGCGTGCCCGGGGGCAGCGACGGCAGCAGCGCATTCAGCCAGGTGCCCAGCAGCCAGCGCAGCACCGCCCCCGCGGCTGCGCCGAGGGAGATGACCGCCACCGCGGCCGGCACGCCGCCCGAACTCAGCATCCCTGCGCGCCCTCGTCGGGACGCTGGCTGTCGCGTGCCAGGCGCAGGGCCTCGTCCAGCACTGCACGGTCACCGATGTGGTTGGCCAGGATCAGGATCAGGCGCGCGTTCATCGCTTCGGCCTGCGTGTCGTCGAGCAGACGCTGGCTGTCGATCAGGGCTTCGTAGAACCCGTCGGGGTCGGGAATGTTGGGGGTGCGGATCAGCGGCATGGTCGGGGCTCGGCAATCGTCGTGGGTGCGCTTCGGGGACGCGGTGCAGCGTCATGCCGCCAGGCAGCGGCGCAGCGCGGTCTCGACCGCCGCACGGTCGAAGCTGCGCCAGCGCGCGGCCACGTGCTGGTCCGGCCGGATCAGGTAGGTGGTGCCCGGACGGGCGTCGTAGCGCTGCGCGAGCACACCCTGCGCATCGACCAGGTCGCGTCCGACGACGAGCACGCGGGCCCGCACGGCGCCACAGGCGGGCGGTGCGCCGTCGCAGCCGTCCGGCGCCGGGCCGAACACCAGCACGGTGAACCCGTCGCCGATGGCCTCGAGGAGCCAGCCGGACTGCCCCGCGCGCACCACGGGCGCATCCACGCAGTTCGTGCCCGGGCGCATGTCGCCGTCGAACGGCTCGGCATCCGGCGTGTTCAGCGCGGAGTCGCGGTACGGGGTCGGGGTGGACAGCCGCCCGCTGTTGATCAGCGGCCGGGCGAACGGCGCGTGCGCGGCCAGCGCGAGCACCGCGTCACGGAACCGCCGGCTGGCGCGGTTCTTCGGGGTGATGAAGTCGGTGGACCGGGTGGAGTTCAGCAGGTTGTCGTCGGCCGCCACGCCACGCTCGGCGTCGTAGCTGTCGAGCAGCGCGACGGGCGCCGCGCCGTCGAGCACCAGCTCGAGCTTCCAGACGAGGTTGTCGACGTCCTGGATGCCGGTGTTCGCGCCGCGCGCACCGAACGGCGAGACCTGATGCGCCGCGTCGCCGGCGAACAGCACCCGCCCGTAACGGAACCGGTCGATGCGCCGGCAGGCGAACTGGTAGATCGACACCCATTCGAGATCGAAGTCGACCGCATCGCCCAGCATCGCGCGGATGCGCGGGATCACCCGCTCGGGCTGCCGCTCGACCTCGGGATCGGCGTCCCATCCGAGCTGGAAGTCGATGCGCCAGACGTTGTCGCACTCCTTGTGCAGCAGCACCGACTGGCCGCGGTGGAAGGGCGGGTCGAACCAGAACCAGCGCTCGGCGGGAAACTCGGCCTTCATCACCACGTCGGCGATCAGGAAGCGGTCCTGGAAGTACTTGCCGGTGAACTGCGCGCCGACCATCGAACGCACGTCGCTGTTCGCCCCGTCGCAGGCGATCACCCAGTCGGCCTGCAGCGCGAACGGCCCGTCGGGCGTGTCGACCTGCAGCACCACGCCGGTGTCGTCCTGGCGCAGGCCGACCACCTTGTGCTTCCAGCGCAGGTCGACGAGCCCGCTGTCGACGCAGGCGTCGACCAGCGTCTCCTCCAGGTAGTACTGCTGCAGGTTGATCATCGCCGGCATCTTGTGATGCGGCTGCGGCAGCAGGTCGAACGCGTAGACGAGGTCGTCGCGGAAGAAGACCTTGCCGACGTTCCAGCGCACCCCCTTGTCCACCAGCCGGGCACCACAGCCGAGCCGGTCGAGGATCTCGAGCGGGCGCTTGGCGTAGCAGACCGCGCGCGATCCGACGCTGACCGTGTTGTTGTCGTCGAGCACCACCGCAGGGATGCCGCGTCGCGCGCAGTCGAGCGCTGCGGTCAGGCCGATCGGGCCGGCACCGACGATCACGACCGGGTGACGCGCCGTGCGGCCGTCCTGCTCGGGCGAGCGGCGCCACGCGTACTCCGGATACCGATAGGTGGCGTGCACGTCAGTCGTCCGCGACGCCGGACAGTTCCCCCTCGTGCAGCCAGGCGGCGTGACGCGGCGCGCGCTTCGTGCGCGACCATTCCTCGAGCATCGGCCACTTCACCGCGTCGAGACGCGCCTTCATGTCGGGCGTGGCGGTGTTGGTCGCGAGCTCGAGCCGGTGCCCGTTGGGGTCGAAGAAGTAGATCGACTTGAAGATCACGTGATCCGTGACACCGACGACGTCGATGCCGGCCGCCTGCAGGCGCGCCTTGGTGTCGTGCAGCACCTGTTCGTTCTCGACCTGGAAGGCGATGTGCTGCACCCATTCCGGCGTGTTCGGGTCGCGGCCCATCTCGGGGGAATTGGGCAGCTCGAAGAACGCCAGGATGTTGCCGTTGCCCGCGTCCAGGAACAGGTGCATGTAGGGGTCGGGCGCGTGCGTGGACGGCACGCGGTCCTCCGCGATCGCCAGCACGAAGTCCATGTTCAGGTGCGTGCGATACCACTCGACCGTTTCCTTGGCGTCGCGACAGCGGTAGGCCACGTGATGGATCTGCTGGATCTTCATGGCGATGCGCTCCCTTCCGGTTCAGAGGGCCAGAGGGTAGCGCCCGCGCCGGCGCTCGGCAACGTGCGTGGTGGCGCTCAGTGCGCGTGGGCGCGGCCGGTCTCGGGCCAGCGGTGCCGCACCACCCGCCAGGCCACCAGCCCGACGCTCATCAGCAGGGTCGAGGTCACGGCCAGCGCGGCCGTCGAGTGCATCACCAGCGGGGCGATCACGCCGGCGACCAGGCCGTTGGCCGTGCTGCCGATGAAGGCCTGCAGCGACGAGGCCATGCCGCGGCGCTCGGGAAACAGGTCGAGCACCATCAGGGTGACGACCGGCACCATCAGCGCCCATCCGAACGCGAACAGCCCCAGCGGCGGCAGCGCCCACCAGGGCTGTGGTGTCCACAGCAGGTTCGTGACCAGGTTCAGCAGGGACATCGACAGCATCACCGAGAAGCCGTAGCGGATCTGGCGCTTGGGCTCGATGCGGCCGGCGAGCCGGCCGCTCGTCCACGCGCCGCCCATGATCCCGCCGATCGTCAGCATGAAGAACCAGAAGAACTCGGTCGGCGCCAGGCCCATGTGTTCGCCCAGGAACGCGGGTGCCGACAGCACGTAGAGGAACATGCCGTTGAACGGCACGCCGCTGGCCAGCGCCAGCAGCAGGAAGCGCGGGCTGGACCCGAGCGCGAGGTAGCCGCGCATCAGGTGGCGCGGATTGAACGGCTGACGATGGTCGAGATGCAGCGTCTCGGGCAGGTAGCGCCAGTTCGCCGTGAACAGCAGCACGCCGATCGCGGCCAGCAGCCAGAAGATGCTGTGCCAGTCGGCATGCACGAACAGCCAGCCGCCGACCATCGGCGCCAGTGCGGGCGCCACACCGAAGAAGATCGTCACCTGCGACATCATCCGCTGCGCCTGGTCGGGCGGGAACATGTCGCGGATCACCGCCCGCGAGACGACGATGCCGGCGCCGGTCGACAGGCCCTGCAGCGCGCGGAACAGCACCAGCGTGCCGATGCTGGAGGCGAGCGCGCAGCCGATCGACGCGGCGGTGAACACGGCAAGCCCGGTCAGCACCACCGGCCGGCGCCCGAAGCTGTCGGACAGCGCGCCATGGAACAGGTTCATGAAGGCGAACCCGAACAGATAGGCCGACAGCGTCTGCTGCATCTCGGCCGGCGACGCGCCGATCGAGCGGGCGATGCCCGCGAACGCGGGCAGGTAGGTGTCGATCGAGAAGGGCCCGAGCATGCCGAGCGCGGCCAGCAGGATGGCCAGCGCCCAGCGCGGCCCGCGCCAGATCGTGTGTGCGTCGGGATTCATCGAACCCGCAAGGGTACACGGGCGCGCTAACATCCCCGGGACATCAGACCGATCCGACCGCCATGACCCGCACGAACACCCCGCTGCCGCTGCCCTTCGCCGACCTCACCGTGCTGGACATCAGCCAGGGCATCGCCGGGCCGTACTGTGCCCACCTGCTGTGGCAGCAGGGCGCGCGCGTGATCAAGGTCGAGCCGCCCGCAGGCGACTGGGGGCGCGGCGTGGGTGCCGTGCGCGGCCAGTTCAACGCCCTCACCGTCGCCTACAACGCCGGCAAGGAATCCGTGTGCGTGGACGCCGCCCGTGCGGACGGGCAGCGCGTGCTGCGCGCGCTCGCTGCGCGGGCCGACGTGATCGTGCAGAACTTCCGTCCCGGCGTGGCCGAGCGGCTGGGCATCGGGCCGGCACGCATGATGGCCGAGCGGCCCGGACTCGTGTACGTGTCGATCAGCGGCTACGGCGAGCACGGCCCGATGTCCGGCGCGCCGGCCACCGACTCGGTGCTGCAGGCCGACTCGGGGCTGATGCACGCGAACCGCGACGCGCAGGGCGAGCCCCGCCGCATCGGCATGCTGGTGGTCGACGCGGCCACCGGCCTGTACGGCGCGCAGGCGGCCTGCGCTGCGCTGTATCGGCAGGCGCGCACCGGCGTCGGCACCCACGTCGAACTCAACCTGTTCGAGTCGTGCGTGGCGCTGCAGATCTACAACCTGATGGAGCAGTCGATCGCGCCGGGGCACACGGCCAAGGCCGCCAGCGCGCCGAACGGCGTGTACCCGACCGCCGACGGACTGATCACCATCGTGACCCTGAACAACGCGCAGTTCGAGAAGCTGACGAAGGCGCTGGGCCGGCCCGAGTGGCTGACCGACGCGCGGTTCGCCGACGCGGCGCGCCGGCTCGAGAACGCGGCTGCGATCAACGCCGCGGTCGCCGCCGACATCGGCCGGCACCCGACGGCCCACTGGCTCGACGTGCTCACCCGCCACGACGTGCTGCATGCGCCGGTGCGCGACTACGCCGGGCTGGTCGCGCATCCGCAGGCCGCGCACCTGGGCACGTTCCAGGCGCTCGAGCAGCCCGGGCTGGGCACGCTGCCCTACCCGGGCGCACCGGCGCACGCGCTGCGGCGCCCGGTGACCGCAGCGCCGCGCATCGGCGAGCACACGCTCGCCGTGCTGACCGAAGCCGGCTTCGACGCCGGCGCCCTGGACGCCTGGCGCGCCGACGGCACGATCGTGCAGGACGCGACCGCTCGGGACTGAGCGGTCCGGACGCCTCGAGCGCCTCGAGCGCCTCGCGCGCGCCGAACGGTCGGCGCGCTCCGCACACGCCGAGCGGCCGATCGGACCGTTCACGCGCACGCGGGGGCGTGACTGCGCTGCCGCCCGTCGGCCCGACCCATGCGGCCGTCGGCCGCGTGCGCCCGCGCGCGCGCAGGGGCGGGACACTTCCGGATCCACTGCACGCTCGGCACGCCGCGACATCCGTCCGCACGGCCCGTGCACGCCCCACTCCGGAGAACCTCGTGCGTTTCCTCCTCGTCACCGCCCTGTGGCTCGGCCTGGGCTTCGCCTTCGGCCTGCCGCGGCTCGCCGACGCCGCACCTGCGCAGGGCACGCGCGACCGCCTCGAGCGGATCCGCACCGCCGGTGAACTGCGCGTGTGCATCTGGCCCGACTACTACGGCATCACGTTCCGCAACCCGAAGAGCGGCGAGCTGACCGGCATCGACCAGATCCTGTCCGCGCAGTTCGCCAGGGACCTCGGGGTGCGCATCAGCTACGTCGACTCGAGCTTCCCCAGGCTGATTCCCGACCTGCTGGAAGACCGGTGCGACGTCGCGATGTTCGGCGTGGGGATGCTGCCCGAGCGCGCCGCGAAGATCCGCTTCACTCAGCCCTACCTGCGCAGCGACATCTACGCGGTCACCACCCGCACCCATCCCACCGTGCGCACCTGGGACGACATCGACCGGGATGGCCGCGTGGTGGGCGTGCAGGCCGGCACGTTCATGGAGCCGGTGATGAAGGCCACGCTCAAGCACGCGGAGCTGGTGGCCGTGCGTCCGCCGAACACGCGCGAGCGCGAGCTGCAGGCCGGCCGCATCGACGTGTTCATGACCGACTTCCCGTACAGCCGGCGCGTGCTCGAGAACGCCGACTGGGCGACCGTGCTGGCGCCGCTGCGCCCGGTGAACCCGCTCGGCTACGCGTACGCCGTCGCACCGGGCGACGACGCGTGGCATGCCCGCGTCGAGCGCTTCGTCGCCGACATCAAGCGCGACGGCCGTCTGATGGCGGCGGCGCGCGCGCACAAGCTCGACCCGATCGTCGTCCCGCAATGAAGTTCGCCCGGTGGCTGCGTCGGATCGGCGCGCCGCTCCCGCGCCTCGAGGCCCTGATCCGGTTCGCGGCGGTCGCACTGATCGCGATCGTCGGACTGGCCACCGTCGCGCACGTGCAGCAGCTGCGGGCAAGCGCACTCGCCGAAGCCGACAGCCGCCTGCGCACGCTGTCGCGCATGCTGTCCAAGGAGCTCGACCGCACGCTGGGCACGATGCAGTCGGTGCTCGAACGCGCGGAACAGGCGTCGCTGCGGGCCCCCGGCGAGGACGCCATGGAGGTGCAGCGCCGACTCGAAGCCCTGCTGCAGCACAGCCCGCTGCTGCGCGAGCTCGCGGTCATCGACGGCCGCGGACGCGTGGTCGCGAGCTCCAACCCGCGCAGCGTCGGCGTGTCCGTCAGCGGCTACGACTTCGCGGCGCCGCGGCCGGACCCCCTGCACGTCGGCGAGGCCTCGGCCGGCCGCAGCTTCGACCGCGACGGCAGCGCCCGTCAGGGCACGCGGTTCGCGCGTGACGGTTTCATCACCCTGACCCGGCAGGCCGCCGCCCGCGGCGAGCGCATGGTCGCGGTGATCGGATCCGACAGCCTGCTCAACGAGCTGCGCTTCCTGGCCGCCGAGGACATCGAGACCCTCGGCGTGTATCGCTACGACGGCCGCGCGCTTGCGGTCTCCGAGCAGGCGCTGCTGGAGCGCACGACCGCCCACCCGATCTTCCGCGACTTCATCCCCGAGCGCGAATCGGGGCACTTCGTCGAGAAGACGGGGGACGGTGCCGCCTGGCGCGCGCATTTCGCGACCACGTCGCAGTTTC